>NZ_JBFREV010000068.1:0-9907 GCF_052114485.1 Cupriavidus sp. KB_39
CCAGCCACCACGCCAGCCCATCATGTCGGAAGACCCGGGCGAGGACGCGCCGATCTTGCAGCAGCCTCCGGCACTCACAGCTGAGCTGCTGGCCTTGACGGAAGGCAGCATCGAGGAACGCGTAGCGAAGCTCAAGCGCAAGGTGCTGAAGGACCTGATCCGGGTCGAAGGCGGCAGCTTCATGATGGGCGATTTCGGGCTCGGGTGGACCCCGGAGGGGTTGTACTACACGAGCGGACTCGATAACAAACCGCCCTTCAAAGTCACGCTGACGGGTTACAACCTTGCCCGGTTCAAGACCACCTATGCCGAGTACGACGTGTTCGCCGACGCCACCGGGCGACCCCGGGCGGGAATGGAGCCGAGACCGGGCCGTTCATTGCCGCCGGGTGTCTACCGCCATCCGCTGGTCCCGGCCGGCATGTACTGGCAGCAGGCGAGGGACTATTGCGAGTGGCTAGGCAAGCAGACCGGCGTGCCCTTCGGTCTGCCAACCGAGGCGCAATGGGAGTATGCCGCGCGTAGCCGTGGCCAGAACTTCCTCTGGGCGACGGACAACGGGCATATGGACAAGGGCCGCAACATGGCTTCCGATGAGCAAAAGGAAAAGCTCAGGCCGGTGGTTCGGACCCGCCCTCATGAACCTTCCTATGCCCTCCGGGCCATGCTGTTCCCGGTCGGGATCTTCCCGCCCAATCCGCTCGGACTCTATGACATGAACGCCAACGGATGGGAATGGATGCAGGACTGGTATGACGAGGACTGGTACCGCATCAGCCCCGAGCATGGTCCGAAAGGGCCACCTACCGGAACCTTGCGTTCGATCCGGGGATATTCGGGGGGCGACTATATCTCTGGCCTCAATATCAAGCGCTTTAAGCRGGATCCCATAATCACGAAAAAGGACAGTTTCACGGGTGTCATCGGGCCGGGATTCAACGTATCGCACACTGTTCGCTGTGTGGCAAACATCGACCGCGCTGTAGCACAGCCGCAATGACACTCAGCGAGGTTTGAATGCACTTCAGAACGATAGGATCCATTGCTGCCGCGTTGACGCTCCTCTTTTGGGGTACTCAAGTGCAAGGTACGGCGTTGACCGATGTCCAGCCACCACGCCAGCCCATCATGTCGAAGAAYCCGCGCGAAAASGCGCCRACCTTGCATCAGCCTTCGGCATTGACAGCAGAGTTGCTGGCTTTGACGGAAGGCAGCATGGAGGAACGCATAGCGAAGCTGAAGCGCAAGGTGCTCAAGGATCTGATCCGGGTCGAAGGCGGCAGCTTCATGATGGGCGATTTCGGGCTCGGGTCCCCGGAGGCGTTGTACTACACCAGCGGGCGCGATAACAAGCCGTCCTACAATGAACCTGGGAGGGGCTGGCACAGCCCATGCATGCGCTGACGTCATGGCCGCATGCGCAGATTTCGTTTCTCGCGTCATCGCGGCGCCCCTAACATCGGCCTGAACTGCCATAAAAGGGAGAGAGAGACATGCAAGCCAGCGCCCCCGCCTACGCGGCCGACCAACCCCGTGTCGGCGCCAGCCAGCGACGCCGCGCCATCATCGCCACGGTGATCGGCAACGGGCTCGAATGGTTCGATTTCACGGTGTACAGCTTCTTCGCCGTGATCATCGCCAAGCTGTTCTTCCCCACCGGCGACGAACTGACTTCGCTGCTGCTGGCCGTGGCCACCTTCGGCGTGGGCTTCTTCATGCGCCCCGTGGGCGGCATCATCCTCGGCATCTACGCCGACCGCGTGGGCCGCAAGGCCGCGCTCTCGCTGACCATCCTGCTGATGGCGCTGGGCACCACGCTGATCGGCATCGCCCCCACCTATGACCAGATCGGCCTGTTCGCGCCGCTGCTGATCGTGGTGGCCCGGCTCATGCAGGGCTTCTCCGCCGGCGGCGAGATGGGCGGCGCCACCGCCTTCCTGACCGAATACGCGCCGGAAAACCAGCGTGCCTATTACTCGAGCTGGATCCAGGCCAGTATCGGCGTGGCCGTGCTGCTCGGCGCCGCCGTAGGCACTTTCGTCACGGCCTCCCTGAGCACCGAGGCGCTCAATAGCTGGGGCTGGCGCCTGCCGTTCCTGCTGGGCATGGTGATCGGCCCCGTGGGCTACTACATCCGCCATCACCTGGAGGAAACGCCCACCTTCCGCGAGACCACCGACAAGACCGACTCGCCGCTGACCGAGGTGCTGCGCGACTACCCGCGCCAGACCGCCGCCAGCTTCTCGATGGTGATCCTGTGGACGGTCTGCACCTACGTGCTGCTGTTCTACATGCCGACCTACGCCGTGAAGGTGCTGAAGGTGCCGCAATCCACCGGCTTTGTCGCCGGCATGGCCGGGGGCATGGCGATCATGGTGTTCGCGCCCATCGTCGGCCTGCTGGCGGACCGCATCGGCCGCCGTGGGCTGCTCTCCGGCGCCGCCGCGCTGATCTTCGTGCTGGCCTGGCCGATGTTCGCCTACATCAACCACGCCCCGGGGCTGGCCTCGCTGCTGGTGTTCCAGGTGGTGTTCGGTGTGCTGATCGCCACCTATACCGGCCCGATCCTGGCCGCCTTCTCGGAGCTGTTCCCGGCCAAGGTGCTGTCCACGGGACTTTCCGTGGCCTACAACATGGCCGTGACGATCTTCGGCGGCTTCGCCTCGTTCTTCATCACGTGGCTGATCGCCACCACGGGCAGCACGATGGCACCGGCCTTCTACGTGATGATTGCCGCCGCCATCAGCTTCGTCGGCACGCGTCTGGTGCGCGAGCCCGCCTATCTTCGCAAGCATTGAACGGAAGTCTTTCCGCTACAGCCTCATGACTCAAATCCTGCTCCAGGGCGGCAACGTCCTCGACCCCGCACGCGGCACGGTGCTGCCGCGCCATGATGTCCTGATCGACGGCGAACGGATCGTCGAAGTCTCGGCCACGCCCATCCACGCGCCGCAGGCCACCGTGATCGACGTGACCGGCAAGACCGTGATGCCGGGCCTGATCGACTGCCACGTGCACGTGCTGGCCTCGCTGGCCAACCTCGGCGTGAACGCCGTGCAGCCCAACGTGCTGGTGGCCTTCCGCGCCATGCCGATCATGCAGGGCATGCTCGAGCGCGGCTTCACCACGGTGCGCGATGCGGGCGGTGCGGACTGGGGCCTCTCGCAGGCCGTGGCGACCGGGCTGATTCCGGGGCCGCGCATCTTCCCGTCCGGCAAGGCGCTCTCGCAGACTGGCGGTCATGGCGACTTCCGGCCGCGTTCGGACACGCTCGAGCCCTGCTCGTGCGCCTTCCGTGCCGGGGCCATCGCCCGCGTGGCGGATGGGGTCGATGCCGTGCGCCTCGCTGTGCGCGAGGAAATCCAGAAAGGCGCCACGCAGATCAAGATCATGGCCTCGGGCGGTGTGGCATCGCCGACCGACCCCATCGGCAACACGCAGTACAGCGAGGACGAGATCCGCGCCATCGTGGCCGAAGCCGAGGCGGCCCAGACATACGTGATGGCCCATGCCTACACGGGCCGCGCCATCACCCGCGCCGTGCGCTGCGGCGTGCGGACCATCGAGCACGGCAATCTCGTCGATGCTGCCGCGGCCCGCGTGATGCGCGAGCACGGCGCCTTCGTCGTGCCCACCCTGATCACCTACGACGCGCTGGCGCGCGACGGCGCACGCCTCGGTCTGCCTGCCGACTCGGTCGCCAAGATCGAAACCGTGCGCCAGGCCGGACGCGATTCGCTGGCCATCTACGCCGAAGCCGGCGTGCAGATGGGCTTCGGCTCGGACCTGCTCGGGGAAATGCACCAGTACCAGTCCGAGGAATTCCGCATCCGCGCGGAACTGCTCGGCAACCTYGAGGCGATTCGCTCGGCTACCTCCATCGCCGCCGCCATCCTCCAGCGCGACGGGGAACTCGGCACGGTACGCGCCGGCGCGCTGGCCGACCTGATCGCCGTCGATGGCGACCCGCTCACCGATATCGGCGTGCTGGCCGGCCCCGATGCCCGCATCGGGCTCGTCATGCAGGCCGGCCGGGTGCATCAGGCACCTCGCTAGTGCAAGACTCGGGGGACGAACGGTAAAACGTGTCGCCGCCCGGCGTGGGACTTATCATGGCGGCTCCTGCCGCCATGTTTTCGTTCCCCCATGCGCATCWCACCCCTGCCGCCCCTGCCCTGCCTGGTCGCCTTCGAATCGACCATGCGCCACGGCAGCTTCACGCGCGCGGCCACTGAACTCCATCTCACCCAAAGCGCCATCAGCCGCCAGGTGGCGCAACTCGAGCGCTTTCTCGGCAAGAAGCTGTTCGTGCGCGAACCACGCGCGCTGCGGCTGACCGTGGCCGGCCAGCAGTACGCAGAGCAGGTGCAGCGCCTGCTGGTGGCCTGCGCCGAGGCCACGGAAGACGTGATGAAGCGCAAGGGGCACGTCGAGCTGTCGGTGGCCTGCTCGTCCGGCGTGGCGGTGCTGTGGCTGGCGCCCCGGCTCGCCGCGTTCCGCGCGCAGCATCCCGACTACCGCGTGCGACTCATCGTCAACGACAGCCTGGCCTCGCTGGCCGGCACGGACTTCGATATCGCCCTCTACTACCTGCGCGAAGGTGCCCCGAGCGGCCTGGCCGCGCGGCGGCTCTACGACGAGGAGGTCTTCCCCGTGTGCGCGCCCAGCTACCTGCRCGGCCGCAAGCTGGCCGTGGCTGACCTGCCGAAGGAGACGCTTCTGGTGCTGGAGGACGCCCAGCGGCAGTGGATGTCATGGCCSACGTGGCTTACCCGCAATGGCCTGCGCGATCCGCGCATCGAACATGAACTGGTGGTCAACGCCTATCCGGTGCTCGTGCAGATGGCCATCGAGGGCCAGGGCATCGTGCTCGGCTGGCGGCACATGATCGACAACTGCCTGGATGCCGGCGTGCTGGTGCGGGCCTGCGATGCAAGCGCCTCGCTGGGCGGCGGCTACTACGCGGTCTGGCCGCGCGACCGCGTGGAGCCGGCGGCGGCRCGCTCGTTCCGGAATTGGCTGGTGGAACAGAGTGGTGCGCAGGCGTAGCTTGCCAATACGCCGCTAGGCCACGCCSACGCCCTTCCGCACCGCCTCCAGCACCTGCGCGACAACGCCGTCGCGCCAGTCATCGGCGTCCCCATAAAACGCCCGCCAGACCGCAAGCTTGATCAGCGCGCGCTGGTTCTCGTCAGCCTCGGGGTGGCGATGGAGCCAGTGGTCGCCGCGCAGCGCATCGAGAACCTCCGCCAGYGGCAGCGTGCCGAATTCGAGCGCGATACCCGCATAGTCGATGCTGCCCAGCGTCTGCGGCACCGCCTGCCACGCCAGCCCCGTGAGGTTTGCCGACGTCGACGAGCCGTCATAGATCGACGTCACACCCGCTCCCCAGATCTCGCGGGCCTTGGCGATTTGCGCGGGCTCGTCYGGCCCCATATAGATCGGCTCGCCATAGCCCCACGGSCCGAGRCCGGTGTGGATATCGATCCAGCGCAGCACCTGCCGGTCCGCGCCGAAGCGGGCCAGAATGCGCCGCAACGTGTAGTTGCTCCAGGCCGGCTCCTGCCCACCGAAAAAGAGCCCGCCCGGATCGTGATACTGCCCGGCGCTGACCGCCGCCTGATACCACCCCATCCCACGCTCGGCCGCAATCTTCATCAGCGCGGCCTGATCCGCGTCCGACGCCGGCCACTGCGCCGGCAGCAACAATGGGGCCACCTCCGCATACGGCGCGTTCGTCGGCAGCGGTTGATCGAAATCCATGAAATTGCGATTCAGGTCAACGTTGTCCTCATTGACCCGCCGCAGGTGCGAAAATCCGTACGGATTCACCGCATGCACGAACAACARCGCAWAGCCGGCCTGRCGGCACTCGGCRTGGAGCGCGGTATCGCCCAGCAASGCCACYTGSGCACCSGATCCRCAAAACCCTTCGGCGCCGTGGGTGCCGGAAGTGATCATTAATACGCGCAGCGCATCAGCGGGGCCAATCCACGCCACGTCAATGGCGAGCACCTCGCCTTCGCTACCGGTCTCGGTGGGATGGGGGAATTCAGTCAGCGTGGCGCCGGCCTGGCGCGCTGCGGTGAGGAATTTCTGACGGGCTTCCGCGTAGCGCTGGGCAAAGCAGCGGGCGATGGGGCTGGCGCTGGCAGGCATGGCGGGGCCTGGAGGGAGTGGAGATTTGTTTATTTAACGCCATTTTTTGGGGGTGTGCCAAGGCTTACCGTGGAGGATGCCGAAGCCAGCATCCTCCCAACGACTTCTGTTACTTCGCGGCCGTCTTGACCTGATCGCCCGTATAGCTCAGCGACGAGAGATCCTCTTTTGCTTTTTCCGGCGTTTCCAGTTCCAGCACGACGCGACCAACCATCAGGCCCATCGACGGCGAACTGCGTACGTACTTCGTTTCCCCAGAAACGCGCACAAAGCTGAGGGTCTGCATCATCACTTTGGGTTCCCTGAAACGTTAGGCCGAAAGACCCTTTTCGACCCCTCCGCCCCCTGCGGGAAAGATTCATCACTCTGGCATAAAAAACACCGCAATACTGCCATCAGTACGGCGACAAATATAATCGCTGATCAGAGGGAAAATAGTACCCGTTGAGGCCTTACCAAAGATTCCACAAGGAAAGTATGAAGCCCTTTTAATTCAAAAATTAGTTGGTCCCGCTCAACAGCTTCGATCAGAGGCTCATTTGAGGAGGTCCAACCACGTACGAATTCTATTTTATAAATTGGATTCACAATCAACATATCAATCCTTTTCCATAGATAATTCGCAACCTTCTCTGTAACCGATGAATCGACCTCATCTTCCTCAAATTGATCGAATATTGTCCCTATTTCCACATTGAGATCGYGCCAAAAATCAGAGGAAAATAACCACTCTGACGACAACCCAGAGAGCCGAAATGAATTAGCATTTGGCTCCGATTCACTTCCCGCACCTGCAGCGACCGAAAACGTCGATTCTTGCATTTTCATCGAAATCGTCTCCAGTTATTTACGCGCATCATCATTTTTGAAATGCGTCAATCCATTTCTCACCCCCGAAGGGACACCCGTTTGCGTCGTCTTTCCATTTCCAACCAATGGAACGTTGTTGGGGATTTGGCTCCCACTCTTATCTTAATATTGTCCCGTTGAACTTTGAACGCGGAAATAATTACCGGCGTTATCATAAACCACGGACGCACCGGCAGACGGATTCGTATAGACGGTTTTTCCAGATGTGGTGTATGTGACTTGCGCATTCGATCCCGCAATATTCTGTATTGTTTGGCTTAACGAGCCATCCGACCAGTTTCCACTATTCGCCGCCGCTCTTGCCGCGCCTTGGGCATTGTAGACCGGCACCGGGCTGCGAGCCCCGCCGAGTACCTGTGGACTCGGCGACACCACCGGTGCATCGGCCAGACCGTTACCAGTAGTGGAGCGCGTCTGCCCAAATGCTGCCCGCTCCTTGTCGAGGAACTTGCGAATCTCGTCCGGCGTGCCGGGCTTTCGGCTGCCGCTCGTCGCATTGTTCAGCGCCTCATTTTTGCGCAGCCAACCCGGCGGAAGTTACGTCACGCCCCAACAGCGCGCCAGTCTGTCTTTTTTTGGAACTTGCGCATGGCACGAAGAAGGAAACTGAGCTTAAGGCAGTGAGCGTCAACTCCAAATAACAATTGATTTTCCTGGAACGCGAAGTTGCATTGCCTCAGGGCCGAAATAAGCATCGCTCGTTAACGCGACCTTCACGCAAACACCATTATCTAGGACAATGATCGCTTCTTCCGTAGTTTCCTCAACCCTCACAACGATCGAGCCAGTTAACGGCGAGCGCTCTGGATCCTTGAAAGTTACCTCATAACTATTATATATATTTAAAGTTATACCCTCCTCAAACATGACTCCACCGTCCTGTGGAGTCATGTCAATTTCAACAATTTTTTTACCGACGAGAATCGAAAGCGCGCTCGGCATAATATTTTCCTCACTTCGTTATTGGAAAATGCGACTGTGAATTCGGCAAAGTTTTTCCAGTATATGGATCAACTCCTTGCGGCTTTGGCTGAGCCGAGTTTTCATATTTTACATATCCATCCGGATAGCCCGGACTCGCCCCCCTCGGTTGAGTCGGATCCATAATCCGTATCGTTGAAACTTTCCCATTTTCACCGCCCGCCCCTCCCGTGAACGCTACGCCGGTTTGATTGCCCCCTGGGTTCAAGACTGGGGTGGGACCGGTTGCGCCGTTGGGAACTGGGTAGACAGTCCCTCCTGACGAAACGATGAAGTTCGGTGCACCGCCCTTCGCACCGCCAAGGACCAACGGGCTCGGCCCAACCATCGGGGGCGCGACTCCGTTGCCCGAATTGGGGACCGTGCCTGCCTGACCAAACGCACGCCGCTGCTGCTCAAGCAGTTTGCGCACTTCGTCAGGAACCGTTGGCTTCTTTGAACCGCTCGTCGCATTGTTCAGCGCCTCATTCTGCGCTGCCATCCCGGCGGAGGTAACATCGGCGCCCAATAGCGCGCCAGTCGCTCCTCCAATCAGCGTCGCAAGCCCAACCGTCAGWGCCTGCCGAACCTTGTCATCGCTGTAGTTGACGACATTGCTGCCCGCGTAGACYTCGTCCCGAATCAATGGGGCCGCAATRGCACTCGCCGCGCCRCCRATYGCGCCTCCTGCRCARTCACCACCYGTMAGGCCCTGCGCAGCACACCCCACCAGCGCATGTCCCAAYACATTGGTCAGGATCGTCGAGGAGTCCGAGCCCGGCATGCCAATGCCCGGCGCGCTTACTCCCACGGCGTTGGCCCCAACTGCTGCCGCATCCCTTACCAGCCCACCCACGAACGCCTGCCCAAAGCTTCCGCCATAGGCCACGGTGTTCACGCCCGCGCTGATCGCCGAGCGGACTACGCTTGCTTCGACATAACTCCCCAAGTTCGCCTGCACAGCGGTCCAGTCGCCCTTGGCAATATTGTCGCCAAAGCTTGCCACCCCGGGAGAGCTGAGGTCCAAAGCTCCCATCGCGCCTTGGGTCAGGCCGGCCGTTAGGCCGGATACCGCGCCCGCTTTCAGCGCGGCGCCGAGGTTGAGCGAGCCCGTGGTAATGACCTGCGTCACCATGCTGGACAACGTACCGGCAACCAAGCCGGAGATCGCCGCCGATAGCGCRACGCCCATCACGGAACCGGCAAACGTCGCACCAAATGCCGCTGTGACAACAACCGCCCCCGCCCCAGCCGTAACAATCGAGATCGCCACCGCCGCGACCATCGCCACAATCTGGCCGATGATGCCGAAGCCCTTCTTTTCCTTGATAAACCGGGTGTGGATGTCGTCCTGGAGCGTGTCCTCGGTGTAGTTCAGCCCGAGGCTCTCCTTCAGTTGCGCCACCAGCGCCGCGCTGGCTTCCTCGTCCACGGTGCCGTCGGCTCGGGTGATCCGGAACGCGTCGTTCACCGCGTGGATCGTGCCGGCGTCGATGTCCATGCGCATCGCCGACAGGAACCCGCCCGGCTGCACCACCGTGCCCGTCACCACATTCCAGCCGCCCTGCGCCTTGTACGCATTCGTGCCGATGTCCACCACGTTCGGGCTCAGGTCCAGGCTGCCCGCCTTCACCTGCAGCAGGTCCCCGGCCGTGATCTGGCCGCTGTTACGCAGTTGTCCGTCGATGTCCAGGCTGACGTTCTGCCCGCTGATCGTGCCGCCGTTGGGCGTCGCCAGCGCCTGGACGTAGCCGTCCGGSAKGTAGCACCGGTCAATCGGTCAGCTAAAAGCGCAATGCCTCAACCTGGAGGAATGCCGGAGCACCCTCCCAAACACTTCTTATTACTTCGCAGCCGTCTTGACCTGATCGCCCGTATAGCTCAGCGACGCGAGATCTTCCTTTGCTTTTTCCGGCGT
>NZ_JBFREV010000069.1:0-9538 GCF_052114485.1 Cupriavidus sp. KB_39
GGGCCAGGGGCCAGTCCGCCGCATATTTCATCGGCTTTGCGCAGAAGCTTGGCTACGGCATCACGATCACAAACTATGCGCCGTTCCGCTGTGGGCAAAGTACGTGTGGCCAGGCGCTAGGTAATCAAGATTGGTTCTTCACCTGGTCTGTGAACGCGCCACAGAACACGATCGTCCGGTTTGCGGCGGGCCTCTCTGCCGCAGGTGATCCGCTGGCCAGTTGGGGCAACCAGGTGCTCGAGTGTGAGATCTCGGCAATGGCGCCGGCCCACACTATTCTGCAGTTCCACTATCAGTGAGAATCCATGTACCAGATTGACAACTCGACGGCCGCCGCAGCGCAGCCAGCTTCGACGGCAGCCGGAACCGCCGGGTTCTTCACGGACGGGAATCCGGCGGGGGGTGTGCCGGCGACTATTGTTCCAGCTGAGTGGCTGAATGCCATGATGATGGAGCTTGTGAACGTCGTCTTGGCTGGCGGCCTCACGCTCAGCAAGAGCAACTTTACGCAGGTTCGGGATGCGATCAGGGCGATCGGAAAGGTGCGAGGAACCCTGACGGACACCGGGGCCGCCAACGCATACGCCGCCGCAAATCCAACGCCTCTTGTGGCGGGAACGTGGGCAGACGGTGTCGTGCAGTACGTGAAAATTGCCAATGCGAACACCGGCCCTTCCACGTATTCACCAGATGGGCTGCCGGCCATTCCAATCTATGGGCTTGGACTTTCCGCACTGCAGGGTGCAGAACTGCGCGCAGGGTGTGTTGCCACGTTGGTCAAGGCGACTATTGCCGGCGTGAACAGTGGAAATCCGATTTGCGTCCTGGTGGACTGCCAAGGTGCGCCATTGCAAATTTCTCCCTCGACCCAGAGCGGCCACGCTGTGAATCAGTCCCAGGTCATCGGAATTGCACAGACGCAGCAGAACGTAACGGCGTCGCGCGCAATAGGGACAACTTACACCAACAGCACAGGAAAGCCGATTTTTATCGAGGTTCAGTTGCAACTCGCATCAGGTCAAGGCATGAATTTTCAAAAAAACGGAGCAAATGTGCAGGCATTTGGCAACGGCGGCTCCGGATCGGGCGGTTTCACGACGGCGTCGATCGTTCCTGCCGGTTATACATACGGCGTTACGGCGACTCCCGGGGCTACTCTGATTGGCTGGTACGAAACGCGTGCGTAAGGGACAGAAAATGCAATATTTTCGAGATACAGCGACTGGCGCACTCTATGCATTTGAAGACGATGTGCGTGTTGATGGCGACGTGTTCTACGACGCATCCGGTAATGAACTTGGCCCCTACCCTCCGTTGACCCCGACCGATGACATCACGCCTCCTCCGTATGTGCCGACGGGCACGGAATTGTTGGCAATGCGAAATGCGTTGCTCGGTAGCGCCGCAGTGCAGATCGCCCCGCTCCAGGATGCCGTTGATCTCGGGGTGGCGACGGCCAATGAGAAGGCGTCTCTGCTGGCCTGGAAGCAGTATCGAGTGGACGTTAGTAGGACGGACCTCGATGTGCAGCCGGTAGTCTGGCCGACTCCGCCCGCGGATCATTAGTAGCCGCCCAGTCCATGTAAAATGCCCCGAACATAATAAAGCTATGAGGGGCAGTATGCGGTTCTTTTCGCGCAAGGTAACGCCCGRCAGCGTGGTGTCGGATATTAGGAAGTCAGGGGGCGCTAACGTAAGGGACTGGGTCGCGTTGATCCAGATGCTTCGTGACGAAGGGCGGTTCGACCCCGAGATTGTCTCCCGGATTGAGTCGCATGAGATTGGCGCCGCCGGGCACGCGGTGAATCACTTCGCTGAGGAGATTTCTCAGGCGTCCGCATCCGAACTGCGCGACCTCGCAGCGCGGCTGTCGCCTAAGAGTCCCGAGGACGTGGTTACCGAAGCCTTGGACATCATCATCAAGAAGAAGTCGATCTTCCAGTGCCGCGATGCCCACACAGAAGGCGGCTACTATGCTGACGCCGAGTTGGGGATGGACTGGCAATGGGAGAATCTGATTGAGCCGTACATCAAGGATGCCGATCTATCTACTGTCCTTGAGCTCGCTCCCGGACACGGGCGGAATAGCGCCAAGTTGCTCGGGCAGGGTGCAAAGGAGCTGCATCTGGTCGATGTGAACCAGACGTGTATCGACGCATGCCGGAATCGCTTCGGCGAGCAGTACGACGGTTGCAAGATGCACTATCACGTGACGGCGGGTGACAGCCTTCCTTTCATCGCGAACCAGTCGCTGACCTTCGTCTATTCGTTTGATTCGATGGTTCACTTCGACCGGTCGATCATTCTTGCCTATCTGCGCGAGTTTGCGCGGGCCATGAGGCCGGGCGCTACAGGCTATATCCACCACTCCAACTATGGCGCGATTGCGCCGAACAGTGACTGGGCCAAGAACATTGGCAACCGTAGCGATATGTCTGCGGGGCTGTTCCGCGACTATTGCGCCGAGGTGGGGCTGGAGGTAACCGATCAGCGTCTGCATGGCAGGGCCGAGCAGCGGGGGATCGATGATCTGGACTGCGCATCATTGATTCGCAAGCCGTGAGGCAGGCCCGGTATCGCTGAGGCAAGCTCTGTCGCATTGTCCCGCGATGGTCTAGTCGTTTCGCACGCTCGACATACAACCGCCTTCGGGCGGCTTTTATTTGCCCGCTTCGGCGGGCTTTTTCATTTCTGGGGAAATGTATGTCCGAACCAATCAGCGGCGGGGCCGCAGGCGTAGCAGGCTGGAAACTCATTGGCGGTCTGGCCGGTGCGGGGGCGATTGGCGCCGGGCTGGCCGCCATCGTCGTCATGTGCATCACGAYGCCGCGCAGTCCGCGCGAGTGGGCGGTGGGCCTGATCAGCACTGTCATGGGCTCGATCGGTGGCGGAGCTGCGGTGATTCAGCACTTTGAGCTGCAGGCCTGGGCGCAGACACCGATCGGGCTGGTGGCCATGCTCGGCTTGGTTTTCTCCTGCGGCCTGCCGGGGTGGGCCATCGTCCGCTGGCTGTTCAACTACATCGCCAAGCAGCAGGGCGCCGGCATCGACGACATCGCGGCGGACGTGCGCAATGGGCTGGGACAATGATCACGCCAGCAATCCTCCGCGCCATCATGCCGGCGGCCGGGCGCCGCGCCGATGTGTTTGCGCTGCCGCTCGTAGACGCAGCCCAGCGCTTCGACATTTCCAAGCCGGCTCGACTGGCTGGATGGCTCGCCCAACTTGCGCACGAGTCCGGCCAGTTGCTCTACACACGCGAGATCTGGGGGCCGACGCCGGCGCAGTTGCGCTACGAAGGGCGCGTCGACCTCGGAAACACTGAGCCGGGCGACGGCAAGCGATTCATTGGCCGGGGGCTGATCCAGATCACCGGGCGGAAGAACTACCTGCTGTGCGGCTTGGGACTCCACCTGGATCTACTAGCGATGCCTGCATTGCTCGAGCAGCCGATTGCCGCGGCGGCCTCAGCTGGCTGGTACTGGCAGGCGCACAACCTGAATCGCTTTGCCGATGCCGGCGATTTCGTTGGCCTGACTCGTGCCATCAACGGCGGCACGAATGGGCTGGCCGATCGCCAGCAGTTCTGGGCACGCGCGAAGACCGCGCTGGGGGTTACAGCATGATCTCGATCCCATCCAATATCCCCTGGCGCGCGATGGGCGCCGCGCTGCTGGCCGCTGGCATCTTCGCCGCCGGCTGGGCCGCGAACGGCTGGCGCAAGGACGCCGAGATCGATCGCATGAAGACGGCCAGCGCCCAGGCGGACCTGGCGAGCGCCAACCAGGCGCTCGGTGACCTGCGCGTGGCCGGCGCCACCATCCGCGAGAAGGCCGACGAGTTCGCCGGCATCCAGATCACCCTCGGCGCCAAGCTCGACGCCATCCGGAAGGACCTGAAGAATGCTCCGAAGCTGCCTGCTGATTGCCGCCCTGACGCTGGCCGGGTGCGCCTCATGTCCGACGCCGTCGACGCGGCCAAGCAAGCCGCCGCGGCTCGATAGCGCGCTGGCTGCGCCGTGCACGGTCCCGGACGCGCCGGTCGTGGCCGACTATGATGTGTGGCAGGAATGGATGATGAAGGAGCTGCTGGGGGCGCTCGGGGACTGCGCGGCCCGACATGCTAAGACCGTCCAAGCTTGGCCTTTTTAGGCAGATCAAATCTCACTGCACATCAATGTCAAGTGAACGAATTGCGCGCACGTGGTTTATGTGCATGTCGCCCAGAGCCAATTGATCGCCACCGTAAAGCACCGACGTTCCGTCTTTGAGTATTTGGCCCAAGTTGCTGTTGCCGTTGCCGCTAATGGAAAGTGCATATGCTCGGAAGATCGTGGCAAACCTACTTAGCGCTCCAGAACCGTGGGTAGCGTGCACGGAGTCGAACCAACCGGATGCCACCTTTACGAACTCAGTATTGCCCTCTGCGTTGCCTGACCGCATTGCGTCAAAAGCCTTCGGGGCTTTGATTTTGATGACCGCGAGGAATAGAACCAAGCCGTGCCACTGCAATCCACTGAGGAAATACAAGGCACAGGCTCTCTCGATTTCTCGAGGCGAGACCTTTGCGCAAAGGGCGAGCGCCGTCAGCGCTGCAGGGAGATGGGAAGCATGCTCGTCGAGATCGACGGGTTGGTATCGCTGAAGCGTTGCCCTGACAAAGGCCCCAGCTGGACTCGAGCCATCTACGGCAGTGCTACGATCTTGAGGCAATTGCAAAGACAAATGAAGGAATTTCCCCAGATAGGCGGGAGCATCTGTCTCGGCACCATAGACGCCACGGATCGCCGTCTCGAGCTGGGGACGGTTCATGATAAGAACGAAGATGAGGTTTGGCACCTCGAAGTAATGCTTTATACGTTCGATCATACGAACTGCGAATGCTGGCCTGCAGCGATCGAGCTCGTCGATGAAGACTACTGTTGGCAAATCGCCCACTGCAGTAAACTCGGCCAGAGCGCGGCGGAACCCTGCAACCGAATTCTTTTCCGCCGCGTGCGACTCTAGTCGCTTCTTAGTCCATTCCTGTACTAAGTCTGCCCCATTGTCTAGTGCCTTGTCGTACTCTTCATGAACCAAGTCTGCGAGATCCGTGGTACCCGCCAATTTGCCCAATCCATTTACCGTGGCCTTTGCCATCAACGGCAACAGCACACTTCCGACGGCTGCGGCCTTATCGGTCAGAGTCTTCGCGAGGCCATTGCCGTGGCTTAACTCGCGAATTTCGCTGGCCAATAACATAAACGGATCTTCCGTATAGTCTTCCTGGAACGCGTCTATGAAGCCGACCCGATAATGCTGCACTCTGAGTTGTGCAGCCCAGTTGCGTGCAAACCATGACTTCCCTTCGCCCCACGGCGCATCGATTGCAATTACTGCACCGCAACGTAGTCTGCCAAGGTAGCTAGTCAGCTTATCTGCGAGTTTGCGACGTCTTAGCAAGTCGCCTTCAAATGGAATCTCGATGTTGCTGAGATCGGCTGTAGGCAAGGCTAGCGGTGGCGATCCCACAGACGTGTCAACCATGATTGCGCCGCCTCCCAGGTTCAGTTGTTTGTGCCGGAATCATACCCAATTCCCGCATGGCGTCTTCTACTGCCGAACGCCATCGATCTGGGCAGGGGACCACGCGGGGCGACGTTCGCCTCGATCGCAAGGGCAAGCCGTTCAGCTCTTTGACGTGGGCGATCCAGCAATTTTTCGCATAGATCGGATGCTTGCGCTTCACCACCTCGCGGATTTCGTCGTACGTTGCCACGTTGTCTCCTTGGGGTAATTGGCAACGAGATACTAGCCGTGGGGAGATCTGGTGTCAGCGATCATTTAGTTCCCCTCCCTTCGTGGGGTTAGCGCTTGGGCCGCTTCGGACTCAGCGTGCAAGGTCACCTCGACGAGCACCATCCCGTCGATGTCCACCTCATACAGCGTGCGGCCACACATCGGGCAGGGTGCCTTCGTCGGAACCGTCTCGCCCCGAAGGCCGAGGTGGAACTCCGAGATTTCCACGGTCGTGCCGCAGATGCACTCGATCTCTTCGATGACGTTCATGGTCTTCCCCTTGCAGCGTTGCGCTGCGTTGAGGATAGCCATTGCGCGGCAGACGCGAATCGCCCGAAAGGGCCAGAAGAATCGGACTCATCAGCATCATCGAGTAGGATTGCGGATAGCATTCGTTTCGGAGACTCTTCCTCATGCCGGCAATCATGAAGGTTCGAGCGACAGTACTTTGTGTTCGCGACGATAGCGTTCTCCTGGTTGGCAAAAGCCAGTCGAAGTGGATGTTGCCCGGAGGGAAGCCTTCGGAGGACGAACTGCTACCGGAGACAGCTGCTCGGGAACTGAAGGAAGAGACCGCCCTTGCGGCGAAGGGGCTCTCATTCCAATTTCAGTTCGTGGGCGCGACCACCATTCACCACGTTTTTGTCGCTGACATTGGCGGCAAGGCAACGCCGCGCCCTCAGAATGAAATCAAGCGGTGCCAGTGGTTCGGTCGCGATGAAGTTGCTTCGACCGATGCGAGTCCAACTACCAAGAGCATTGTCGAGGCCCATTTCCGAGGCCGGTGAAAAAAAGGCCCGCTCATTGGCGGGCCTGCCGAATCGGAAGTTCCGACGCACTCGCGGTAGCGCCAGAGTGGAAAGCGTACGAAAGCGGGGAGGCGACTGAATATCCCTCGGAAGAGGGGGGGCAGCCCGGCTACTTCATGACTTAGCCAGCCTTGCGCGGCCCCACGCGCCGCACTTGCTGAGCGGGAGTCCTCAGGGTCGAGCCGCCACGCGCGCGGCGCTGGCCGGCAGAGTATCGGGCCAAGCCGCCGCCGAATCGTGCGGCATGCGCTTTAGCCCTTAATGTCGCGCGGGTCATGGCCGAAGGAATTCCGCTCGCGGATCTGGCCGTCCCGGCCATGGATCAGCAGCTCGACCTTGTCGCGCTGGGCGCGCTCGGTACCTGCGCGGATGGCCTCTTCCTGCGTCTCGTAGACCGCGCGCTTCCCCCCGCCACCAGCGGCCTCGACCGCCCATCCTTCGCCGGCCGGCACCACATGAATGTCTGTTGACATGATCGTCTCCTGAGAATTGATCTGGACAGTCTCCCGCTGGCGCCGCCCCGTTCGGTATCCGTCCGGGTCCTACAGGCAGCACGACACTTTTTTCGCGCTGAACGAAGAAATTTAGTATTTCGGGGGCTATCAGCTCACTTTTCTTTCGGCAGGGCCGGTTCGACTTTCGGTAACGCAGCGGCCACGTCAGGCCGGGTCGTCAGGCCTGACCGGCTCGGCTCGATAGGCAGACCAGAAATAGTGAGAATGCCGGTGGTGGCGGACGCGCTTCTTTTCGATGAAGAGTCGGACCGTGCCGGCGGGGCCGGCGTCAATCACCACCTCATGGTGGGACGTAGTGTCCGCCGTGGCGGTCGGCAGCGTGGCTAGGCCAGAAGCGATGTAGTCGCCTTGGATGCGGCCGAGAATTCCGTGTGCTAGATTAGGCGCTTCCGAAGATGCCGCTGACCGGAGGTGGCACTTGGCCGCAAGCTTGCTGTTGCCCATGATGCTAGTGAGATGCTGTATGGATATACAGTATAAGAGGCAAAGAAAAAGCCCGCTACCAAGCGGGCCTTTCGAGCGCTCGTCAACGGAGCTTTGTGTTCAGTCTTCGTTGCTATTTGGCGTAGTGATGTCGCCCGAGAAGGGATTGAAGAACGGGAGCACGAGGTTGCGTATGCCAAGGCGTCCGAGCTGATACCGTGCTTCTGTCACCAAAAGTGGTCCAATTTGCGCAGAAATGAAGGGGAAGATGTCAGGCTTCAGGCAATCCTCTGTGGTCGTCCCCTCCGGCACATCAAATTGACTGCGAGCCTTGAGCAGAACGGCGAATTCTTTGTCTGCCCCTCTTGTTCCGATGATTTTGACCGTTCCGATGACAGTTAGCTTCGTCTCCTCGACTTCGCCCACCTCAAATGTCGATTCGGCTTTGACGCCGCCCTGTTCATCCCGATCAGCCCCAGGAGGAAACCGTTCAGCAGAAATTTTTGCGTACTGAAGGCCTCTTAGCCTTGGTTTGCATTTCACTTCGGTGACCTCAGTGGCCATATCGCATACTCGAATTCGTGACTTCCGCAATCATGGGTGCATCCACATCGAGCTCAAATGACAATGATTGCCTGAACTCGATGCGAGGGCGCTCCGCTGGGACCACATGGTAGTGGTGGACAGGCTTCTCGTGAGCGCGCGGATCTTCATACAGCACGTGCTCGATTGCACATTTCACGTATTCGTTGAGTGTTTGATGGTTTTTTCGCGCGGCAACAACCGCCTTTCGATGGAGGTCAGGTCCCACTCGGACATTGAAGGAGCCTTTGTACGTACCGCACGGCTCTTTACCATGCTCCGCACAAAACGCGACGTAAGCGTCAACCGCCTCTCGAAATGCCGCTTCAATTTCTCCAACGGTCGCACCATCGAACATGATGAGATCATCGATGAATTCGATTTTTCCGACCAAGCACCGATCCTCTAGGCTCATCTCGACTGAGCCGTAGTAGTTCTTGTATTCCAACATATTGTTCATAGCAGACCCCATTCCGCCAAGCTGGTGACAACGTAGCGCAGCTGGTAGAGCTTCATGATGCCGCTCGGGTGAGGCCGAGCGGTATCGATCCTCCGCTCTGTGCCATCAAATGTGCCGACAAAGTACTTGTGTGATGAGCCCCCTCCGTTTTCATAGAGTGTGAACCCAAGGGCTTCGATGATTGAGACGAACTCTTCCCACCGCATGTCCGATGGCGGGGGCTTCTTGCAAAGTCGTTCTAGTCTCTTCTCGTGCTTGGACATGTCGGCTCTTCATCATTGTAAAGCAACTAAACATTAGTTGCACATCAAGCTTGATGTTTTTCTAGTCCGCGTATTATGCATGAGTCGCAATGGAAGCTAGGCAGGGACAGTACCTGTGCATGCATACAGTATTGCCCAGCGAGGCATGTTGATGATCCTGCCTGCGCGTTAGGGTCCGTCAGGTTGCGGAATCGTGCGGCTCGGTAAGCACATCCCCGGTCGGAAGGATCGCGTGCAGTCTCTACTTTGGGCAATTTCTTCGCTGCCGGATGCGGCGTAGGTGCGATCATGTCCAGCCATTTCCACCCTACAGACGGTCGCCGGTGTGTCGCAAATGCGTGTAGCGCTGCAGGCTTGCCCAATTTCGCTGGCCGGTGGCCGCCGCGACGTCGCCGTAAGCTGTTTCTAGCGAGGATGTTGCATGTTGGTTTCGCGAAACCGCGAACTCGGGAGCCCGGTCCTCAGTAGAGCAGTCGTCGCGCCTCGCGCTGGGGGGCTCTCTCGGCGCATTCCCATAATTTCCCCACAAAATCAGTAAGTGCTTGATTCCTTGTGTTTCACGTTTCCCCTCCCTCGCACCAATCATCATTTGTGGGTTATTCGCCACAATTTCCTGCCTCACGCGGGCTACCCAGCCAACGGGGGTCGTCCCCTGCGTCGCGGCACAACCGGCCCCTAACGAGACCGGTCCCCCCCCTCAATTCAACGG
>NZ_JBFREV010000070.1:0-8992 GCF_052114485.1 Cupriavidus sp. KB_39
GAACTGGGTCGTGAAGCGCAACGCTGGGTGAGTACCCAGAAGCGGTTCGAAGCGACGTTCGCCTACTATTCCCGCCGCGCCCGTCGCGAACTGCCGGCGGATTGAAGCGGAGGCGCGGCCGTTCAACGTTTCGTCGGATCGTCGGCGGTTTCCGGGGCGGCTGGAGAAACGCCACCGTCACGCCATCCGGACCCCGTGCGCAAACGGTGGCTGTGCTTTTGCATTCCATCGTTCAAKGGCAAAGACAGTCGTATATCGTGAGTAACGGCGCAGGCAAGAGGTGCATACTCTGCCGTACATCGTCAAACGAGGGACCGAACAATGGCGAAATACCTGATCTCCTTTCCTGCAAGGGCGATGGCAGTCCCCGCCGAGGATTTGGCCGCCGTGGGCGAAGCTGCGCGCGAGGTCATACGCGAGGCGAAGGCCGCAGGCGTGTACGTGTTCGGTGGTGGTATCAACGATAATGTCGCACCACTCATGGTCGCTTCAGACGGCGCGGTCACAAACGAGACCTATCCCCAGACAGAGGAGTTCGACGGCGGCTTCTGTGTCCTGGAGCTTCCATCGCGCGAAGCCGCCATCCAGTGGGCCGCTAAGATCGCCAAAGCTTGCCGCTGCTCGCAGGAACTCCGCGAGTTTGGGTATGACCCGGAGAGCTGACGGGCAAGGCCCGTACCCACGGGGWTCGCCAGGGCAGTCAACCTCCATCGATTCYTGATARAACARTAGAGTGATTGATGATTACAGGACACGTCTTTATTGCCACCAGCCTTGATGGCTTTATCGCCCGTCCCGATGGCGATATCGGTTGGCTTCTGGAGCGGGACGACCCCWCGGAAGACCATGGCTACGCGAGCTTCATCGCCGACAAGGATGCGATCGTGATGGGCCGGGGGAGCTATGAAAAGGTCCTCACCATGGGGGAATGGGCTTACGACAGACCGGTGCTGGTGCTATCCCGTCAGTTGGCCGGCACGCCGGTGCCGGAAGCGTTGCAGGGGAAGGTGCGCTTCTCGAACTGCACGCCCTCGGACGCGATGGCGCAACTCGCGAGCGAAGGCGTGCGCCGCGTCTATGTCGACGGCGGCCAGGTGGTCCAGTCGTTCCTGCGCGACAGTTTGATCGCTGACATGGTGGTGACTACGGTCCCGGTGCTGATCGGGACCGGCATACCGTTGTTCGGCGCCCTGCCGCAAGACGTAAGTCTGGCGCTCGAGTCAAGCCGGCACTTTCCATCCGGCCTGGTGCAGTCGACCTATCGCGTATTGCGCTGATTACCGGGAGCGGCCCGGCAGTCAAGCCGCCATCGCGCGGCGCTCCTCGTCGTCCAGCAGCGGGCCGTCGAGCGTCACCCGCGAATGGTCTGTGCGGAATTTCTGGATGACCGGCTTCAGTTCTTCCTTGACGTGCGCCTCGCTGTAGCCGTTGAACAGGTGCCCGATCAGGCCGCGGCGCAGGTCCGAGGTGCCCATGATGTAGTCCGCGATCGGGAACGTCAGGTTCATGTTGTACTTCATCATGATGCCCATGTTGTGATGGGCGGTATGGTGGCGCCGGATGGTGTTGACGAACGGCATGTTGCGCACGAACCAGTTGTCATGCACATGGCAGCAGTAGTGGAACGTCTCGTAGATCAGGTACTGCGCCACCATCGTGATGAAGACGAAGTAGCCGGCGTTGGCGTTGAAGATCAGGGACGCCAGATAGCCCAGCCCGCCGCCACCCACGCCGAGCGTCGCCAGTACGCGCCACGGGAAGAACACGATGCGGAACTCGCGCGTGGTATCGATCGTGGCTTCCTGGTCGGTGAAGTACTGGTGATGCTGACGCGTGTGGCGCTCGTAGATGGCGCGCAGCGCGAACACGTCGATCCGGCGGTGCATGACGTAGCGGTGCATGAACCATTCGACGAAATTCCCGGCCAGGAACACCGGCAGGATCAAAGTCCATTCCCATGTGACGCCGTGCAGGTGCTGGATGGCCCAGTACAGCGCGGCGATGCCCACGCCGTAGATCACGGTGATGTGCAGCAACCCGTTGTAAAGCGGGCTGATGTCGGCCTTGTACTGCTCCCTGAACTGGCGTTGGCGTTCAGTCATCATGATTGCATCTCCGGTAAAGTCCGCCGCACTAACATATCAGTTGGATATAAAAAGGCGGCGATCCAAAAAATGCCCCTGTCGCACAGGGGCGCTGTCAGGGCGCGGCTCGCGGGCCGCGCGGCGAAATCGTTATTGAGAGACTTCCTCCAGTGCCCTGCCGCGTGTTTCGACGCCCAGCATCAGCACCATCGCGGCTGCCACGGCGAAGGACAGCGCTCCCAGCGTGAACACCCCGCCCTGCCCGGTCACCGGCAGCAGCACGCCAACCAGATAGGGGCCCGCCAGCGAACCGATTCGGCCGATCGACGAGGCGAAGCCCGAGCCGGTGGCGCGAGAGCGCGTGGGATAGAGTTCCGGGGTGTAGGCGTAGAGCACTGACCACATGCCGAACAGGAAGAACTGCATGCACAGCCCGGCGGCAATGAGCTGCTCCACCGGCACCTTGTGCACCGCCGCCTGGCCATAGGCATACGCGGCGACGGCGCTGCCGAGCAGCATCAGCGCGCAGGTTGGCTTGCGGCCCCATTTCTCGAGCAGCCATGCCGAGAACATGAACCCGGGAATGCCCGCCAGCGAGATGTAGACCGTGTAGAGCACGGACTTCGTCACCGCATAGCCRGCCTGCTGGAGCARCGCCCCGAGCCAGGTGGTCAGCCCGTAATAGCCGAGCAGCGCGAAGAACCAGACCGACCAGAGCATGATCGTGCGGCGCGCGTAGGGGCCTGACCAGAGTTCCATGAAGCGCGCCTTCCGGTTTGTCGGCTGCGGGCTCCGGTAGGTCGCCGCGACCGGCGGCAGGGCGCGGCCCCAGGCACGTTCCACACGCTGTTCGATGCCTGCCATCACGGCGTCGGCTTCGCGCTTGCGGCCCACATCTTCGAGCCAGCGCGGCGATTCGGGCACCATCCGACGCACCACGAATACAAATACGGCCGGCACGGCCAGTGCGATGAAGATCCCGCGCCAGCCGATCATCGGCAGCAGGAAGTACGTCATCGCGCCGGCGGCGATGAAGCCGATCGGCCAGAACCCTTCCAGGATGGCAACGTACTTGCCCCGGCTCTTGGCCGGCACGATTTCGGACACCATCGACAGGCCGATCGGGAACTCCATGCCCATGCCGAAGCCAAGCAGGACGCGGTAGAGCATCAACGTCGTCACGTTGTCCGCCAGCCCGCACATCAGGCTGCCCACGCCCCAGAAGATCATGCTGACCTGGAACACGGGCTTGCGGCCGAAGCGATCCGCCAGCAGGCCGGCGATGGCCGCGCCCAGGAACATGCCCAGGAAGCTTGAGCTGGCGAGCATGCCGGCCTGCGCGGCGGTCAGGCCGAACTCGGCCTTGATCGAACCGAGCACGAACGTCATGAGGCCGAGGTCCATCGAATCGAAAAACCACGCGGTGGCGATGATGCCGAACAACGAGCGCTGGTAGCCCGTCATTGGCAATCGTTCCAGCCGCGCCGCTACGCCGGCCTCCAGCCTGAGGGCGCCTGCTGACATATCCATGGTTGTCTCCTGTGTAGGTGAATCGCGCTCTTTGCCGGCGCGCTTTCGTAATATATTAGTTGGACATCGCTGATGTTCAAGTTATGGTTTACGGCATGCCGTGCGAAGCGGCAGCGTTCGGTCCATCGGAAATGTCGTGCTATGCCGCGCGGCGCGGTGCCATGTGCGGGGCTTCGGCGGAGAGATCGCCGTGCCAGGCATGCTGGACGATGGCGGCATAGCGCGCCGGCACGTCCGGCACGGGAAACGCCTTGGCGAGGCGCGTCACGCCAAGGGCGTCCTTCACCAGCGCCGCCAGGTCGTCTTGCGCGATGCCGCACTGCTGCAGGGTTGTGGGGATGCCCAGATCACGGACCAGATCGCGCACCAGGACGGGGAGGCGCGCCACGGCCGAATCGGGGTCGGTGTCTTCGATCCCAAACAGGCGGGCCACGGCAAGCATCTCGTCACTGCGCACGTCGCGCAGGGCGTCGAGCACGTAAGGCAGCATCACTGCATTGGTCGTGCCGTGCGAGCGATGCGTCAGCCCGGCGACGGCATAGGCAATGCCATGCACCGCGTTCAGGCCGGCACTGCCATATGACAACGCGGCATAGAGGCTCGCTTGGCTCATGCCGATGCGCGCTTCGGTGTCGTCGCCGCGCTGGTAGCTGCGCAACAGATACCGGCTGCACAGCCGGATCGATTCATGCGCGAACAACATCGTCAGGGCATTGCGGCCGCTGTAGCCGGGGTCAGCGTCCCCGCCCCGGTCGAAACGGGCGGAGTCGAGCGTCAGGTATGACTCGACCGCGTGCGTCAGCGCATCGATGCCCGCATCGGCCGTGACGCGCGGCGGGCAGGTGTAGGTGAACTCGGGATCGATCAATGCCACGGCGGGCCTCAGCCGGTTGTCCATGACGGCAACTTTGGTGGCGTTCTCCGGATCGACGAGGATCGCCCCGGGCGTGGCCTCGGAGCCCGTTCCGGCGGTGGTGGGCAGCGCAATCATCGGCAGGATGGGGGTGGCGCTGTCGATCRTGCCAATGAAATCCCGCACCGGGTTGCCGGCGGGGAGCGTCAGGCACAGCGCCTTGGCCAGATCGATATTGCTGCCGCCGCCGATGGCGATGACGTGATCGACAGGCACGCCGTCGAGCTGCGCGCGGAGGGCTGCCGTAGCGGTGTCGCAGAGCGTGGTCGTGGGATCCGGCAGCCCGCCGTCATAGACCAGCAGTTCCACGCCGTGCGCGCGTGCGGCAGCGACGAGTTCATCGACCCATGGCATGGCAGAGGTGAAGAACGTATCCGTGACCAGCAGGCCACKGCGATAGCCGAGCCGCTGCAGCAGCGCCGGCAACTGCGCACGGCTGCCGGCGCCCATGATCAGGCGCGCTGGTGCGCAGAAATAGATCAGGTCCTCCACTCTCATGCTGTCTCCTGTGGGTATGTTCTGTGTCCCTGCGCTGCCGGCGGCATGGGCCATTGCTGGCGCAGATACGCGGCGATGGCGTCGGTCCGCTCGGTCAGCACGCTGTGGCCGGCGCCCTGCAGGACGWGCAACTCGGCGCGTGGGATCCCGTCGGCCAGCATCGCGCCGTGACTGAGCGGGCAGTCGGCGTCCTCGCTGCCATGGATRACAAGCGCCGGGCACGCGATGTGGGCCAACTCGCCACGCTGATCCGTCCGCCGGATGGCGTTCCAGGTCCACGCCACGGTGCGATGGTCGGCTGCCTCGCGCAGCCCGAGCCGTTGCTCGCGTGCCGCGATGGCTGCCAGCAGCGCATCCGGTGACGATGGGGTGAACCACGCCACTGCGTCGAGGTGCGGCGTGCCCGAGACCAGCAGCAGTTCGGTGGGCAACGGCCAGGCGGTCATCGTGCGCGCCTGTGCCAGATACGCCAGCGCCACCGAGACCCCCATGCTCCATCCAGCCAGCACGAACGGCCCGTCGACATGGGTGTCAATCGCCCGGCTCAACACGCGGGCGTAGGCGTCCAGCGAGCAGTCGCGCTCGCTGATGGGCGAACTTGCCCGCCCTCGCCCGGGCAGGTTCGGCAGGATGAACGTGCACTGATCGGCCAACTGGTGTGCCAGCGACAGCCAGGCGCCCCGCGTGCCCTGAATACCATGTACGGCGACCACGGTAATCGGCCCCTTCCCCACGACAACGACATCCTCGTTCGCCATGCCGCCTCCGGTACACATCTMATATATTAGTAGGATAGTAGCAGAAAGCCGACGGGAAGCAAGGGCGAAATCCACCGTGTACAGAAGATGCGTACGACTCATATACAATGGGTTTTCCGTGCATCCTGACCTCGGCCATGACCTCAAAACCCGCCACGCGCGCCCGTTCCGCGCCAGTACAAGAGCCTGAAGAGACCCCAGGCCAGCGCGGCAAGCTGACCGACATGGCGTACGAGCAGGTGGAAGAAGCGATCGTGACGATGAAGCTGGCGCCGGGCAGCTCGGTGTCGGAGTTGCAGCTCAGCGAGATGACGGGAATCGGCCGCACGCCGATCCGGGAGGCGATCCAGCGCCTGGCGCGCGAACACCTGATCATGGTGCTGCCGCAGCGCGGCCTGCTGATCGCGCCAATGGACGTGGCCAAGCAGCTTCGCCTGTTGGAGGCGCGCCGCGAAGTGGAACGACTGATCTGCCGCTGCGCCGCACGCCGCGCCACGGCCGAGCAGCGCGATCACTTCAAGCGCCTGGCGAARGAATTCGAGCAGTCAACCCGTAGYGGCGACGACGTCGCCTTTGTGCGCGCGGACCGGGAGTTCAACGAACTATGTCTGGTTGCCGCCCGTAACGAGTTTGCCGAAGGGTCGATGCGGCTGATGCACGGTTTGTCGCGCCGCTTCTGGTATCTCCACTACAAGGAGGCGGCGGACCTGCCAACGATGTCGAAGCTGCACGCCACCGTGGCCTCGGCGATTGCGCGCGGCGATGTCGATGGCGCCGGCGAGGCGCTCGATGCGCTGCTGGACAACATCGAGGAATTTACGCGCGCGACGGTGCTGGGGGACCATCGATAGCGCCCCCCGTAGCGAAAGCCTGACTCAGAACGGTGCCGTCATCAGCCCGTAGAGCGTCCGCACGCCGTTGACATAATTCCCGAGACGAAGATTCTCGTTCGCGGCATGCTGGTTGTTATCGGCGTTGACGAGCGGGACGATCACGAACGGCACTTTCAGTACATTCACGATTTCCGCCGTCGGCACGGTGCCACCCATCATGCGGATGCGGACGGGCTCCGGGCTCGTGCCGAAGGTGCCGGTGATGCCCTGGTACGCCCATTTCGCGACCGGAGAGTCCATCGGCGAGCCCGCCGCATCCGCCCCTTCGCTCTGGTAGGAGAAGCTCGCCAGCTTGTCGTAGCGCGCGCGTTCCTCGTCGGTCGGCGAGCCCTTCACAAGGTGGTAGCCCTGCTTGACGATGTACTGCTCGATCAGCTTGCCGAGGTACGCGGCATCGGAGTCCGGCGTGGTACGCAGATCCAGTTCGGCCTCGGCCTTGTCCGGCACGATATTGGCGACCTTGTCACCGACCGCGGCGGCGGCCATGCCGCGCACGTTCAGCGACGGGTATTGCAGCGCCTCCTGATAATTGGCACCRACTTTCTCCGCTTGGGCGATGCCAATACGGGTCTTCAGCGCCTTCTCGTCGTCAGGCACGGCAGCCATGATCTTGCGCTCGGCATCGCCGAGACGGACCTTGGCGTAATAGCCCGGAATGGTGACGCGACCGCTCTCGTCCTTCATCGAACCCAGCAGGCTCGCGAGCCGAAGCGCCGGGTTCGGCGCGTAGTTGCCGTAGTGACCGCTGTGCAATGGCGCCTTCGGACCGAACACGGTGATCTTCGCCTTCGCTGCCCCGCGGTTGCCGAAGATCAGTGTGGGGCGATTGGTAGCGTGCATGGGCCCGTCGTGGATGATCATGCCGTCGCAGGCCAGCAGGTCGCGATGGGCCTGCATCACCTTGCCGATGGAGGGCGAACCCTTCTCCTCTTCGCTGTCCAGGATCACCTTGATATTGACAGCGGGCTGCGTGCCGGCCGCCTTCATCGCATCGATGGCCGCCAGCAGCATCATGATCGGCCCCTTGTCGTCGGACGAGGAYCGACCGAAGACCCGCCACTCCGGGTCCACCGCCCCCGAGAACAGGTTGGCGACGTCGATCTCCTCCCAATCGCCATTGGCGCCCTTCTTCTTCAGCACAGGATTCCACGGACTCTTCTGGGCCCATTGGGAAGGGATGACCGGCTGGCCGTCCAGGTGCATATAGAACAGGACGGTCTTGCGCGACGCCTGCTTGCCCGGATACTCCGYGAACAACATCGGCTTGCCGTCATTGTCCAGCGGCTGGGTCGTAAAGCCACGCTTGCGGAATGCCTGCTCGAGCCACGCCACGTTGCGCCGGATATCTTCGGGCGCCACCGAATCATTGGGGATGTTCAGCAGATCCAGATACTCGCGGTAGCTCGCCTGCGCCTGCTGCTGCGCGGCTTCGGGTGCCAGGGTKGCCGCGTGTGCTGTGAGATTGGACAGGCTGGACAGGCTGATGGCAGCCGCGCAGAGAGTGAGGCGGAGGGTCAGGCAGGGGGCGAAGGCGTTTCTCATCTTGTCCTTTTGGATTTTTTTGAGGAGCGTGTCAGGGGGGTACCGTGCCGCTTGGCTTGGATTCTACGCCTGCATCGCGCCGGTCGCCCCGCCTTCGTGAACCGTTCCCGGGTGGTGTTACTCGATGACCGGCGCATGCACCGGCGCGATCGACGCGTGCGGSGTCTGCGTGCGCTGCGCRGCCTTGTGGACCATCGTGTAGGCGTAGTCGATGCCCATGCCGTAGGCGCCCGAGTGTTGCTTGGCCAGGCCGGTCACGGCGTCGTACGTTTCCTTGTTCTTCCAGTCACGCTGCCACTCCAGCAGCACCTGTTGCCACGTCACCGGCACCACGCCGGCCTGGATCATGCGCTGCATGGCGTAGTCGTGCGCTTCCTTGGTCGTGCCGCCCGAGGCGTCGGCCACCATGTAGATCTCGTAGTCACCTTCCAGCATCGCGCTCAGGGCRAAGGTCGTGTTGCAGACCTCGGTCCACAGGCCGGCCACGACGATCTTCTTGCGGCCGTTGGCGGCCAGCGCGTCGCGCACCTTCTGGTCATCCCACGAGTTCATCGAGGTGCGYTCCAGCGTCTGCTGGCCCGGGAAGACRTCGAGGATTTCGGGGTAGGTGTAACCGGAGAACGASTCGGACTCCACCGTGGTGATCGTCGTCGGCACATCGAAAATCTTGGCCGCCTTGGCCAGGCCCACCACATTGTTCTTCATGGTCTGGCGGTCCATCGACTGCACACCGAAGGCCATCTGCGGCTGGTGGTCGATGATGATCAGCTGGCT
>NZ_JBFREV010000071.1:0-8356 GCF_052114485.1 Cupriavidus sp. KB_39
GCTGCCTGCACGACCAGATGGGTGACCGAGGTCGCTCGGCTGCCATTGGCCAGTGTGGCCGTGGCGGTGATATCGACTTCCCCGGCGTTCCGGGTCTCCACCGTGGCATAGGTGCCGACGAACACCGAGGCCGAGACCCCCGTCGGCGCCTTGTCCGAAGCCGCCGTGACTACGGCGACCGATTCATCGGAAGACGTCCAGCCAAAGCTGGCGCCCTTGACCTCGCTACCATCGGCACCCAGCAGCGTCGCCTTGAGCGTCAAGCTGCTGCCAGCCACCGGCGCGCCGCTGGTGGTGTCGACCACCACCTTGGTCGCCGCTGGCGTGGCCGAGGGAGCCGGCGCGGCGTTGTCATCGGAGCCGCAGGCGGCAAGCACCGCCGCGGCAAGCAAGGCAATGCCGAGCGAGCGCGCGCCGGCAGGAAGACGAAGGAACATGAAACCTGACCCGTAGTTGTCTTGAATGGTGGGGAGCCGACTGGCTTATGGCGTCGGCTGCACAATGGCCATGCCGATATTGCCGATACCCGTGCGGAACGGACTGCCCGGCACCGGCGTCAGCAGGCCAGTGGTCGCGTCGATGGCAAAGCCGTACACCAGGCCGACGAAAGACGGCGTGTACAGGAAGCGGCCGTTCGGATCCATGCTTAGGCGTTGCCCATTGACGCCAGTCGGCGTGGCCCCCAGGTCCCGGTCAATCAGACCCGTCGTGAGATCGCGCCGAACCACTTGAATTTGATTGGTGGTGAGCGCCCCCCCGGTCAAGACATAGGCAAACGGGCCCGACGGGGCGAGGACGACGTCGGTCGGCTGGAACATGCCCGAGGAGGAGAACCCGATCGCGCCTACGGCACGGTTGACAGCATCGATCACGCCGGCGCCAAGCAGGTTGGCGGTCATGCCCACGAAGTACAGGAAGTTCGCATCGGCCGACAGCGCCGCCCCGCGCGTACCCAAGCCAGTCGTTTGCCTGACGCTGGGCAAGCCAAGGTTGCCCAGCGACGTGTCGAAGGGCATGGACCAGATCTCGCCGGTCCCGGTGTTCACCGAATAGACATACTGCCCGTCCGACGACACGGCGATCCCTGACGTACGGCCTGCCAGGTCGCCGCTGATATACCCAAGCCGAAGCGACAGCGCGTGGGTGACGGGGTCGAGGCTGTACGGCATGACAGACCGGCCGGCGCCAATGATCAGCCACTTGCCCGAGGGGTGCACGGCGACGACCTCCGGACCCGGGTCGGTCGGCATGTTCGTGCCGGGGATGACGCTCAGCGCGCCGGTGGCAGGGTTCAGCTGGTAGGCCTCGACCGCGCTGTCGTTGGCCATAACCGCATAGCCCACCAACCCGTCCGGCAGGAAGGCGATGTCGGTGACCGGCCGCGTGGTGGTGAACGGGCTGCCCGGCACGTCCGAGAGCGCCCCGGTGCCGGGATCGATCCGATAGACCGAAATCGTCGAGCCCATGCTGTTTGGCACCACCGCGAACTGCGCCTGCACGCAGGTAATGCCCACGTTGGTGACGTTGGCGGCGGCGATGGTGCCTACGCCGTTCTGCACGGTGCAGGTCTGGCCGGCGGGGTGGCCGGTCACGGTGACGCTGTACGCCGAGGCGGCGGCCAGCGCGGTGGGCAGCGTGAAGGCGCCGTCGGCACTGATCGCCAGCGAATCGCCATTGGGGCCTGCGAGCAGCAGGCTCTTGCCAGCCGCCAGTCCGGACACCGTGCCACCCAGGGTGTAGGTGGGCGGCGGCGGCGTGGCCGGGCGAGCCAGCGCGGCATTGGCGCACAGGCGGGTGCCGGTGGGAGCATCCGCGCAGGCGGCGAGCACCGCCGAGCCAGCCAACGTGGCCGAGGATGGGCTGCTGACTTGCGCCGAATGGCCGTCCGCTGCCGTCGTCACGGGGAAGGTGGCGTCGCCGGTAGTCCACGACCAGTTGGTCAGGTCGGCGATCCCATCGACACCATCCGAGCGCCGTACGGCTGCGGACACCGTCTGCGCCGCTGCGCCAGCCGTCACGGTCAGATTCGACGGCGACAGGGTCAGCGTGTAGGACTTTGCCGGGGCGGCCTGCACCACCAGATGGGTGACGGACGTCGCGCGGCTGCCATCGGCCAGCGTCGCSGTGGCCGTGATATCGACTTCCCCGGCATTCCGGGTCTGCACSGTGGCGTAGGTACCGACGAAGACCGAGGCCGARACMCCSGCCGGCGCCTTGTCCGAAGCCGCCGTGACCACGGCGACCGACTCGTCCGAAGAYGYCCAGGCGAAGCTGGCGCCCTTGACCTCGCTTCCATCGGCGGCCAGCAGGGTCGCCTTCAGCGTCAGCGTGCCGCCCGCCACTGGCTGCGCGCTGGTCGTGTCGACCACCACCCTGGTCGCCGCTGGCGTGGCCGAGGGGGCCGGCGTGGTGTTGTCATCGGAGCCGCAGGCGGTGAGCACCGCGGCGGCAAGCAAGGCGACGCCGAACGCGCGTGCGCCGGCGGAGAAGTGTGAAAACATGGACCCAACCCGTTTTTTTTGATGTTTCGCCCGGCCTTGTTGACCGGTGCATTGCGCGCGACTGTAACAGCGCTGTCACGTTTTGACTGTCCCCAAATGGGGGGACTAGCGGGCGTAACGCCCACGGGGAAAACCCGGGTTGCAGCCCAACCCGGTCCCCATTTTGGGGCGCCGTTTTCCCGGGCTCGCATCCATATTGCGAAACCCGCCTATTCGGCCTATTACGTCAGGAAGCCCCGTTTTCTTGAATCGGCAACCTGGCAGCCCGGCTGCCCCGCGCATCATGCAAGAGCTTGCGTTTCGCACGCTGCTGTACCGCTTTTTCTTCTTCGGCTGGCTGTTCAAGGACGCCAGCCGGGGCGACCTGTTCGAGCGCGCGGCGGCGTGGCGCTTCAACCAGTCGCGCGCCCACTGGCTGCCCACCTATATGCGGCGCTGGCTCTGGTGCGGCCTGATCCTGTTCGCCCTCGGGGGCATCGCCGAATCCATGATGAGCGCGCCCGCGCTGTCGGCCATCTTCTACGTCCCTAGCGTGCTCAGCGTGCCGATCAATGTGGTGATCGGCGTGATCTGGGTGGGACTCAAGTCACTTCGAGGACCGTTGTAGGCGTCTCCCCCGCGTGCTGCACAGATCACCCTAATGCAGCAAAGGTCACGATTGTGTCATTCCTGACACATAGGCTTGCGGGTCTGCTGATGTGGCAGACCCGATCCAACCAGCCCTGACCCCATGAAACAAGCCAGTTTGACGACCGCCCTCGCGGCCGCGTGCCTTGCCGCGCTGCTGCTGGCCGCCTGCGGCGGCGACGACAACAAGCCCAGCCCGAGCCAGCCGCCCGCCGGCGATCCGCCGCCCGCCTCCGCGCCGGCCCCGGACAAGCGCTGCGCGCCCTGACCGTCCCTGACGGCACCTCTCYCCAACAAATCCAGAACCCGAACAATGATCTCCCGCCGCAAGTTCTTGCAGGCGAGCATGGGCACGGCTTTCTCCGCCGCCGCCCTGGCCGCCTTTCCGCCCAGCATCCGCCGCGCGCTGGCCATTCCGGCCAATAACGCCACCGGCACCATCGCCGATGTGGAGCACGTGGTCATCCTGATGCAGGAAAACCGCTCGTTCGACCATTACTTCGGCACGCTCAGCGGCGTGCGCGGGTTTGGCGACCGCCTGACCATCCCCATGCCCAGTGGCCGCAACGTCTGGCAGCAGGCGCGCACCAACGGCTCGCTGATCACGCCGTACCACCTGAACGGCGCCGCCAACAACGCCCAGCGCACGGCCGGCACGCCGCACGCCTGGTCGGACAGCCAGGCCGCCTGGGACCACGGCCGCATGTCGCGCTGGCCGGTGGCCAAGACGGACACGTCGATGGGCTACTTCAAGGAACAGGAGATCCCGTTCCAGTTCGCGCTGGCCAACGCCTTCACGCTGTGCGATGCCTACCACTGCGCGATGCACACCGGCACCGACGCCAATCGCTCGTTCCACATGACCGGCACCAACGGCGCGATGCCGCTGAACCGGGCCTTCGTGAACAACGAGTGGGATGCCATCAACGGCGTGGCCGCCGACGCCAACATCGGCTACACATGGAAGACCTACGCCGAGCGGCTCGAGGAAGCCGGCATCAACTGGATCAGCTACCAGAACATGCCCGACGAATGGGGCGACAACATGCTGGGCGCGTTCCAGACCTTCCGCCGCGCCAACCTGAACTCGGGCTTCCCGGTGTCCAGCGGCGGCTCGCCGGGCGCCCCGTACACCAACACCGGGCAGGCCGTGCCGTACAAGGCCTATGACGCGGCCACCGACAACGCCGCCAATCCGCTCTACAAGGGCGTGGCCAACACGCTGCCGGGCACCCAGCCGGAGCAGTACCTCGACGCCTTCAAGCAGGACATCGCCAATGGCAAGCTGCCGGCGGTGTCATGGATCAACGCGCCGTCGATCTACTGCGAGCACCCGGGGCCGTCCACGCCCGTGCAGGGCGCGTGGTTCCTCCAGGAAGTGCTGGACGCGCTGACCGCCAATCCGGACGTCTGGAGCAAGACCGTGCTGCTGGTCAACTTCGACGAGAACGATGGCTACTTCGACCACGTGCCGTCGCCGTCCGCCCCGTCGCGCAATGCCGACAGCACGCTGGCCGGCAAGACCACGCTGACCGATGCCGACATGGCCGCCGAGTACTACACGCAGTCGCCGCCGGTAGGCAGCACCAGCCAGCCGGCCCGCGATGGCCGCGTGTTCGGCCCGGGCCCGCGCGTGCCGATGTTCGTGATTTCCCCGTGGAGCCGGGGCGGCTGGGTCAATTCGCAGGTGTTCGACCACACCTCGGTGCTGCGCTTCCTGGAGGCCCGTTTCGGCGTGCAGGAGCCCAACATCAGCCCGTTCCGCCGCGCGGTCTGYGGCGACCTGACCTCGGCCTTCAACTTCAAGACGCCGAACAGCGAGGCGCTGCCCACGCTGACCGGCCGCGGCTCGCGCGCTGCGGCGGACGCCCTGCGCGTCGCCCAGCAGGCGTTGCCGGCCGTACCGGTGCCGTCCGACATCAACCTGCCGGAGCAGGCCACCGGCACGCGTCCGTCGCGCGCCCTGCCCTACGAGCTGCACGCCAGCGCGCGCGCCCATGTGAACGGCCAGGTGGAGATCCTGTTCGCCAACTCGGGCACGCAGGCGGCCGTGTTCCACGTGTACGACCGCAACGACCTGAACAGCATTCCGCGCCGCTACATGGTGGAGGCAGGCAAGAATCTGTCCGATAGCTGGAGCACGTCGGCCGCCGCGCCGGGCCAGTACGACCTGTGGGTGCTCGGCCCGAACGGTTTCCATCGCCATTTCAAGGGCGATACGACCGTGCTGGGCGGCGCGCTCGGTGTGGCGGAGGTGCGCGTCTGCTATGACATCGCCAATGGCGACGTCTACGTCGACCTGATGAACACCGGCAAGGCCGCCTGCACCTTCCGCGTGGCCCCGCTGGCCTATCGCACGGACGGTCCGTGGGAAGCCACGGTGGCTGCCGGCGGCACGCAGACGCTGCACTGGTCGCTGAAGGACAGCGGACAGTGGTACGACTTCGCCGTGACGACCCCGCACGACAGCGCGTACTACCGCCGCTTTGCCGGCCGCGTGGAAACCGGCCAGCACACCATCACCGACCCGGCGATGGGCACGGTCTGAGCAGCTTTTAATCCGCAATAGCCATGCGGGGCTGCGACAGGAGGCTTAAACGTCACACACCCCGCATGTGCATCCCCCGACCTCCCGCAAGTCCCAGCACTCCGCACTTGCCCCTTATCGGTGGCAGATATTCCGGGTTTGTTGACATATCATCACGCCCGGCGTGACGGGTGGCTCCACCCGGCGCACGCCACGGCCGTTTGGTCACGGCCTTTCCGTTCAACACACGTTCGATACATAACAGGCTCCGGACCGGCAACTCACACGCCGGCGACGCGCCATTCAGGGGAATACGATGAAACAGAACCGGTGGGCGCTCGCCCTTTCCATGGCCACGGCCCAACTGCTGACCGCCTGCGGCGGCGGCGACGATGCGGGCACCAGCGCCCCGGCGGCGGCTGCGCCGGCGGCGGCCACGCTCTCGGGCACGGCGGCCACCGGCGCGCCGGTCCAGAACGGCGCCGTCGATCTGCGCTGCGCCGCTGGCACGGCCTCGACCACGAGTGACGCCAACGGTGCATGGTCGGTGTCGTCCGCCGGTCTGGCGCTGCCCTGCGTGGCGCGCGTGACCGGCCCCGCCGGGCTGACGCTGCATTCCTACATTCAAGGTCCCGGCACGACCAACATCACGCCGATCACGGAACTGGTGGTCGCGGGCGCCGCGCAGAACCCCGACACCGGCACGGTGTTCAACGCGTTCAACCCCACGCTGGCCAGCCTGATGCAGTCCAACCTGGCCTCGGTGCTCACCCTCGTGCGCGCCCGTCTGGTCAACCTGGGCGTGGAYACCAGCGGCCTGAACCTGCTGAACCAGCCGTTCAAGCCGGTGTTYGGCGATGCCTATGACGACAAGCTCGAAGCCCTCGCCATGCAGTTGGCCGCCCGCCAGACCTCGCTGGGCGCGATCTCGCAGGACGTGGCGCGTGGCGATGTGGGCAGTCCGGGCGCCGCGGGTGCCACGGGCGCAACCGGGCCGACTGGCGCCACGGGTGCGACTGGGGCGACGGGCAGCACCGGCGCCTCCGGCCCCTCGGGTGCCACCGGCACCACTGGCGCGGCAGGCCCCACTGGTGTGACGGGTGCCACGGGGGCCACCGGCGCCACGGGTATCACCGGCCCGTCCGGCCCGCAAGGCCCGACCGGCAACACTGGTGCTACGGGTGTCACGGGCGCGACCGGCGCCACGGGGGCAACCGGTGCAACGGGTGCCACCGGCGCAACCGGTGCCCAGGGCCCGCAAGGCAATCAAGGCCAGGACGGCGCAACCGGCGTGTGCACGCTCGGCGAGGTCTGGCTGACCGCCCTGCCCTACCCGGAGAACTACGAGCTGGGCGGCATGGTCGCCAAGGGCCAGCTCCTGCCGATCTGGACCTATACGGCCTTGTTCTCGCTCATCGGCACCACGTATGGCGGCGACGGCACGACGAACTTCGCGCTGCCGAACCTGACTGGCCAGGCGCCGGCGAACCTGACCTATATGATCTGTACCGAGGGGCTGTTCCCGCAGCACATCTGACGGCAGCAGCACCGCCTCCGGCCACGGCAGCCCACACCGCCGTGGCCGCAAGATGCGCCACCCAACCCACCCCACCCCAAGCTCCATGCCACGCATCTGCCTGAACATGATCGTCAAGAACGAGGCGCCGGTCATCGCGCGCTGCCTCGCGTCCGTGCGCCCATGGATCGATAGCTGGCTGATCGTCGATACCGGCTCCACCGATGGCACGCAGCAGCGCATTGCCGCGTGCATGGCGGGCCTGCCGGGCGCGGTGCACGAGCGGCCCTGGCGCGACTTCGCCCACAACCGCAACGAGGCGCTCACACTGGCCCGGGCACAGTGCCAGCCGGACGACTACATCCTGTTCATCGATGCCGACGAAATGCTGGGCGTGCCGGACGGCTTCCGCTGGCCGGCGCTCGGCACGGATGGCTACCGGCTGCGCTGCGAACTGAGCGGCTGGCAGTACCAGCGCAACGCGCTGGTGCGGGCGGGGGTGCCGTGGCGCTGGGAAGGGGTGATCCACGAATACCTGACCTGCGATACCCCGGCGGTCTGGGACGACCTGCAGGGCCCATCCATCGTGGTCTCGCGCGACGGCGCGCGGGCCCGCGACCCGAACACCTATCTGCGCGATATCGAGGTGCTGGAGCGCGCCGTGGCCGACGCCCCGGACAACACGCGCTACCGTTTCTACCTCGCCCAAAGCTGCCGGGACGCTGGCCGGCCGGCGGACGCCCTGCGCCACTACCGCGCGCGGGCCGCCATGGGGGGATGGGACGAGGAGCAGTGGTTCGCCACCTACCAGTGCGCGGCGATGCTCGCGCTGGACGGCGCGCCGGACGAGACGGTGACCACGGCCTACCTGGCCGCCTATCAGGCCCGCCCCACCCGCGCCGAGCCCCTGTGCGACCTCGCCCGCTGGCACCGCCAGCGCGGGGAATACGCGCTCGGGCACCTCTACGCCCAGCAGGCGGCGGCSATGCCGCTCCCCRCCGACGCGCTGTTCGTCGATACCTCGGTCTACCGCTGGCGTGCGCTGGACGAGCTGACGGTCTGCGCCTACTACATCGGCGCCCAGGAACAAGGCCGCGCCGCGCTGATCCGGCTGCTCGCCGAAGGGGCGTTCCCCGAGTCTGAGCGCGCCCGAATCGAGGCGAATCGGCCGTATTACGGGATGTA
>NZ_JBFREV010000072.1:0-8016 GCF_052114485.1 Cupriavidus sp. KB_39
GGATTGACGCGAACGGCCTTGCCGTTGGCGAAGACAAGAACTAAGCCCATGATAGGATTCGCCAAAATTCCAAAACCAAGAGGGGTCGCTGTGGACTTTCTGACGTTTGTTACGAAGACGTTTGAAGCTTGGGCATGGCCGATAACCGTCCTTGCACTTGTCGGATGGTTTAAGGACGAATTAAAAGCAGTTCTCCTAAACATCGAGACATTCAAAGCGGGTGGGTTCGAGGCGACGGTAAACCGCAAAATTCGTGCTGCAAGCGAGATTGCGGACAACCTACCGCCGTCGCAAGCGCCGTCCGAAGAAGCATCGTCGACATACGAAGAAGCGAAAGATAATCCTGAGTTCGCTATAGTCGAAGCGTGGAAAGAGCTGGAGCACTTCGCCAAGGAATATGTGGAGCTTCGGACCGGCACACAGACCCGAGCGCGAATCGCTTCTACATCAATGCTCAAGCAAGCCGGCTTCACACAAAACGAGGCCGATTTGTATCGCGAGCTCCTGCACTTGCGAAACTTGGTCGTGCATGAGCGAGATGTGAAGGTTTCGGCAGAGCAAGCGAAGGAATACGTTGATCTTGCATACCGGCTCGTAGGCCTCATCCGCGTCAGGATCGACGCTGAGCCCAGCCTCCCACATGGAAATCCTTCGCCCTGAGCGATTTTCACGATAGCCAACGCAGAGCCTTGCATCAAAACAACGCGCCCTGCGGATGTGGCCGGCGCACCGGTCGGATTGTCCGGCCGGTGATCTTGCAGGCCCGGGCCGGCGCGCGCTCGAGCTCGCCGGTTCCTTCGCGCAGCTCGTTGACACGGCCGCTGACCACGTTGATCGGCAGGCCGGTCAGCTTCGCCAGTTCCTGCAGCGAGTAATCAGCCGGGAACGGGCGGACAACCGCCATGATCTGGCGCTGCCTGGCGCTCAGCGTGCCGTCCTTCTTGATGTCCCGGTATGTCCGGATGATGGTGTGCGCGACTTGCGTGTGCATACCCTCTCTCCCTATGTCTGGGGCTTTGCCCGCTTGTGTTTCTCGGACATGAAGCCAAACGTCCACTCCAGGCGAGCATCGGTGCCCATGATGTACGGGTTCTGCTCCACCTTTCGGCCTTGCCGGAACGCCTCGGCGCCCTCGTCGCGCACCACTTGGCGGCTCATGACTTCGTACATCCTGACTCCCCCTAGTGCTTCACCGACTGCTCGGCCTTCAGGTCGAGGTGCCCCGTGACGGTGAATGCCTTCTCAAGTTGCGGATCCTGTTTGGCCATCTCTTGCAGCTCTCGGATCGCGCGTTCCTTATCGTCTCCGTGCTTCTTCATCGCCTGCCGGACCGCACTCCTGGCGATCCTCAGCGCCACCCCTTCATCCATGAGTCCTCGCTGCGATCACTTCTTCCATCAGAGTCAGCATCGCTCGGCGAGCCAGGTACTGGCTTATCGCCCGGTTGCCAAGGACACGCTCCACATCCGCGATCTTTTCCGCCGGGAGGTCGCGACGAGGCTTGCCGTTCGCGTTGTTCTTTTCCCGGTGGAAGTAGTCGCTCGAGTGCGATGGGTACAGGTCCGCCATGGCCGCAAGAATCTGCTTCGTCAGCCCCCGGTTCGGCCGGTGTTCCCAGGCGAGCGCGCACGCATCACGGAACGTCTTGCACTCAGCGATCAGGTGGGGCGAGAGAAACGGGCCTTGCGCGCCCCATTGCTGCTCGCTGACTGGCTGCAAGCCAGTACTGGGGCCGCAGTCAAGCTGGTTCGCTGTCCGCATCGTTCTTGTCCTTATAGAAAAATTTCATCGGTTCCACGGTTGAATCCACAGTTGAACCGGGCGCAAAAATGAGGGCATGAAATTTCCTGCCCTAGCCCATTCAACCCAGCGACGCTGCGGGCTCGTTGTGGGGTCGACAGCCGATTGGCCTCACGACCTCCCACTCGATGTCCGGCCGCGAGTGCTCGCGTGGAACTTCACCCGACGTGGCGCGCTCGACCTGTATCGCGCGCTCCGCCGTGATCTCCCCTTTCACCCAAAACCCGACCAAGCCCTGAGAGACATGAAGGCGCTCGCCGAACGCCTTTTGCGTCAGCTGATGCTTCTTCAGATATTCGGAAAGAGTCATTTCGGGATCGAATTAACAACATTGTTGCTGATGATATGAACAACGTTGGTGTTTGTCAAATACACAGCATTGCTGTTGAATTGCGCTCCATGAACACCACCAAGCGCCGGGAGTTGGACCCGCACGAGAAGGACGACATCGAGAGGCTCAAGGCTCTCGTTGCCGAAGCTCGCGCCAAGAACCCGACGCTCACGCAGGAAAAGCTCGCAGAGCTTTGTGGATGGAACTCGCAGGGGAACGTCCAGAACTATCTCGGCGCACGCACCCCGCTCAACCTAGATGCGGCTTACCGCTTCGCAAAGGCGCTCGGCGTCGCGCTCGATGCGATCAGCCCTCGGCTGGCAGCCCGCGCTCAGGAGCTGTTTGGCGCTACGGAGGCCGCAAACCAGCCCCCTCCGCAGACAATCAAGGCTCTCTTGCAGGTGCTGCATGACGAACATCGCGACTCCAGCGAGGAAGTTCGAATCGCGATCGCTGAGTTGGTCAAGAAGTACGAAGAGAATCCCGAACAGGGCGCCATGATCGCGAAATTGATCCGCGGCCTGTTGAGCGCTTCCTAATCAGTCGGGGGAAGCCGGTGTTCGATGCAAACGGGTACCTACCTCCTGGCTTCCATGCTCACTCGGTGAGCAGTTTCCGCTCCACTTTCGTTGCGCCTTTGGCTGGGCCGTACTCTGACCGCCCGTCGATTGATGCGGGGTATGAAAAAGTCGTGGCGACCATCCAACTGCTGGGCCTCGGAGCGCGCCAGTGGATTGGGGGCTCATTCGTGACAAACCAGGCACAGCCAGGCGACATCGACCTTGTCACGTTTGTAAACGCACATGAACTGGAAGATCTGTCGCATCCCATTCGAGCCTTGCTGAAGACGTATTTCGACGGCAAGCAGACTGCGTCCCTCTGTCGTTGCGATAGCCATCTGGTACCCGTCCGTCCGCCCGATCACCCCCTGGTCGACGAGTTCGAAGAACTCCGAGCCTATTGGCTTGGGCGCTTTGATAAAGATTGGGATGGGACGCCCAAGGGGATCGTCCAAGTCGAAATTGACACTTCTGCCGAGGAAAGCGATGACAGCGACGCATAGCCCGCTTGAAATCCAAGCCTGGCAAAGTGGCGTGGATGCACAAGATACGGAACGTCGGGTTGCCTGGCTCGAACGCCAGATCACGGCAGCTGAAAGAGCTATTGCTGCCCAGCGCCGCCTGATTGAACACGACGGTGAGTTGTTTGCGTATCAGCTTTCCCTTAGTGGCCTAGAACGGGAACTGGCCGCCCTGGAATCCGAGCTGGGCTCGATCCTCGCGCAGCGCGAGACTGAAACCATTGAATTCGCCCTGGATGGCTCTCGATATGACGGCCACAAGGCTCCCGCCATGGTCGTCGCGGAGCTTATTGGGACGCTTCAAAAATTATTTTCGAGAATCGGACAGTCGATTCGGTACGCAAAACAAACCCGAGCCATTCCAAACGACATAATAAATCACTGTCAGTTTGAGGTAGCCGCATTCTACCCGTCATCGTTTGGAATAAAGCTAGTTGCCCAAACAAAGCCAGACCTTATAGGCCACAGTTTGGCTACGGCCGCGCTTGAGGCTATTTTTGAGTTAATAAATGATGATCAACCGGTAGAGCAAGCGGCGAGAGTTGGCACATTCGCCATCCGAAAATATAGAGATCTTATAAATATTCTCTTGGAAGCAGGGGCGACACCAAAGGTAAAGTGGCGCACGCCTGCTGGCGAAACTAGAACTTGGAACGTAGATCGGCCAAGTTTACTAACACTTGCCAACAGGCTTGCTCAACTGAGCCACTCCGAACCTGTAACCCGGGAGGCAACTGGCATCCTTACGGGGGCAAGCCTAAGGCGCAGACGCTTTGAATTTAATGCGCCAACAGAATTGATAACTGGCACAGCTCCAAAAGAGTTGGCACCACAAATCACCACTTGCTTCGGAAAGCTCTGTACGATCATCTACTCCGAGATGTCATACATAGATGAGGCCACGGAGCAGGAGAAGAAGAGTCGAACTCTTTTGGATGTACGTCTTGTGAGGAAAGCAGACGGGAAATAGTCTTTCCTCTGCTGGGGCCGCGATTTTAATATTTATTTTCTGTTTGCACACACTGATTCTCAATAAAATCAAGTAGCACATCAGGCAAGCGGATATGAAAGCAGCTTATTTGCAATACAGGAGTTGCAAAAATGAATCAACTTAGCTTGCCTGTCATCCCTCACGAGATGGATGGTAATCCGATCCACCAGCGAGGGGCAGACGGAGCTGACATTCGCGCTTATCGCTCCGCTCGAATCTGCCGGGCACGTTGCCGGAGGGTCTAGTGCCTGACATCTCAGAAGGGAGGATGTTCTCCGACTGGCTCCGGAAGGAAAAAGGTATCGACCCGTCGACCTTCCCAAGTTACATGCACCGATACACGGACGGTAGGGTTGTGCCCGCACGGCTCTACCCTAACGAACTACTCGCCGACTTCCGGAAGCACTTCCATGACGATTGGCTACCGAAGCGTGCCACAGCCTACTTTGGTGAACGCGACCAGACGGCGCTAACACACCTTCCAAAGTTGCTCGGCAGCTCCTAACCCATTGATTTTGCTGCGACATCGGAATACCGATGTCGATTAAACATCACTTATAACCCGCATCTTTGCGGGTTTTTTGTTGTCCATCGGCACGGCGAGGCACCCTGGCAGACAAAAATGTTGTTGACGAAAACAACATCGTTGTTTAATCTGAATAACATCATCGTTGTTATTCAGGGAGGGTTGCTATGCAAGCCATCGTTGTTGGATCTACCGAAGTACGTCAGAACACGGACGGGCTGGTAAGCCTGACCGACCTCTTCCAGGCCGCAGTTGCGCAAGACCTGACAAGCAGCAAGGCCGATGCTCGCGAATGGTCGCGCCCGCCGCGTGAGAAGGCCTCCGGCACCACCGGCCGCGTCACTATCTCAGGCGGCCCGGGCTGGGACTTCATCCAAGCCGTTGCCGGCGCTCTTAATGTGGACGCATCCCACATTATCAAAGCCGCTCGCGGCAAGGGTGGCGGCACCTACGCCCACTGGCAGATTGCACTTGCCTACGCCAAGTACCTCAGCCCGCAGCTCCATATGCAGGTCAATGAGGTGTACGCCCGCGCTAAGGTGGGCGACGTGACGCTGGCCGATGAGATCGCCGACCGCGCCACGCCACAACAACAGGAATGGCTGGCCAAGCGCGTCCAGGGCAAGGTCGCCCGCAGCAAGCTCACCTCAACCCTGAACGAGCACGGCGTGACGGGCCGCGGTTACGGCGACTGCACCAACGCCATCTACAAGGGTCTTCTGGGCGGAACCAAGAAGGACGTCTGCGTCGCGAACGGCGTCCCCTACAAGAAAAACCAGAGTCTGCGCGACCTCATGACCGTCGAGCAACTCACGGCAACCGCCATGACTGAGCTCGTGGCCAGCAAGCAAATCAACAAGTTCAACCTCCGCGGCAACGTCGCCTGCACGGCTGAGTGCGCGCGCTCGGCTAACAAGGTCGCAGCCCTGCTGCAGTAACGATTCAGGAGACACGAGATGGAACTGCTCGTACCTATCGGAATCATGGTCTGGGGGCTCGTGGTCACCCTGGTGCTGTTCTGTGTGCGCATGGGCAGGGACTGAGCCATGACGCCCGACCAAGCTGCCCAGCGCCAGGCTGCGCTGACCAACGACATCGCTGAGTTGCTCAACGAGCTGCAGTACGCCCACCGGATCATCCAGAACGGCCTGCAGATCATGTCCACGCTGCAAAAGTCCGTCTGGGCTGAGCGCAACGCCCACGATGGTGTCGACGGTGAAGGCACCACCCGCTTCCATGAGCGCGCAGCTGTCATTGCGCGGGCTACCCGGAGCGCCGCATGACCGTCGCCCTCCACCGAGTTCAAGATCTGAGCCGTGCCAGCGCTGCCTTCTACGCGAAGGAAGAACTGCAGATGGCCGTGTCCCTGTACCTGGACTACCGCAACGGGCAGATCTCCGCCGTGGAGGACGGAGATACCCACATGGCCTGCTCGATCGGCCGCAGCATGAAGGCGCTGCGCGAAAAGTTCGACGCCAAGCTCTGGGCCCGCGAGTTCATGCGCGCTACGGGAGGGGCAGCATGACAGCGACTCCCGCACAAATCAGCCTGCTGCAGCACACGCTCGGCATCAATGAGCACCACCGCGAGCCGTATCGCAATCACTTCGTCGCCAGCCCTGGCCATCACGATATGGCCGACCTGGAGCAACTGGAGGCGGCCGGCCTGATGATCCGTGGACACCGGCCCGGATTCCTTCCGGGCGACTCGATCGTGTTCTACACGACCGAAGCGGGTCGCGTGCTGGCAATCACGTCCCTGCCCGAGCCGAGGAAGATGACGCGCTACGAGGAATACCTGCGCGCCGACGGCTGCGCCGGCGGTTCGTTCGCCGAGTTTCTTGGCATCTGCGAGACGCACTATGAAGAGCGCTCGGAGATGGTCGGCGGCTGGCCACATCGCCGGGTCGTGCGTGAGTACCGCATGTACCGCGGCGACCGGTGGTCGAGCTATGGCAGCGACCTGAAAGGTGACTGGGCCCCGACCAAGCAGGAAGCCAAGGCCAGCTATAAGGCCGTGCTGAAGAAGCGCAAGGAAGAGCAGCGCGCAGAACGGAGGGTCTACGCGTGAAGCTCCTCCGCGCCATCGCCTTCTGGTTCGCCACCGCTGCAGGCGTTATCGCCCTCTCCGGCCTCTACGCAGCTTTCAACCTCGAAACGCCCACCGCCACTCCTATCTGGAGGCAGTCATGAATCCCGACATCACCTGGGAGGAATACGTGCGCGCCCGCCGCGCCGAAGGCTTCAAGGTCACCGGCCGCTGGATCAATGGCGCGCCCGTCCTCGTTCGACTGCACTGACCATGCACCACGCCGCCACCGCCCTCACGTTCGCCGCCTACCTGATCGCAATCGCTGTCGGCGCCCTCTTCCAATACCGCTGGATGCAGCGGCCTCACAAAGGAGCTTCCCGGATGGGAATCGTCAGCACCGCGACGATGATCGATCGCCTAGTTGGCCTGGTCGACACGCRCCAACTCCGTATGGACGAGATTCGCTTCGTCCGTGATCTGAAAGACAAGGTCAAGCACTGCCGCATCGTCGACCTCACCGCCGACGAAGTGGAAAAGCTCGACGAGCTCCACGGGAGACTGTTTCGATGAAACTCGCCACCCTCCGCAATTGGGCTGYCGACGACTTTATCRCAGCCACCTTCCAGACCACGGCTCAGTACCGCACTGCGCTGCTCCGGGCCATCGACGAGGTAACCCAGCAGACGTTCCAGGCGCGCGTCATGCCATGGATGCTCGAGTGCTTCGGCGCTGAGATTGCGGCCGATGCGGAAGAACGCAACCATCGCTTTCTGGAAGAAGCGCTGGAACTCGTCCAAGCATGCGGCTGCACCCGCAGCGAGGCGCACCAACTCGTCGATTACGTGTTTGACCGGCCGGGAGGCGAGAAGCATCAGGAGGTCGGTGGCGTCATGGTGACGCTGGCCGCGCTCTGCCTGGCGCAGTCGCTCGACATGCACGAAGCCGGCGAAATCGAACTGGCACGGGTCTGGACCAAGGTCGAGCAGATCCGGGCGAAGCAGGCCGCGAAGCCGAAGCACTCGCCGCTACCCGTGCATACCGGCGGGGACACGCGTGCGGAGAATACGCCCCCATTCATCGCAATTTCTGCGGAGATTGCGCCGGGCACGCTGCCCTACCCGACCGAGCCTACCGACGCGCTGCTCGATGTCTTCGGTTTGATGCTCTACACCACCACGCCCATCGCGTATGCCCTGCGCGCGGCCGGCACCGACATTCCGAAACGCTGTGAAGAAGAGCAGGCGCACGTGCTGCAC
>NZ_JBFREV010000073.1:0-7464 GCF_052114485.1 Cupriavidus sp. KB_39
GAGGGCGGCGGCCGGAAGGGGAGGGTGGAGCAAGGGACATGGCGCATCGGTTCGAACAGAACGGATGTCCACGATAGCCTCGGGCGAGGCCCTAAAACGTGTCCGGATGTGGAGGTTTTGTGGAAGTTTGTGTCCGAGGCCGACTCGGACGGTTCCCTTGCAGGATCAGGGCAGCACGCAGCTCGTTTCGCGGTTGGGATCGCATACGCGCGCGCGTCCCAGAAGGCTGACTTCGACGACACGCTTTGCATCACCGATCTGGAAGCCGGCGCTCATCGACATTTGGCTTTTTGTCGTCGTCTGCGAATACCCGACCGGAGAAAAGGAGATCGAAGCAAGCCCTGTGGGAAAGGTAGAGGTCGTCACCACGACATCGGACGGTGGCTTGTCGTATTGCGCAATGAGATTCTCGGTCCCCTCTTCGTAGGTGCCATTGGGGGTGAGACCTTCGGAGAAAACTTGCCACCCATTCTTCCAGTCGTTCCCGATCGGTGCCACGGTCACATAGCTATTGGTCGTGGCCGCGATGGATCGTGCCTTCGAAACCGCCGTGTTGAAGCTGTCTGCCACGGTCAACACGCGATGATTGCGCATGAACGTGGTCATGCTAGGCACCGCAAAGCCCACCAGAATCACGCCGACGGCCATCGTCGTGATCAGTTCTATAAGCGTGAAGCCTTGTTGTGGCTGGACGGCTCGTTTGTCGACGCGCATGGGGATCACCAGCAATTGGGAGTGTTGACTTCTTGGCCGTTCAGCATGTTGTTCTTGACGCCTGTGCTCTTGATCGTCAGAACGCCGCAGGTGGCATCGGCCCGCTTGGGTGTCGCACGCAACTCCACGCACTGGCCGCTGTTGCAATCGAACGCGGCGATCGTGTAGTTGCCGCTGGTCGCATTGTCGCCGGAGTACGCCTTGTAGCCGGTCCAAGGCGTCGTCGTACCCGCTGCATAGTAGGTGTTGACTTGCGAAAAGTGCCGCTCGAACAACTGCATGTTCTCCATCAGTGCCGCCTTGGCCTCGGTGCGCCGACCTTTCAGGATGAATTCCTGATAGGAGGGGTAGGCGAATGCACTGAGGATGCCGATGATGGCCACGGTGACCATCACCTCGGCTAGCGTGAAGCCGCGCGGCCACTTGCGGAGTCTATATGTCATGGCTGTCCTGGATGTCAGTTCGTTATCGTGAAATTGCGGATTTCCTTCCATCCCTTGCGCATAACGCGCTTGTCGGTCGCGTTGGTGCTGGTTGTGGTCAGCGTGCCCGCGGAGCCGAAGCCCAGTACCTGCGTCGTCGTGGATTGCACCCCACCTCCAGCGCCGGTACGGTCAGTCTTCGACACATTGATGACGATGATCGACGGCGCGCCAAGCAGGCCGACGGAGGACAACATGCCCGAGATGCCATTGGTAGGCAGGCCGGTCAGTGGGTTCAGGGCATAGCTCCGGCTACCGCCGGCGGTGCCGCATGTACCGGTGGCCGTGTAGATCGAGTTGAAGAAGATCATGCCGCTTGCGACGGCGGCGGATGTGACCTGCCGCTCGGTGCTATCGAGGAAATCGAGCACCCAGCCAGGTTTGCGCCCGCCCGTGTAGCCCGGATATGCAGCCGTGCCAGTAATGGAGATGGACTGCCCCCCCGAGGTATAGGCCGAGGACAACTGGCTTAACTGGCTCCGGCCGCCGCTCACATAGTCGGTGCCACCGCCGTCATAAATGCCGTAGAAGGAGTTGGTCTGCGTCGGGGTGGTACTCGTATCGGCCAGTTCGTAGTACTTGCCGGTGCCAAACAGGACCATGAAGCCACCCGGGGCGTACACCACCTCTGGCTGCATCGTGATTGGCTGGCGATTGCCGTTGCGGTCGGTTGCCACGAACAGCGGCTTGCCCGGCGTGCCGCCGTACGGCGGCAGTGCGCCGTCGCTGCCGGCGTTCCACGTGGAGGGCAGGCCGGAGACGTTGAACTTCCACAGATTGCCCTGCAGGTCGCCCGCATAGATGGCCAGGCCGATTCCGCTTGTGGAAGTGGTCACGGCTGGCGTGCTCAGGCCGTTTGCGGTGACATAGGGCGGCGTGGCCGAAGGCGACGGGGTGACGATCTTCCAATAATTGTTGTTCAGCGACCACGCTTCGCTGGGCGACTTGTCCAGCGAGAGGAGGAACAGCGCGCCCGGCGCCCGGTCGTTGGCGTAGCCATCGGCCTGATTGCTGTTCAGGCCGTTCCCGACAATGGCGAACCACTTGTACACGGGCACATTGTTGGTGTCCTTGCCGACAAGCATCTTGGCGATCACCGGGCGGCCCATGACGTTGCCCATGTCGGCGTCGTCCTTGTCCGTGAACTCCCACATGACATTCGATGCACCGAAAACGCTGCCTCGGCTACCGGTCGGGTCGGTTACATCCAGGGCGTACACCCCCTCCGCGCCGCCGCCCATGCCGCCCACCAGCACCGTTTTCCAGTTGCTGCCGATCTGGACTTCCGAAGTGACTGGCGTGGCATCGACATAGGCGCGATGCGAGTAGGTGGCGCCGGTCAGTTGGTTGAGCTTGCTGACGACTGCCGCCGGGACGTAGGCGAATACTTCGTCGCCAGTATTGGCATTGAAGCCGTGCAGCATGCCGTCGTTGGCGCCGACATAGACCATCGGCGTCCGGGTTGCGTAGTTCGTGGCGAATGCGGCGTAGCCGGCGCCGCTGCGGGTGGTGGAGGGCAGACCGACGAACGTCGGGCCGGAGTTGATGATGTCACCGAACACCGTCTTGCGTGCCCGGAACAGCCCGCCATTGCCCTGGCTGTCGGCTTCGTTGCTGCGATCTCCCCGCAGGTACTCCACGCGTTGCTGGCCCAGCCCGTCGCTGCTGCTCGTGCCCGGGTTGATGTTCAGTGCATCCTGCTGTGCCTTGCCGAGGTTGGCCCAGCTGAATGCGGCGCCCGTCCCTGTGGCGCCGCTCAAGGTGAAGATGGAACGCGTCGAATAGGTCCGGGCCGCGAGGCGCGAACCGGCCTCCCAGGCTGCCGTGGACGAGATCGAGACGGAACCGTCGCTATTTTTGAGTAGCGGGTAGGCGCTGAGCTTACCGTTCCATTGCTGATCAAAGCCCGGCGTGTAGACAAATTCGTTCTGGATGATCCGGGTGTTGCTCAGTGCCACGCCGGAGAGCGTGCCGGCTGCGGTCGTGATCTGCGTGAAGATTTGCTTGATCGCGCTGATCATCTGCGCCGGCTGGCTGGCGAGGAACCAGTTGGACGGGATGTTGGAGCCAATAGGGGCCGCCTCCCACTCCGTGTTGTTGGTCACCACGGCGCCGCCGGAACCCAGCGTCTTGAACGGGTTGCCGTCCTTGTTGCCGCCATCGTTGGTCTCTTCCTTGAAGCCGCCGTACTTGGCTGCGAGGAAGATTTGGCTTTGCCGCTGGCTGTCGCCGACCGTGCCGTTGCCGTTTTCGTTCACGTCGATACCGAAGGTGGTGACGCGAGCCTCGGGCATGGTTGGCCGGAATGCCGAGGTATGCGCCCAGTAGGCAATGCCGGCAAGGTAGTACGACGACTTAGAGGACGTGGGGTGGTTCTTTGTGCCGAGGCTCAGGAATGACGAGCCGAGCGGATTCGAGTTCCCGGCGGCGGGTGTGTTCGTCTCGAGCGCGCCGACCTTGTTGGTCCAATCCACCACGTCGAATTTGCTCCAGGAATCCTTCGCACGGGCCGGGTCGCCCTGGTTGGCGATGGTATTGCCGGGAATGTAGTGATCCTGGTGGGTGTTGATATCGCCAATCGTCAGCACGTAGTTGCGCTGACAACTGTTCAGCAGGGGGTCGGTGTCCCAACTTGTGTACACGGGAAAATTGTCCGTGTAGGCCGTGGTGAGATTGTTCACGGCTTCGGGAGTCGGGCCATCGGGGTGGAACTGCAGGTAGCGAATGCTCTCGTAGTAAAGCTCGCTCAGTGGATCGTACGTCTTGTATCTGCCTACCGGATTGTCGGTGGGTCCGCCGAGGTCGGTCACCATTGTGCGGCCGAACTTGTTCAGGTAATTGATCACGCCGCTATTGGCGTTGGTGGTCAGGTTGAGCGGGTTGTTCAGCAGCACCCCGTACGCATCCCATTCCTTGGCCGGGTTCGTGATCGTATTCAGCGAGGTATTTACTGCGTTGTCGCCCACATACTTCATCGGCGCCCGCAGTACACCGCCGTAACGCTCGTTCTGGGTCTTGCTTGTATCGTTGGTGGCATCGTTCAGGTAGCCGAAGGCCGCGAACCGCACGCGGTCGGCATTGCGCTGCATCTCGCCCACGGGCTTGTAGTTGGTGCCGTCGTAGCTGTAGCAGAGGTCCGTACGGCTGGTAGCTTCGCTGCTGTCGCAGACCTGCACCTGAACGCGGAAGCCGCGCCGTTCCGTCACCGTGCCGCGGCTGTTGGTCACGTCGGCGTACTTGCGCAAACTGGTACACGAGGCGGAGGAGTCGTCCGCGTCCGAGAAGTAAATATGGTTGCCGCAGGACGCCATGTACAACGTGGTGTACTTGAACGGCGTCACCTTGCTCGGCGCGCTGTTCGTGCCGCTGCCGTTGATGCTCTTGAGCGGGAAGTAAGACGAGCTCTTGAAGAAGTCGGCTTGCAGCAGGGCGCGTTGCAGGACAGTTTGCGTGCGCGTGTCGACCACGCGGTCGCCGCCGGTCATGGCGAGGCGCAGCTCGTCAATGGCGGACGAGGCCGCCCAGTTCATGAAGTTGCCGCTGAAATCGCCGGAGCACTCGTGGGTGTCGGTGGTAGCGTTTCCGGAGATCGTGAAGTAGCCAGACGTGGCGTTATAGGCGTAGCACTTCGTGTTGTTGAAGTAGCCGAGGTAGCCGGTAGCCTTGTTGTAGGTGCCCCGGTATGCGGCGCCGGTGGTGGGGAATTCCACCGACAAAGTCAGCATCAGGTTCGGATGGATGTTCTGCGACTGGCCGTAGAGCGGCGTGGTCGAGATCGAAACCGTCGGCACGGTGGTCGGCGCGGCGCAGAGCGCAACACTCCAGAGCATGGTGCACAGCGGCAGCAGGCGGCGGAAGAGGTTCATGGAATTCGGTCCCGGTTCGTTGGTTTGATCCGTCGGGGAAATGGGGTTAGTCCTCGCCCTTGTAGTAGAGCGACTGGACTACTGCGCGTGTGGTGTCATTGGGGCCGAAGCCGACGGCCGTAATCTGGTACATGAATTTCACATCGTCCGGATTGCTCGCGCTTTGATTGTTATCTCTGACCGTCATGATCTCAATCAGATAGCGCGGCTTGCGGCCGGGGGTCAGGCCTGAGCCAGTGGGGAATGACCTGCCGGTGAACGTTCCATACTCCACAGTCCTCTGGCCGACGGTGGCCAGCCAGTCGACGGTGTTCCAGATCGGCGGATTGCTGTTGTATGTGTCGCACAATCCCAGGTAAGGCCCGCTTGGGGCGGTGCCCGTGTTGCAACCGCCCGGCACATCAAAGCCGTCGCGCTTCTTCGATGAGAAGATCTGCGTGCGTTTGGCCGGGCCGGTTGCATTGCTGATATCGAGTTCCGCGTCGCGCAGCGCGGCTTCCGCTGCCTGGAACGCGATCTCAAAATCACGCTGGTTCCGTGATGTCTTCTTCGAGTCGAGTGCGATGCGCGCGCCCGAAATGGCCAGCAGCGTGATCACCAGCAGCATGATCACGGCGGTGATCAGGGCAACGCCTCGCTCGTTTCGCGAGCGGCATGCGGGGGTCATCCTGGAGGTCAGAGGCATGACGTGTCTCCCGGAACACAGTGGTTGTAGTTGCGGACCTGGAGGGTGGTGGTGAACAGGCGGCGTGCCGCCTGGGTGTCCTGCGTGGGTGTGAAGGTGCCGTCTGCGCCGTTGTAGAGCGACCCGAACATCTGGATGGCTCCGTTTCCCCCGGCGTCTGCGCTCGCGTTGTCAGCGCGTACGACGATCGACAGCTTGATGGTCGCGATGTGGAGCCATTCGAGTGTCGTCATTTCGTCGGCTCTCACGTACTTGTCCGGCACATCGTCGGAATTCGTGGAGATCCCATACAGCAACTGCATGTTCTCGACGCCGGTCACCAGTTCCTGCGTGACGTACGTGGTCAGCGACTCTTCTCCCGCAGTCCGCTGGCGGTACTTGCACATCAGGGTAGGTTTGCCTGCTGCGTTGTTAGCGACGAAGAAAACGGACAAGCCGCGCTGGCTGGCCGCGAGCGTTACATCGCCCTCGGTGTAGCCCGCCACGCCCTGGCCTGAGCAATCGACAATCGATTCGTCGGGCGTGCGGGGGTTTCCGGGAACCCCGGACCCGTAGTAGCGCACCATGAACATGTCGCTGCCATTGACTGACGCGCCTCCGTTGCAAACCAGATCTTCGCCGTCCCCCGGCGTGGAGCACGATTCGCGTCCGAAGATCATCTGGTCCGTAATCACCATCGCGCCGCCCGAGGGGCCTGGCGGCACATAAGACGCTTGCCGCAGCACACGGGACATTACCGAGATTGCGAATTGCCCACGCTCTTCCAGGTTCGCGTTGTCGTCGATCGTGGCGTAGCTGTTGCGGCTCATCAGGTAGAACGACAGGCCGGCAATCAACACCAGCATGCTGATGACCAGCGTCACCATCAGTTCGATGAGGGTATAGCCCGCGGCCGGCTGCCGCAGGCGGCGGGAGTCAGAGTGGCGGGAGTCAGAGTGGCGGGGCATCAGTTGTTGACTCCGGGGTTGACGACCACGACGACCATGGGCGTCGCATCGCCATTCGCTGCGGCGGAGTCGGCCATGGTGGTGCCTGTAGCGAGATCAGCGCCGGCGCGATCGGTGAAACGGGAGGTCCAGCCTACCTTGATGACGATCGGCGTATCGCTTGGAGAGCCATTGCCACCGGCGGTCTGGGTGCAGCCCCACTGGTAACCGGTGTTGAGCTGGAACGTGGTCGAGTCGCGGCAGATGACCGCGCGGCCGTTTGGCAGGCTGGTCTGGACGCGGCGCGCCCAGTCAGCCTTGTCGAAATTCGCGGTGAGGGGCGCGCATGCGGCTGATGCGCCAGTGCAGGCCGTGCGGAACAGGTTGCCGCTGTCCGCGATATTCGGCGTGCCGGTCTTCGTGTCGAAAAGGTAGTTGTTTTTGTTGGCCTCATCGACGCTCGCCCGCATGCGGTCCGCCATGTCATTGGCGAGCTGAAGCGCAACAACGTCGTAGGACGACTGTTGCGCGAAGCGGAAAGACTTGATGAGCAGATTGGCCACGCCGAGCACGCCGAACGCCAGAACGACGATCGCTACCAATGCTTCGAGCATGGTGAAGCCGGCCGCCCCCCGGCGGCGTGACTGACCCATTTGTGACTCCCGTCCAAAAAATCGAACTGTTCTTTTGCTTTTCTACGGGCGGCGCGTTGGAGTTTTGCTGCGCCGGAGCCTCTGTTGGGCCCCGTTTACGCCGTGCACGCGCTCGCCATCCGGCCTCCTTACCCGAAG
>NZ_JBFREV010000074.1:0-7422 GCF_052114485.1 Cupriavidus sp. KB_39
CAATCCGCTGCTTCACCCGGACATGCTGTGCCACGGGCAGCTGTGCTATCTCCGCTTCCCGGGCATCTGCCGGAATAACCCGGACACCGTGGTTCCTGCCCATTCCAACCAGTTGAAGCACGGCAAAGGGAAGGGCATCAAGGCTGACGACCGGATGACGGTGCCGGGCTGCTTCCAGTGCCACGCTGAACTCGACCAGGGGAGGCGCCACACGAAGGTACAGAAGCGCCTAGCTTGGGATGAAGCGTACGACCGGTGGGCGGCGTACCGTCTGAAGATGTACGGCGTGCCAGCGGCCCGTGTGGAGTGCGCCGCATGAGCGCAAAGATCACGGGCATGGTGTTCGATCGGTATCCGGCGGGCGGCGGCGAGATGCTGCTCGCATTGGCACTGGCCGACCATGCGCACGACGACGGCACCAGCATCTTCCCATCGATCGCTCGCCTGGCACAGAAGACGCGCCAGTCGCAACGTTCCGTCCAATACCAGCTGCGCAGCATGGAGGAATCCGGCTGGCTGATCCTCGTTTCTGGCGCCAAGGGCGGTCGAAAGCCCGGTGCAGAGGCGAAGGGGCGCACCCGCGAATACCGCATCAATCCGGCATGGGTGAAGGGCGCRGAAATTGCACCCTTTGAGGATGGGGCGGAGGGAGAGGCAAAGGGCGCAAATTCTGCACCCTTAGAACCGGTAAAGGGTGCAACTGACGACAGCAAAGGGTGCAATCCACGACAGGAAAGGGTGCAATCCACGACGTCAAAGGGTGCAACAGCTATTGCACCCGAATCATCAGTTAACCGTAATGAACCGTCAGTGAACTGTGGCGCAGGCGCGCCGGCAGGTCACATCCTCAATTCGACAACAGGCCAACCCAACACCCGGCCGGTGCAGATCGCCATTCTGCTGCGCAAGACCTACGGCATGACCGACGCCACGAGCAACAGCGCCGCGGTGATCGAGATGGACCGGATGGGTGTCACCGACCTGGAGATCGCCGAGCACGTCGACATCTTCCGTCTCCGAAAGCCGGACGAGAAACCGAATGCCGGCTACCTGCACCGGATGATCGCTTCGACCCGCCAGCGCTCCGCCAAGGCGCCCCAGCAGGGCGGAGGCCAATCCGGGTTTGTCCGGGCAGCGGACGACTGGTGGACCAGTGCTAGCGGCATCGAGCGGGTGGGCCTAGAGAGCGGCGTGAAGTGGCAGAAGGCCCGCGGCGAGGCGTTCGCCGACTTCAAGGTTCGGGTTCTCAAGGCGGCCGGCGAGGGGCCGTGGCGCGACGCCTACTTCGCCGACCTGCTCCGCAAGCAGAGCACCCGGTACGCCGGCGACCACGAATACGTCTACGGGCATCCGCCGATGGATCTCGGCGTCTGAGGAGAGGTGATGCTAGCACTGCGCTACTGGCTGAAGGCCATTCTGATCGATGCAGCGGTATTCGGGACGCTTTGGTACCACATGGAGACCGGTTCGGAAGGCGCTGCCCGGGCGTTCCAGGTGTTCGCATGGTTTTTCACGCTGCTCATGCTCTTGTTCGGGCTCTTCGGCGACAAGTCGCTGCTGGATGGGGTCCAGCGGCCGAGGGGCATCAAGACCTACCACTTCGTCACTGAGATTCTGCTGGTTTGGCTAACAGCATGGGTCGGAATGTGGGTATTGGCCGCATTTCGATTGCTGGCGGTTTTACTCGCAGAGGCCGCGCGCGAACGCAAGCCCAAGGTGAAGGAGCAGGCATGACAGCACGCCGGCCGACTGCGCCGCGTCGTCCCCGGTTAGGTATAAGCCTCGGCGAAGAGCTCTTCGCCAATCAGGTGAAGGCGTCGGGTTTGACGGGGCAGGAGCGGGAGTACCGGTTTGACCCAACCCGCAGGTGGCGCTTCGACTTCGCATGGCCGGGCAAGCGCTTGGCAGTGGAAGTGGAGGGCGGCACGTGGATTGGCGGCCGGCACACCCGGGGCTCTGGGTACCAGGCGGACCTGGAGAAATACAACGCGGCCGCAGCTCAGGGCTGGACGGTGCTCCGGTTCACGACCGATCAGGTGAAGACGGGCGCGGCGATTGCCGCGGTGAAGGCAGCGATTCAGAGCAGGGAGGGGTGGTAATGGGTTGGAGCCTTGGGTTTGACAGCAACTGGGAACGTGACATCGGCTATGGCGTGCCGGCGTTCTGCGATCACCCGGAGTGCAACGAAAAGATCGATCGCGGGATGGCGTATGTCTGTGGCGGAGAACCGTACGGCGGCGAGCACGGCTGTGGCCTCCATTTCTGCGGCTCGCACCTCTACATCGCCCAGCGCGGCCCCCAGCGCTGCGAGAAATGCGTAGACGGCCATCAAACGACGTTCCTCGCCAAGCCGGACCACCCGGAATGGATTGAATGGAAGCTGACAGACGAGAGCTGGGCGCAGTGGCGCGCCGAGAACCCGGAAGAGGTGTCCAGGCTGCAAGCAATCAAGGAGGCCAAGTGAGCGCAGCTGACATTTGCGACCTGTTCGCAGTGCTGGTGATTGCGTGTGTGATTGGTCCGATCCTGTGGGGGATGGTGCGATGACGAATGCTCACCGGACTGTAGCGGAAGAGGAGCGGCTCAAGGAGCTGTACGCATCTGGCATGCCGGGGCAGGAGATTGCCGATCTTCTCGGCCGGACACGGGCCGCAGTCCATATGCGTGCCACGAGGCTGGGTTTGAGGGCGTTGCTTGCAACTGGGGACCGATCGCGGGCGTGGATTGCGATACGGCACCTGTGCCGGGACCGTGTAGGGCGCACGGTGCATGAATTGTCCGATGCCGTGGGCGTGACGCGCGAGAACGTCGACTACCTCATGCGTACGCGGCATGGGCAGGGGAAGGCCCACGTGGTTAGGTTCGAGAAGGGCCGCGGGAAGCCGCGCCCAGTCTGGCTGCCATTCCCTGGCGTAGACGCTGAGAGGCCGGCCTCACCTTTATCTACGGTACGCCAGAAGCGCTACCACGTTCGGCGACCTGAGCCAGCCAAGCCATCGAAGCCCGTTGAGTTCATCGTTCCCACGCAGCACCCGGTCATCCGTGCGCTTTTCGGTATGGGAGCGCCGACATGACGGAACGGCAGAAGGGCGGCGCCCTGTCGAATTTAGCTGGCATGTGGTGTGGCAATCCCGAGTTCCGCCGAATGGTGGCCAGCAGGACCGGCGCGCCGTGTGAGACCGCAGACGACGCCAAAGCCTACATCCTGGAGCGATGCGGCATCGAATCCCGGGCCCAGCTGGACCATGTGCCGGCGGCCGACGCCAAGTTTCACGCCAGCGTGCGCCTACCGTGGTTGCGCTGGCAGCAAGGGGTGCGGCGTTGATCCATCCCAGCTACATGTACCGCCTGACCCCGGAAGAGATCGCGATGCGCCACCAGGAGGAAGCGAGGCGGGCCGACAAGGCGTGTGGGGACTGCGCGAATCGATCCCCGTTCAAGGATGCCGACGGGGAGAGGGAGCGGGTGTGCAAGTTTAAGCGCCGTCAGTACGGCAGACGGTGTGAGTTGTTCCAGCGGGGGAATTGATGACGATTGAGGCGAGATTGGAGAACTGGGGAAGGGTGGTGAGAGACCCGCGATGGCAGCCCAAACACTGCGCGTCCTGGGCAAAGCTGGCGACCGCTCTCAGTCGGCAGGACGAGTGGGGAGCGCCTCAGCAGATTGTGCCGCGGGACGTGGCAGACGGGTGGCTGCTCGAGCAAGCCTGGCAGGCGATTCATGACCCGCTAGCGAAACGCCTCCTGCAGTACCACTACGTACACGGCCTGTCGGCGCAGGTGGTATGCCGGATCTTGGTGAGGAAGTACGGCCAGTCGCCCAACACGCTCCAGCACTGGAAGGTGAGGCATGCAAAGGCGCTTTCGGTGATGTCGCGAGTACTGGATGGCATCAGCGCCAGGGGGCAGATCAAGGCGAAGACGGACAGTCTGAAGGCCAAGGAGGCGGCATGAGCACCGAACAGCAACGCCGGATCATGCGGCTTCCCGAAGTCTGTGAGCGGGTTGGCTTGCGCAAGACGGCCATATATGGTCGCATCAAGGACCACACTTTTCCGTCGCCCATCAAGCTTGGGCGCGCGAGCGGCTGGGTCGAGCAAGAGGTGCAGCAGTGGGTGGATGAGCAGATCAAGGCCACGCGCGGGGCGCTGACGGACGAGCAGAACAAAAGATGCGAGGCCGCACTTCGCAATGCTGACGTCAACCGAATAGCTCAGGTTCCAGTGATGCGTGAAGATCTGCGCAAGCTGCTCGCCGTCCGCCCATCCGGCAACGCGGAGGCGACGGCGGGCGATGCTATGGATGCGGCGCGGTACCGGTGGCTACGAGAACAGCATTGGGGAAGATCCGACATGGCCGTCGTCTGCGACCCGCGCAAGTCGGTCAAGCCGGGATACGACTGCCCAAGCGGTGAGCGCCTGGACGAGGCTATCGATGCCGCTATGAGGCGCGGCGCGCGGCAGCAGGCACCGGGTGATGGATAATGTGAATTCCATACCTGGTCGCAATCAAATCAATGGATTCAAGCCCTGACAATAATGACCTGCCACCGTTTTTTTCTGAGGAGCAACTGCGGCAGGTCGGCAAGAACCTGAAGCATCTATCCCAGATGATTGGTGCTGCGGTGCGGCGGATCACTGAGTTCAGAGATGAATGGTCAGCTATCGCTCCGGTGATCGGGCAAGCAATTGTGAGGGCAGCGGAAGAGCTGCCAAAAAAGATGCGGGAGGCGTATGTCAATCTCGCCAAGCACGGCTGGTACGTTGACCAGGGGATGAGCTTGTCCGATCCGCCTCGTCTTGGAAGGGAGATAGCTGAGCCAGCTCATGCGGCCAATGCGGAAGCGGAGTTGCAGGAGCACTTTCGCTCGAATCTTGATCGGATAGAGAATGAGATTTGTGAGCAATTCCCCGAGCGGGCGCACATCATACGCGCCGCGTTCGAAGCTCACCGGTTAGGCCAATACGTGCTTTCGGTACCCGTATTCCTGGCCCAAGCGGACGGAATTTGCTTCGAAAGATGCCAAGCCTATTACTTCATGAGGGAAAAACGCGGCAGCACGCGCCCTGGCACCGCTGTGCACGCAAGCTCTGATGAGCATGATTTTTGGACAGCGATCATTCTCTTGCCCCTAGGCATGACAGGGCCACTCAACGTGAGCAAGAACGGTAGGGATCCGGAATTCAGTGGGTTGAACCGGCATACTGTGATGCACGGCGATAGCTTGGACTATGGGGTCGAGGTGAACAGCCTGAAGGCGATCTCCTTTCTCAATTATGTCTCACAGGCGCTCACCAGAATGACGTGGAGCGAACGAATCAGCCAGGCGAAATCAAAATTACCTTGACCTTTCGACACCTTGTGTCGGAATCGGACATCCCTTGGTACTTGAAAATTGCCGGAAAGTGTCTTATCCTTCGCCACAGATTACTGATTGCCCATCGCGGCGTTACCGGTTCAGACCGAGACATAGCATCCCTGAGGAGGGATGCGTGTCTCTGAACGGAACGCGATGGATTCAAAGCCCGCCCGGTTCGCCGCGCGGGCTTTTTCGTTTTTCCCTCGCGGAGTTGCACATGAACATCCTCGCCTTCAAGTCGGATCTCCAGAAGCTGGTCCATGCCTTCGCGCGTCTCGTGGTGGTTCTCGCGGCATCGTTCCGCAAGGCGTTCGGGGGCCTTTGCCGCTGGGTTTGGGAACGCCTTCCGGCGGCAAACGCACACCTGGCTATGCTAGGTCTGCCCCGGGTTTGTGGCCTGAATGCTTCTGAGGCTTTCTGCCTGCGGGCGGCGAAGCGCAGCCGTCCGACCGTGACGGCGCGCTGGCGCATGTGCCCGTCGATCTGATTTCTTCCTGGTTGTCTCCTCCCTGGTCTCTCGCCCGGGTTCGGGTACGGTGGGCCGCTACCTGCCGTACCCATTTCTCTTTCAGCCCCGCAGTGGCGCTCTGGGCATTGCCCCCCCCCCCGGTGCGATGCACATCATTGAGGTGCTAACCCCATGTCCAGACAAGCTAAAACTGCGAAAACCTCGTTGCTCGGCGTCACGGTCCTGATGCGTTCTGCCGTCTGGCTGAACGGTCAGAGGGAGGTGCCTGCCATCGTGACAGGAATTGAGGAGCCGGATTTCGCCCCGGAGGAAGCAATCGCCGTGGTTACCGTGACCGCCTTCCCGCCTGCGGCACCGTCGCGATTCATTCGGGAGGTGCCTGTGTTTGCCAAAGAGCCGGCGCCGGAAATCATGCCTGCTGCATGGGTCAGGCGATAGCGTGTTCGAGATCAATCTCAGGTCGAACGTAAAGGCGTTTCAGCGTGACCTTGACGACTTCGCCCGGAAGCAAATGCCATTTGCGACCGCGCAGGCGCTCAACGCGGTGGCCCTGAAAGTCCAAGCCAACGCGGTTGCTGGCATGCAAAAGCGATTGGACAGGCCAACGCCGTTCACGCTTAAGTCCGTTGCAGTGCAGCGAGCGACGAAGACGACGCAGCAAGCGCTTGTCTTCGTCAAGGACATTGCAGCTCGCTACCTTGAGCCCTACGAGCTCGGTGGCGTGAACAAGCTGGACGGTAGGGCGCTGATCAAGCCAGTGGCTCAGCGCCTCAACCAATACGGAAACATTCCCCGTTCAACGGTGCGCCGCCTGGCTGCCCGAAAGAACGTTTTCGTTGGCAAGGTAAAGACGAAGGCGGGAACGGTTGACGGGGTCTGGCAGAGGACAAAGGCAGTGCGCGGTAAGCGCGCCGGGATGAAGCTGATAGTGAGGTTTGAGGATGCGCACAAGACGCGCCCGGTCCTAGGGTACAGGGCCGGGGCGAAGAAGACGGTGGCAGTCACGTTCGGGCCGGCGCTCAGCGCGGCCTACGCCAAGGCAGTCAGCACGGCGCGGCGGTGACACTAGAAGGTTGGTGGCAGCATGACGCGGCCAAGTTGTTTTTTGGCGGCAGCAACAGCTTTTTTCGCGCGAGCTAGGTCCTCTTCGGCGGCTGCAATGGCTTGTATTGCGGTCTGCAGTTTGGTGCCGGGCAGTAGGCTGGCGAGTGTCACAGCGTAGTCTGCGCCACTGACGACGGCCGTAATGTCGCCGTCCAGTATCGCGGATCGATGCTTGCACGCCTGGCCTTGTTCGCCTGCTGCGCATGTGCATGTGCCATACAGTTCGCCGTCCCTGGCAACGAATTTCACTTGGTAGGGTACTTCGGCGGAGCCTTGGATCGCGAAGTTGAATTCCTGCATAGAAAGTCCTCTGAGCCAATGAGTGTTGGGGCGCTAGTTTGCTATCCATTCTGCCACGAGCTCAATAGGGGTCATCCTAGTTGGTTTGGGGGGTGCTGCGGGTCCTTCCCGGGGGTTAATGCATCGCGGGGAATTGCGCACCGCGATTCGGCCCCAGCTATGAATTTTGAAGGGTGTTCGCACCTGTTCGC
>NZ_JBFREV010000075.1:0-7345 GCF_052114485.1 Cupriavidus sp. KB_39
CCATAGGGCGGGTCGATGTAGACCATCTGTACCTGTCCACCCAAGCCCTCGAATTCCAGCATAGAGTTCATGACTTGGAGGCTATCTCCCAGAATCATGCGATTCTGCCAAGGCCCCTTGTGCTCGTAGGCGTCGAGCCGGTCGGTCACCTCCAATTGCGGGTCACCGAATAGGTTAAGGTTAGTGCCTTTGGCCTTGCGGCTTTCGATGCCCTCCAAGATGGCCTTGGTTGAGTGGCGCTCGTGCACGAACAACGGGATGGTCGGCACGCTAAGTTGATGCCGTTCGGCTTTACCGGCCCAGTTCAGGAACGGATGCGAGAGGGTCCGCAACAGGTCTGCCGCCGCCTTGAGGGACTGTACTTGAACGTTGCCTCCTTTCCAGGCCTGCGGCGACTGGAATACAAACGCTTCACCTTCCTCCGCGCAGCGGGCAACCAGGCCAATCAGCCACTCGCCGAGCTCGCGTTCTCGGTTCTCGTCCCACGACAGGGCTGGGTCAAGGCTGGAATCGTAGCTATAGACCCGGTTCGGCTTCTTAATGCTGAACTGGTCTTGGACACCTACGTCAGGGCGTTGCACCGCTTCTTGTTTATGTTCATATTGGGCTGACGTGTCGCTCACTGGGGCTCCTTTATCCGCTTGCTAGTCATCTGATTAGGTAGGGATAATAGCGCCTCGGCTTCAAAGGGTCACTCATTCGCCGAGGGGCCATGCCGCGGTACGGCTAGGCAGGTTCAAAATCCGTTGCATGTCCTGCCAAAATCGGCGGAAAGCCACGGGTTATGGTGCGCATGAATGTCGGTTCCGTAAGGGCTGCCGCCGACATCGACTCCGCCATAACCGTCTTCGGTCATCGGCAGGCCAGTTGCTGGATTGATTGGCGTATGCGACATGGTTGCTCTCCTATTGAGCAGTGGATAAATGCCCCCCTTCAATCAGCGGGGCGGAAATAATCAGTCGTCGCTCGGGAGCATGAAAGTCACGACCGGCTCGGCGGTATCTCCCGGTCCGATGACCATCACGAGCGTTATCGGTGCGCGATGCACGCCGTTCCCGCCGCGCGGTACCCGATAGTGCTGAAAAGGCATGCGGTGGCCCGTGTGATGGCGAGCCAGGTTTACGGCAACCCAGAGTAGGTCGTTCAAGCGCCCGCGTTCGTCCTGATGGATTTGTCGGACGCTGTCTTCGGCCGACCATGCGACCGCCTCCGCCCAAACTGTCGCCGTGAGTGCCACTGGGACTTTGAAGCCCGCGTCGTTTGCTTTTGCCGTGACATCAATTAGCACGCCATCCGCGATTGCCTGCGCGCGCGTGTAGACCGAAATGACTTCACCGAAGATGTCTTGCAGACGGTCTCGTTTTTCCATAGTGCCTTCTCCAAATCTGACCGGGTTCCAAGATTCCGAGCCCCCTACGTTCCCGGCTGCGGCGTGGGGGTGGTGCTGCTGTTTTGCTACCGTCCTTCCTGAGTTCGTCGCCCTGGCGTGCCGAGACACCAGGCGAGAAGGCTGCATGGCAAGGGCACGCCCGGAAGCCGCAGCCCGACAGGGACCGGGTGAGGACGTGCGCGGAGCGCCGCAGGCCCTCGCCATGCAGACCGCCTGGGGTACGGTCGCCCGTGATGGGCGGCGATTCAGGAAGGGCGGTGCAAGCACCAACTTGACGACGCAGACGATGTCGCGGCCGTAGACCGCGACCTATGCGCGGCAATGCAGCGCGTGGCATGCAAGCCAGAGGCGCGCAGTCGGAGCGCGAAGGCGCGTAGACGTAGAGGAGCCGCGACGTGCCCGAAGGGCATGGCGTGGGGCAAGGGCGTCCAGCCCGCTGCCCAGTCCGGCGCGCCAGCCCCCAGGCTGGTCGGTGGACTGCTGAGGGGGGAGCCGTCGCTCGCTCGTGGCCCCCGACACGAGAAGGAGGCCCACCGACTGGCAGAGCGATGGGGGGCGAAGCCCAGCGCCCCGGGCTACGCGCGGGCATGGGGGCTGAGTCAAGCGCAGCGCGGACCAAAGCAGGTGACGCGTCCAGCGGCAACGGGCAGGCCCCATGCCCGCGCCCAGCGTGGGGCGCCGGCCTTTCAGGACACGACCGGCGTACAGCCGGTCGAGTTGCCGGCCGGGCGTTCAGCCCGGCGTAAAGGCAACGGTGGCCTAGCCGCGCCAGCGGCTTCGTTTCCCCTGTTCGCCCCCTGTCGCACAGGCCATCGAACGGGGCATTTTGGCTATACGGGTTATCAAAACGACGGTGAGATAACCCATGCAGATGAAGGATGGACGGGCGATTGCCCGAGAGAACGAGATTCGGGTGCTGCGAGCCCTGCACCGCTTTGGCTGGATGCGCACGCGCGACCTCGCAGCTCTGGTGTGGCAGCACTGGGAAAAGCGCCCGGTCGGCGAGCCCGACCTTAAGCCAGCAGTGGCATCGGCCTCTGGACTGCGTATGGCGCAGCGGACGCTACTTCGCCTTACGGGGGCCCGGCAGGTACTGCGCGGACAGGCTCCGGACGGCAGCTTGATTTACGCTCTGTCGGAAGCCGGTGCGCGCCGGCTGCAGCACTTCGGTGTGCCAGCGGCGTCAGGCAAGGACCTGATTCGTAGCTTCAGTGCCGCGCAGTTCCGGCATCGTTGCGTCGCCAACGAAATTGCCATCGGGAGCATCATTGCAGGCTTCCGCGTCTCGACAGAACGGGAAATTGCGCAGGACAGGTGGCTTGGCGGCGCAGACGGCATCTCGGGCAAGAAACCAGACGTGCTACTGCACGGTGGAGGACGTGTCTGGTGGGTGGAGGTCGAAAAGAGCCGAAAGAACGCGAAAGACTACGCCCGGCTGCTGAACTGGCTGACCAGGGTGTGCAGCGATGCCTTGTGCGCGTCTGGCCCAGTGCTGCTCGGCAGTGGTCTGCGCTGGGCGAAGATTGTGTTCGTCTGCACGCCAACCTTTAAGGCAAAGCTCTGTCGAGACCTGGCTGCGGCCGGTTGGATGAGAAGCTCCATCGACAGCCTCATCATGTTCATGCCATCGCTATACTCGTTCGAGGACATCAAATTTGCGTAATGGAGGTCATGGGAGCGACCTGGGTCGGTACCGCTCCGACAGCTTGATTCTCGTCACGGCATAAATCCAGCCGTGCGCCCCGCCGGACGCGTCACCGACCCCGGCGGGGTTTTCTTTTCTGGGTGCGAAACGACACCTCCCGCTGCGGGCGGGAGGCGCTGTTATCTGATATGGCTTTTGTCTCACCGGCCAGTGCACTCAGGCACAAGCAGACCGCTCTTCAACCGGCGATAGTACGTGGCACGGCTAATACCCATCGCCGCCCATGGCTCCCCATCCTTCGTCGTGGTCGATGGTCGGCCGCCACGCCGGCCGCGTGCCGACTGGATAGCAGAAAAGGCCGAATCGTTGAATTGCGCCCAGGTCCATCGGGCAACGCTTTTCGCCGTCGCCTTGACATCGCCAAAGGCCAGCGGGACGGGAAAGTTGTTGAGCGCCTCGGCTTGACGCAGCAAGGCGGCCCGCCACTGGTCCAGTGTCGCACCGTTGCGCTTATATTCCCGCACCCACTGGTATGCCCAGCTACGCAACATGTCGAACAGCGTGCAGTGACGGCCGAGTCCAACCTCAGCGCGCTTCGGCAAGGACCTGGGCAGGTCAACGTATTCGGCCAGTTCCGCCAAGTCGTACAGCTTCGGCACGCTTAGCACACGCCAAGCGTCGTGAAGCGGGTTCTTTGCAATCAAGCCCACATAACCGGGGTCGGCGCGCAGCCTCGCAACGAATGCGGCTTGTACTGCAGCCGCGTAGCGAATCGGCGCGTTCCTGGCCGCATCGCTCAGGCCGACTGGCGCAACCAGACCATAGAAGACATGGGCGTGCGCATTCTCGGGATTGACGACGGTGAACGTCGGCGGCGGCAAATTCGCCTGCTCCCACGCGAGTGCAGCGCCTTTATAGTCAAGGTCGAAGACCAGCCAAGCGACCTCCAGCGGCGCGTTCGGCTGGATATGACTCTGCTGGAGCGCCATGGCAGCCGGCCGCACAAGGAGGCCAGAAGCGGGGTCATTAGAACAGTAGGGCCGGCGTGGAAGCCGGTTGGTAAAGATTGTGCAGACATCCATCGGGGCTTGCGCCCCGGCAATGCGTTACTTCAAATAGATGTCCTGGTACTTAGAAAATGCCCGATGGTTGTCCTCATTCGCAGGCCGGGGCTCTCCTTGTCAGGTGGTGAGAAGGCGCGCCCCGCCGGTCGTCCGGGTGTTCGGACGGGACGCCGGCAGTTGCGCGAGTATGAATCGGCCGCCCGGACCCCGCTTGAGCCAGCAGCGCGGTAGGGGCGGCAAATAGTTGGTCTTTGCGAAATCGAGCGCGACATAGTGCATACGCTCGGCCTCAGAAATCGTGTGCTGTGTCGCAGTCTTCTCGTCCATACGCGACAGGTTCAGTTGCCAGCGTGCGCCATCGACAAGCGCGCTGGAGCCGCGTGCAGCGTGTTGGGAGCCGGCATCAACGATTGATGCTCGATTCGCATGGTGGACGCCGAGTACGGCGGCACCGGTCGCTCTGGCAAGCTGCTCCATGACGACAACAAACGACGTCATGTCGGAACTGCTGTTTTCGTCCCCGCCGTGCATCCGCCGCAGTGGGTCGATAATGATGAGGCGCGCGCCAGCAGCTATCGTGCTCAGTTCGTCATACAGCGCGGTCGGTCTGCCATCTTCGAGCAGGATGCAGGACTCGCCCGCCATCGGCAGCAGTATCAGGTTCCGGTGCAGGTCCGGGTTGCCCTGTTCGTCAAGAGATAGAAGACAACGAATGCGCTCGGCGAGCAGGCGGTCGGATTCTTCGCCAGCCAGAAAGACAACTCTGCCGGGCGAGCATGCCGGAAACAGTCCGGCGGCCACAGGGCGCCCAAGCGAGAGGGAGACAGCGGTATCCAGCGCGAACTGCGACTTGCCCGTCGCGCCGGGGGCTACGAGCAAGCCGAAGGTGCCGGGCAACAAGCCAGGCAGCACGAAGTCGAGCGGTGGCAGGGGTGCGGTCAGCGCCCAAGAAAGGTCCAGGGGGCGAAGGGACATATCAAGACCCCATGTTCGCTCGATAACCGGCCGGGTCTACCAGCCACTTCCTGATTTCTGCGGTTGCCCAAGCAGTCGTTCGCTCGGAAAGCTTCACCGGTTGCGGGAATGTTCCATCCTTCACGCGCCTCCAAAGGGTTGCACGGGAGAAAGGGAGCAATCCTGTTATTTGCTTCTTTATGTCGCCGACGAGCTGCTTCTCCCTGAGATAGACCGCCTTTTCAAGAATGACGGGCAGTTGTTCATACGCCATTGCTAAGACCGTTAAAGAGTTGTGGTCCAGCGTATAGGTAAGGCAATGGACGAATCAGAGGCTCTGCGGCCGATTTTATATATGATATTTTTCTATCAAAAAGATGAATTGATAGTCAATCTGAGACGCCGGCTACTGCGAGCTCAGGTGGGACTCTGAGATTGTCGAGATAGTCCGACCACGCTTGCATCATTTGCCGTCGACCCTCCAGATGCGCAGTTCGGTTATATGCACGCCCGTTCGGGTCTCGAACTGCATGCGCCAATTGATGTTCAATCCAGTCAATGCGAAAGCCTAGCTCTTCGTCCAATACTGTGCGAGCCATCGCCCTGAAGCCATGAGCCGTGATGTCGTCCTTGGTCGAGTAGCCCATGCTTCGTATAGCCTTGTTGAGAGTTCCGTCTGATAGGGGCTTTCCCGGCTTYAGCCCCCGAAAAACGAATGCCCCACTTCCGGTCAAGGGATGAAGCTCCCGCAGAATCGTAAGGACTTGGCTCGAAAGCGGAACAATATGTGCTTGCCTCATCTTCATCCGTTCCGCTGGAACCTCCCATCTTGCCGCCTCAAGGTCAAATTCGCTCCATTCCGCCAGCCGCAATTCCCCGGGACGAAGAAAAACGTGCGGGGCCATGCGAAGAGCAGACTTGACCTCGAATGACCCCTTATAGGCGTAGATGTCGCGCAGCAGCGGACCGATTTGCTCAGGGTCGGTGATGCTGGGGAAGTGTTCTGGTTTCCACGGTGTCAGTGCACCGTTGAGGTCCACGGTAATGTCCCGCTCTGCACGGCCAGTCGCCACTGCATATCGAAAGACCTGCCCGCAGTTCTGTTTCGCCCGGTGTGCTGTTTCTACGACTCGCACTTCGATGCGCCGTAACACAGTCAACAGCTCCGGCGGCTTTATGTCGGCTATCGGCCGCGAGCCCAGCCAAGGGAAAACATCGCGCTCAAGCCGGCGAATGACTTTATCGGAGTGATTTTCTGACTTGGTCGTCTTCCACTTCTCGAGCCACTCTCGGGCAACTACTTCGAAGCTGTTCGCATTCGACGCGGCTCGGGCGAGTTTGGTCGCCTTCCGGTGCACGCTGGGGTCGACGCCAGTGGCGATGAGCTTTCGTGCATCATCCCTGCGCTCGCGCGCTAAGGCGAGGCTCACGTCAGGATACACGCCCAAGGAAAGCCGCTTTTCCTTCCCCTCAATACGGTACTTGAGCCGCCACCACTTGCCCCCACTGGGGGCAACTTCGAGATAGAGCCCCTTCTCGTCCGAGATTTTGTAGAGCTTTTCCTTGGGCTTGGCCTGCTTAATCTTGATGTCGGTCAGCGGCATTGGGGGCAACTCCTTCGCGCGATGTTGAGTTGCCCTCAATGTTGCCCCCAGTTGCCCCAAGATGCTAGGGGACCACTTGAGACAAAACGAGACAAAGAAAAAGCCGCGAAGCTAGTAACTTCGCGGCTTTTGGGGTGTCAAGAGACTTCGTGAAACTCTATTCTGGTGGACCGAAGGAGGATCGAACTCCCGACCTCTGCATTGCGAACGCAGCGCTCTCCCAGCTGAGCTATCGGCCCGTGACGGACGATTCTAACCGAACTCCGCGCGGGGTATCAATTGCGTCCGCCCAACACTGCACATCGGAGAAAGGACCTCAGCCCATCATTCCGGGGTTGCCGTCCATGCCGCGCACGGTGGGCAGGTTCAGCGGCCGGGCGCTAACTTCCTTGTTCGATCGCAGCCACTGCGCCATGACGTCCCACACCGGGGGGCCGCCCGTTTGGCGGGCTTCCTCGGCCACCGGGGCCCAGCCGGCTACCTTGTAGGTCTTGCCGGCGTCGAGCGGACGGCCGGCCAGGCGCATGTCGCTGATGCGGCGGCCCATGGGCTGGTTCGGGTCGATGGTGTACTGCAGCCCGCCCACGCGCACCATGTCGCCGCCCTGYTGGTAGTACGGGTCCGGATTGAACAAGTTGTCCGCCACGTCCTCGAGCACGGTCTTGATGGTCTCTCCGGTCATCGCCGT
>NZ_JBFREV010000076.1:0-7056 GCF_052114485.1 Cupriavidus sp. KB_39
ACGGAGCATTCCGGCAAATCGCAGCTGACACTTGGCCATATGGTGGATGGGAAGTGGAAGAAGCGGGGGGAGGGGTTCGAGCTGCGGACGTCTGGTTGGGGGGCGATTCGGGGCGGTAAGGGGTTGTTTATCTCGGCGGATGACCAGCCAAAGGCAAACGGTCAACAACTCGAAATGGAAGCGGCGCGACGCCTCCTTGATCAAGCACTGCAACAGAGCGAGGCGCTGGCGTCAGCGGCTTCGGTAGCAGAAGCCAGTGCCGCCGATTGCAGACGGCAAAAGGCGCTGCTTGACGAGACGCTCGCGGACCTCGGAAAGGCAGGCGTGCTTGTCAGCGCACCCGCCGGCATAGCACTGGCCTCAGGCAGCGACCTGCAACTGACCGCCATCGACAATCTGATTCTCACGTCCGGAAACCAAGCGGATCTGAGCGTTCTCAAACGCTTCACCCTGGCTGCGGGAGAGATGGTGTCGCTGTTCGCCCAAAAGCTCGGCATCAGGCTGATCGCGGCGAAGGGCAAGATCGAGATGCACGCGCAGTGCGACGAGATGACTCTTCGTTCCGGAAAGGACATGACCATCAAGAGCGGCAACGGACGGGTCGTCATCGAAGCAAAGGAGGAACTGCTGCTCAAGTGCGGTGGCTCATACCTGCGCATGTCGTCTACCGGCATCGAAGACGGTACGCGCGGAGACCGCACCGTCAAGTCCGCAGCATTCAGTCGGCAAGGCCCCTCTTCCCTCGCACAGCAGATGAACAGTCTTCGCACAACTGCATTCAACGACCCCTTTGTCCTGCATAGCAGAATTACCGGTGAAGTGCTTAAGCGTCATCCCTACGAGATCGTCCGGGGCGACGGCAGCCGCATAAAGGGGATCACGGACGAGCACGGGCGCACGCAGATGCAGAAGAGCGACGATGTCGAGGGTGTCGAGATCCGAATCCTGCGGAAAGCGAGAGGCACAGCGTGAACCGGATTTCCATTGATTTGCGTCAGCTCACACCACAGGACTGAATAATGGCTGTCGATTTCTCACTACTGCCTGAGTCCACTTCTGCAAAGGTCCGACCGCCTTCCCGACTGCTATGGTCTGTGCTCTTCATCGGCATGCTCTTGCTGGGCGTCGCCGTTGTATTGCTATGTTGGCCGGCAGACTTGCCAACCAGCACTCCGGCATTCTGGATTAGCGTCATTGGCTTCCCTATAGGGGTGCCGGCCTGGATTGTCCTGCGCCGCTTCAGTGCTTACGAAGGCAAGCAGCTTGACGCTTCTTTGCACAATGAAGTCGTCCAGGCCTATAACACGCAGGTTTTCCAGGCGGCAAGCGTGCCACTCAGGATCCTTGGGGCAGCGACGCGCTTCTCGTCATACCCCGAAGAGCAGGACCTCGCTCGCGTACGCTCGGGCGCCCTGCGTCTTGCCGTCCAAGCCCCGATTGCCGATACAGGCGAGCCAGTCAAGGCGCGGTGGCTAGTCACACCCGGCATGCGAACCTCGGCGGGACGAGCAGAGGACGATCGTCGTCGGCGTCGGGAAGTCACAGCATGGTTGTTCGATGAGTTGCTTGCAGAGATCTCAGACAAGATCCAGTCCCTGCCGATGCAACTAGACATCGCGGTTCGGCTGCATATTGCCAATCAGTTCACGCCACGGGAGAACGAAGCGTTGTGGCAGGAGCGTTGGCACGCGAAGCCGCTGCGGGCTACACAAACACCGGTCAGCGATGCGCCACCCAGTCTCATGTTCCTCGACCAATGGATGGACGCAGCGCTCGAAGGCGAGGCCGACTGCGCGATCCTGCTCGTCTCCGTGCAACTGCACGGCCTGTTGGCGRACACACCACCAGCAGGCACCGCGGAGGCAGGCGTTGCGCTATTGCTGGTCCCTGAATCGCATGCATCCAAGCATCGGCTCTCAGGCGTCGCCGCGCTGCATCGCCCGGTCAGAGGCAGGTTCTCCGATGCGCGCGAAGCGATCTCCCGCGCATTAATGTGGGGCGGCCTATCCGGTGACCGAACTGTGGGCGGCTGGCAGACCGGCGTCTCCGCCAGCGAGGCGGGACGTTTGCGTGAGGCGTCGTTGGCGTTGGGCATGCATGGGCGCCCAGTTGAGATCGATCAAACCATCGGCGATGCACGCGCGGCGGCACCATGGCTTGCCATAGCGTGCGCAGCCTTGTCGATGGGTGGTAACGGGCAGTGTCCGGTGATTTTTGTCGGTGAGCCGGACCGGTTCGACTGCGCCATCCTGAAGCCGATCGACCGATGACGGCGTTCAGATCCGATCTGTGACGAATGGTTGTTCCATGCACGATCAATGAGGAGTGGTATGAGCGGTGGAATGCAGAGCCCGGCGAATCCCGCGCTGGATAACGTGCCCCTTTCCGACACTGGAGCGGGAGAGGAACAAGTAGTACGACTAGAGGGCGGCTTCGACCCGGATGGCACGCCCTCCGTCCGGACGCTCCTAACGCCGGATAGTGACAAGCGGCGCAAGGAAGTCTACGCGGACGACCGGCAGCCGATCCCCGTCGTCTTCCTGCCAGGTGTCATGGGTTCGCTGCTCTTGAGCAAGGAAGACTCGACGGAGACCGTATGGTATCCACCGAACATGGATGCTGTGCTCTCCAGCCTCGGCGGCGTCCTTTCTATCATTCGCGGATGGTTCAGAAGCGCCGCCGGTCGCGCCAGCCGATATGACCCGCTGGGTGCGGTCGTCGATCCATTCGGCCCGGTGGACGTGGGTGACTGTGGCCTTGACGAAGACGAGGCTCGTCGACGCGGCTGGGGCACCGTGCATCGCTGGAGCTACCATCCGACGCTAGCGTGGCTTGAGTCCACACTGAACAATCCTATGAAGATGGGTAAGCCGATTGGGGAATGGGCACATGGCGATCCTGGCGGGGAGAACGCCGCCTTGAAGGCCGTGCTCGGTACGGATCCGAAGGACTATGGCGCTTTCGGAGAGGGGCAAGCGATCACTGCCGATTCCGACGAATTCAAGGCCTTGGCCAGGTATCGCTATCCCGTCTACGCCATTGGCTACAACTTCCTGCAATCAAATGAAAAGTCAGCGCAGGAGGTGCTGGACGGACTCTCCTTCAAACACACAGTGACCAAGGAAGTTACGCCAATTCTGGGCATTCGCCAGATCTGCCGCGAAAACCATACCGACAAGGCCATCATCATCACCCACTCGATGGGGGGACTGGTGGCCCGCATGGCCTCGGCATTCTGCGGCGGAGAGAACGACATCCTCGGTGTCATCCATGGAGTTCAGCCGGCCACTGGCGCGCCACTATTTGCAAAGCGACTCCGCACAGGCGCCGAAGGATTCATTAACGAGAGTCTTCTTGGCCGAGACGATGCTGAGTTCGTGGCGATCGCCAGCAACGCGGAAGGGCCGATGGAACTGTCCCCGACGCCCGATTACAACGATGGGGCACCGTGGTGGATATTCGTGGACAAACGAGACGGTAGGGAGATCATAGCCCTTCCAGAGAAAGATGCGATTAGGAGCCTCTACACCGATGCAGTCTGGTACGGGTTACTTCCGGACAGATCGTTGCTCGATCCCGCAGGGGTGGTGGAGAAGATGCTGAAGCGGAAGGACATGTCTCTTGATGTATTTGAGTACTACAGCGGTTTGATGCAGTCCGTAGTAGAGCGTCAAGAGCGCTTGGTCAACACATATCATCCCAACACTTTCGCGCTTTATGCAGATGGAAATCTGAAACCTCACTCGACAGCGGAATCGAAGACGCCCAAGCCTTTGGAACCCGGACTGCCCGCGGAAAAATTGCAAACCTGGGGCAAAGTCTTGTGGGAGGGAGCCTTTCCCGATGGTACGACGAAGGAAGATCTCATAGCCGCAAAATTGATTGAGGATGATCACAACGGGACGATGATCGTTCTCGTCCGCGGGCAGTTTGTCAAAGTGACCGTCCAGAAGGCGGCCGTTATCCCGCAGCCTGGTCAGCGGGATAACGGCATTGTCCCGGGAGACGGGACGGTGCCTGCATTGTCCGCTGCGGCGCAAGGCCGAGGCTTGCTACCTGGCGTTCCGGGCAATAAAGCCCGAGGTGTGCAGATGGTCTTCGTGCAAGGTGGGTACGAGCACCAGGCCAGCTTCAATCATCCGTGGTCGCGCTGGGCCACTCTCTATAGCGTTGCAAGAATCGTCCATTCCGTTGAGGGGCTAGATAATTGACGAGAACATCCTATCGAATCCGACTTTCTATACTCCCGATTCTTGTCTCAATGAATCTTCTGTCTGCGTGTGCGCAGATCGCTCCCGTGGAACCTATGATGATGAACAACCCGCTGCTTGCTAATTCGAGACCTTGGTGTATCGGCCGTTTCGTATTCGATCGCCCTGCGGCGAGCGAGATCAGTTCTGAGCGTTACGGCTTCTGGGGCGACGAAATTGAGATCAGGAGGAATGTCAGCTTCCAGACGTTTGACCATGAAATGCGCAAACGTGAAGAAACGCTGCGCAGGGAAAAGCGCGAGAGCTCGATTTCCTACCAGGAGATGAAGGAAAGGGGCTTGGAATCCATGCGTTTTAAGGTGAATGTACCGATGCTGGAGCAGGTTGCATCACCGACCCAAAACTCACGAGTCTTCCTATTTACGATGGATGGAAAACGACCGGATCCCTTCTTCAAGCAGGAAGGATACGTCCTGGCCGGCGGCACGATGCTAGCGATGAAGTCGACGGTACCCAAGAGGATTATTCAGTCCGCCATCGCCGGCCTATCCGAAGTCCTTCGAGACGTCACCTATCGTGACGACTGGACGGTCCCGACCGAACCAGGATTCTGTATCGACGGGGCTTTGATTGGCGGCCGTTCACGCGATAGCGAGCGCGTTACTCAGAGCTTTGCTCTGCTACCGGGAAGGTACGCGGGGCTCCTCATCAGAATGCGCGATGCCGTGGAATCAGACAAGAAGCTATCGCTTCGTCAGACCCTACCAGATTTACGCGGTAACTTGAACAATAAAGGCTTCAGCGGCAACGTCCGCTTCCTGCGTGATGGCAAACGACAGGTCGCCGGGATGGAAGCAGAGGAAGTACTGTTTTCCATCACTGATGGAACGATACAGATCTATCAGTTCTATCTGATGGCGCAGGGAGACCCCGAGACCGTCGCGCAACCCCACACCGAGATTCGGCTGACACTGGGGGGSCCAAGTACGCATTCTCTTACACCGGAGCTCGCGACATCTCCTGTCGACGAAGCCGGCGCCATACAGATGTGGGACACATTGCTCAACAGCATGCGGCTTCGGCCCGGCGCCTTGTGAGCCAGGAGAGTCGGCATGACCAGACGATACGACATCTTGAGGGGGGATCTCACCACCTTGGGGGGCATCGTACAGGGCGGAGACGCCAACGATATGGTAGGGCATCGCGAGCAAGCCTATGAGGGCGACCCAGTCTGGTGTCCAGTCTGCAAGTCGGTGGGACAGATCGTATGTATCGGTCCGCGCCTGTCCACCACGGGCCCCGATGGACGCGAGGCTGCGCTGAGCGACGATCTTTGTGTCTGCCGTTGCAGCCCCAGCCCGTTGTTGCTGCCGTCGCAATACACCTCATACATGGATGTCTGACTCGCCCCCAAGACGGGTAACACCTGCAAAAGCATCACGCCATCATGAAGAAGCTGCAACTTGACCTTGTGTCGATCCTTGTTCTCGCACTACTGATTGCCGGTGCCATCAGCATTTGGGGCGAGCGCCTCGGCATCCCTACACAGGAGGCGAAGAGCACGTGGCTGTCTGGGATTGCGCTGGGCGCGCTCGTACTGGCCATAGGCGCCTCGCTATCGAGATGGGCACGCTGGGCCAAGGCGTCGCAAGCGGTGCGCGGCCACCTTCGACTTGGAGCGTCCAATCTGGTCGGCACGACGCAAGGCGCGCTCGGTGGCCTGGGGAGTTCTGCGACACAGCCGATAACGCTATCATCGCTTCGGGAGACCTGGCCGAAGCGGGTTGGCGCGTGCTTGCGGCGCGGCAATCGGCTGCCCTGGGTGCTCCTCACCGGCGCCGACGACACCATCGAGAAGCTGTTGCCCGACCTGGCGAATCGCCAATGGCTGATGACGGACGATGCGGTACTGCTATGGCAAAAGGGAGGGCAAGACGGAAGCCCGGATCACGCATGGTTGACGGAACTCCGGAAGCTCCGCCCCGGGCGCCCGGTGGATGCTGTCCTACTAGTGATCGATGACAACACCAATCTTGATCCTTCCCGACGCGGCAATCCAATCGGCATGGTACGTCTTGTTCGGATCGCCGAAGCACTACGCTGGGCAGCGCCCACCTATGTGCTTGACGTTTCTGCCGCGAACCACGATTCCGATAGCGATACCTCTGTCATAGGCTGCGCGTTGCCGAGCCGCGCCGATGCCGCAGCTATTGAAGGGCGTCTTCGGGACCTTCGCGATCGTCTTGCACGCCACGGAACGGCACGCCTAATGGAGGGCGGTTCCGCGACCCGCCTCGCACAATTGTCTCAACGGCTTGACGCTCGGATCAAGCCGCTTGCCGCGTGGTCGGCTGCCCTTGCTGGAACGCATAGCCACCGCATCACGCCGGCCGGTATCCTGTTTTCTTCGCACTCGCCGGCCAATAGATCGCCCCTCTGGCAACACATCGCCGATTCCGCCCGCCGTCATCCCGGCCGGCGTGTCGGTTTCCACCCCGTCACCGTCTTTTCGACCATCGCCCTCGGCGCCATCGGGCTATGGACCGCCGGGATGCTGCTGTCCGGCTTCCAGAACGCCCGCAACATCCACGCCACGCAGTGGGCTATCGATGCCAACGCATCCGAGTTGAGCCCAGCCGGGCGCCTCCGCTCGCTCGTCGCCCTCCAACACCAGATCGAACGCTACGAACCGCGCCCCGGTCATCACGCGCCGCTCACCACCCGCTTCGGCCTGAACCGCGACGCCGCCCTGCTTGCGGCCATGTGGAAGCCCTATGCGGCGGCCAGCCGCGAGCTTCTCGTCAGTCCGATTCAGCAGGATCTGGAGGATGTGCTCGTCGATCTC
>NZ_JBFREV010000077.1:0-6728 GCF_052114485.1 Cupriavidus sp. KB_39
AATGCAAAAAAAAGCCATCCCGGAAAACAGGATGGCCAGAAAAGCTCCTAAGCGGAGCACCATTTGCTGATGGGGCGCTGCGGCGCCGTCTAGGCCACGGCTATCGCATTGACTTCCAGTTCCGCGCCATAGTGGATGGTCGGGCACGGAACCACCGTGCGCGCCGGCGCCGGGCCATCGCCGAGGATATGGGCATAGAGCTCGTTCACCCGGGGCCAGTTGGCGATGTCGGCGATGAAGATCTGCACGCTGGCGAGGTTCTGCATCGAACTGCCCGATGCCAGCAGGATGGCTTTCAGGTTGTCGAACACCTGGATGACCTGGGCATCGAGGCCGGCGGGGATTTTCAGGTCATCGCCCGGCAGAATCGGGAGCTGGCCCGATACGAAAATCAGGCCGTTCGCCTTCACGGCCTGGGAATAATGGCCGCGCGGCAATGGCGCGCTGGCATGGTTGATGTACTCGATCATGCCTGTTGCCCCCTTTGGCTGGGCTGCCAGAGGCGATCGAAATCCGTCGCGCGTTTCTCGGTGAAGGCATCCAGCCCTTCCTGCCATTCGGCACGCGGCACGTCGGAAACGGACCGGACCACCCGGCCCCAGTCATAGCCGGCATGGGCGTGGAGGTGGCCCTTTGCCGCCGTCAGCGCGCCCGGCGGGGCGTTGGCGACGATGGATTTCGCCAGCTCGAAGGCCCGGCCCAGCGACGCGCCCTTCTCCGCCACTTCATTTACCAGCCCGCGTTGCAGCGCCTCCGGCGCCGGCAATCGCTTCCCGGTGAGTACAAGTTCGAGTGCCTGCCGGGTCCCGACGATGTGCTGGAGCAGCGCCAGCCCGGTATTGGGGATGACGCCCCGGGTCACCTCGGGCAGCGCGAACCACGCCCCCTCTTCCGCGATGACCAGATCGCAGGCCAGCGTCAGCTCGAAGCCGCCGCCCACGGCCGGCCCCTGCACCGCCGCCACGACGATCCGCTTCTCGTCCGCCAGCCGCCGGAACAACAAGGCGGGGTCGGTCCGAGGATCAGCCTGCTCCATCCAGCCATCGCGCAGGTCGTCGATATTGGCGCCGGCGCAGAACGTCGGCCCATTCGCGGCAATCACCAGCGCCCGGGCGCCCTGCGCCTGGCTGGATTCGATGGCGTCGAACATTTCGCCGACCATCTGCCGGGACAGCGCATTGCGCCGCTCCACATCATTGAGCGTGATGACGGCGATGTCATCCCGGACGTCGAGAATCAAGGTAGTGAAGGGTTTCATAGTCACGCGGAAGGTCTGAGGGTTAAGCGGTCGCGGAAGGCATCGGGGAGCGGCGTGGGGCCGGATTGCGCGGCATCCATCAGCACGCAAATCGCCTTGGCTCGCGCGCAGAGGGTCTCGCCCATATAGAGTCCCTGCGTCAGTTCGAACGAGGTATTCCGGGCTGCCACGGGCATGGTTTTGACTTCGATTTCACCCGGGTAAAACACCTCGCTGAGGAAATCGATGGCCAGATGCGCCACCACGATGGTCTTGCCCGCCATGCAGGGCGCCAGATCGGCCTGCTGGAAGATCGCCATGCGCGCTTCTTCGAAACAAGTGGCGATCGCCGCGTTATTGACGTGCCGGAACTGATCCGTGTCGCCGTTGCGCAGCCGTAGACGCGTAGAAAAACTGGCGCTTTCCGCACTTTCCAACCTCGTCATCCTGTCCCTCCATACGGTCCCGGTTTGGTCGAAAACGTTTTCGTAAAAGATAGCATGCAGAGCGGCACGGCACAAGGCAAAGCTTGCGCCGGGTCGATCATCGAAGGGGATTAGCGGGGTCTGGGCGGGCCGTCAGACGAACGGAGGATCAGCTCGGGCCGCCAGACTTCCTGCAAGGTCCTGGGGTCCGCGCCGTCTAGCCGGGCGAGCAGCATTTCCACCAGGCGCTTSCCGACGCGATTGGTTTCGGCGGTGAAGGTGGTGAGGGGCGGCGTCACGAGCCGCGCCACGGGATGGTCGTCGCCGCCGATCACGCCAACGTCCTGGCCCACGACCTTGCCGGCCTCGGCAATCGCCCGCATCACGCCCACTGCCACCATGTCCTGCCCGCAGACAAAAGCCGTGGGCGGMTTGGGCAGCGCCAGCAGCGCACGTGCAGCGCGCAGCCCGCCCTCCTCTGTCATGGCTTCCTCCACGCACAGTGCCGGGTCGAGCGGAATGCCGGCCGCGCGCAGCGCCTCTTCATAGCCAAGCCGCTGGCAGTAGCTGAACATCAGGTACTCGGGCGGGTGCACCAGCGCAATCCGGCGGTGACCCAACGCGATAAAGCGCCCGCAGCCATCCCGGCCCACCACGGTTGCGTCGATATCGACAAACGGAAAGTCCTGCGAGCTCTCGCTGCGGCCAAAGGCCACGAACGGGATGTCCCGTTCCAGCAGATATTCGATCCGTTCATCGTGCCGGCGCGTACGGCCGAACAGCAGCGCATCCACGCGCTGCTTCTCCACCAGCCGCTTGAAAACGTCGATTTCCGTTTCCACGGTGCGGCCGGACGCGATGATCACCTGGTAGTTGGTGCCATCCAGCGCTTCGTCGATCCCCGACAGCATGTTCAGGAAGAACGGATGCGCGAACTGCGTCTGCGGCGCCGAGATCACAAAGCCAATCGTGTCCGACGACTGGCGGCGCAGGCGCCGGCCAGCCGGGTCCGGGCTGAATCCGAGTTCCGCCGCAGCCTTCAGCACGCGTTCGCGCGTGTCACGGCTGACGTCCGCCCGGCCGTTCATCGCCTTGGAGACCGTGCTGACCGACAGCTTCAGATGAGCTGCAAATTCCTTGATGTCCACTTGGGATTCCCGAGGTGCTTTGGGCAACATTATCGCTCACCGCGCTGGGCTGCGCCTATCCGGCCCGAAACCGTTTTCCGCAGGACTTTGCCCCATCTGCTTGACTTCCCCTGATTCAAACACTACCCTTTCGAAAACGTTTTCGATGATCCGCTAAAACCCCGGCGAGGAGCACACCATGTACGACACTTCCCAAGACACCGAGATTTCCATGATCCGCGAGACCGCCAGGCGCTTCGTCCGGCAGCGTCTGGTCCCGCTCGAACAGCAGATCGAAACCGACGACGACGTCGAACTCGACCTGCTGGCGCAACTGCGCGCCGAGGTGGCTGGGCTGGGCCTATACGGCTTCAACCTGCCCGAATCCATTGGGGGCCCCGGCCTCTCCGCCGCCGCCAAGGTCGTGGTGCTGGAGGAGCTGACCTACACGTCGGTGCCGCTGAGCGAAGTCTTTGGCCACCTGCCGCTTCAGTTGACGCAGGCCAACGCCGCGCAGCGCGCCGGTTTCCTGCCCGATGTGCTGTCCGGCAAGAAAACCATCACCTACGCACTGACCGAGCCGAACGCAGGCTCCGACCTTGGCGGCCTGAAGACCCGCGCGGTCAAGGTGCCGGGCGGCTGGACGCTCACCGGCAGCAAGCACTTCATCTCCCATGCCGAAACCGCGGACTACATCATCGTCCTGGCCGTAACCGACCCGGCCGCTTCGCTGAAGGACCGCTTCGGCACCTTTATCGTCCGGCAGGGCAACCCCGGCGTGKTCGGCATGACGCGCTACAAGAAGATGGGCTGGCGGGGCTACCACCTCAACGGCTTCACGCTCGAGGACTGCTTCGTCCCGGACGAAGACGTACTCGGCGCGCCCAACGCCGGCTTCCTCGGCATGATGCAGTCGATCAATCAGGACCGCCTGCTCTCCGCCAGCCGCTCGTTGGGCCTGGCAGCGCGGGGCCAGGCCATGGCCTGCGAGTATGCGAATGAGCGCAAGGCGTTCGGCAACGCCATCGGCCAGCATCAGGGCATCCAGTTCATGCTCGCCGACAACGACGTCGATATCGAAGCCGCACGCCTGCTGATCGGCCGGGCGGCGGAACTGATCGAAGCCGGCGACCCGGCGGCGCGCATCGCCGCCTCCCGCGCCAAGCTGTTCGCCAGCGAAATGGGCTGCCGCGTGTCTGACCGCGTGCTCCAGATCTTCGGCGGCATGGGCTATATGTGCGAGCTGCCGGTCGAGCGCTTCTACCGCGACGCGCGGGCATTCCGCATTGGCGAAGGCACCTCCGAGATGCAGCGCCTGCAGATTGCTCGCGCCGCGCTGGCGCAGTGAGGGACGGATTCATGTATCAGCAAATCCTAACCGCGCATGATCCGCACCTGCCCGCCTTCCATCAGGCAGGCAAACCCGTCACCCGGGGCGAACTCCAGCAGGCGTCCCAGCGCGCGGCCAGCTTCCTTTGGGAGCGGGGCCTGCGCCGGGGCGACACGCTCGCCGTCTGGATTCCCGATGGCGCCGTCTGGCTGCAACTGCTGTTCGGCGCGGCGCAGCTGGGCGTGTTGGTGGTGCCCGTCAGCACACGGCTGAAAACGGCCGAAGCGCTCCATGTAGTGAATACCGCACAGGCGCGGATGCTGGTGGTGCCCACCCGCTTCCTGGATTTCGACTATATCGAGGCCGCCTCGGCCATCCAGCACGCCGTCAGCGCGCTGGAGCATGTGGTGGACGTGCCGGTGAGCGGCGAGTTCATGTGGGACGCCTATCCCGTGCGCGAGGAAAGCCTCGGCGAGGGACTGGACCCGTGGTGCACGTTCAGCACCTCGGGCACCACCGGCAAACCCAAGCTGGCCGTGCACACGCAGTCCGGCATCGTCACGCACGCGCTAAACGTGGCGGCGGCCACGGACATGCGGCCCGGAGATGCCACCCTCTGCGCCCTGCCCCTCTACGGCGTGATGGGCTTCGTCCTGGCGATCTCCTCGCTGGCAGCAGGCGCGGCCTGCGTGTTCCTGCCCGTGTTCAAGGCGCAGGCCGCGGCCGAGGCCATGGAACGCCATGCAGTGACCCACTTCTACGGCTCCGACGCCATGCTCGACATGGTCCTGAGCGTGCCCGTCCACAGTTTCCGAAACTGGCGCCGGGGCGGCTTCGCCGAGTTCGCGGGGCTGGGCAGCCGCATCACCGACAAGGCCTGGGCCGACTGGCAGGTGCCGCTCACCGCCGTCTACGGGATGTCCGAATGCTTCGCGCTGGCCGCGCTGCGCGATACCAACGCGACTGGCGACGAACGCCGGCTGGCCGGAGGCCACCCGGTTGCGCCCGTGATTTCGTTTCGCATCGTCGATCCCGCGACCGGCGAAGTCGTCCCCGAAGGCGAACAGGGCGAATTGCAGCTGCGCGGCTACAACGTGACGGCCGGCTACCTCAACAACCCGACCGCCACGGCGGACGCCTTTACCGCCGATGGCTGGCTGCGCACAGGTGACCTCGCCCGGGCGCAGGGCCGCGCGTTCCAGTACCTGTCGCGCCTCAAGGACACGCTGCGCCTGCGCGGCTACCTCGTGGACCCGGCCGAGATCGAGGAATTCCTCGTCACGCATCCGGCGGTGGCGGCAGCGCAGGTGGTGGGCGTTCACCAGGAGGGCGAAGGCGATGTCGCGGTGGCCTTCATCCGCACCCGGGCAGCAGACGTGAGCGAAGCGGCGCTGCTGGAGTTCTGCAAGCGCGGCATCGCGGGGTTCAAGCTGCCCCGGCGCATCGTGGCGTTGGACAGCTTCCCGCAGGTGGACGGCCCCAATGGGGTCAAGATTCTCAAGCACGTCCTGCGCGATCTCGCGAAGGGACACCTTCAACCCGCACCGAACCCCCAAGACAACACGAGGAAGACGCCATGAAACTCAAGGAAATCAAATCTGACATCGCCTGGGCCACGCCGAAACGCGTGGTAATCCATGGCCTCGACCTGTGCGATGACATCGTCGGCAAGCTGGACTTCGGCCAGATGGCCTTCCTGCAGATCTTCGGCCGGCTGCCGGCGGACGACAACGAGTTGCGCATGTTCAACGCGATGATGGTGATCCTGGTGGAGCACGGCATCACGCCGTCCTCGCTGGCCACCCGCATGACCTACTGCGGCGCGCCCGAGGCGGTGCAGGCTGCCGTGGCCGCCGGCCTGCTGGGGCTCGGCTCGGTGTTCGTCGGCTCGCTGGACAACGCCGCGCGCCTGCTGCAGGAATCGCTCGCGGGCAGGGACGTGAGCGATGACGTCGACATGAACGCGCTGGCCACCGACATCGTGGCGGGCTATCGCAGCCGGAAGGAGATCCTCCCGGGCATCGGCCATCCCTTCCACAAGCCCATCGACCCGCGCGCCCCGGCGCTGTTCAAGGTCGCCCAGGAAACCGGCTTCGATGGCCCGTACATCAAGCTGATGGTGGCGCTGGGCGAACAGGCGACGCAGCAGGCCAACCGGCCCCTCCCCGTCAACGTCACCGGCGCGATGGCCGCGGTGGCCTCGGAGATGGGCATTTCTTGGAAGATCTGCCGGGGCCTCGCCGTGGCCGCGCGCTCGGTCGGACTGGTCGGCCACATCCTCGAGGAAATGCGCCAGCCGATGGCGGAAACGCTCTACCTGCGCATCGAGCACGAAGCCAGCGCGCATCTGCGCCCCGCTGACGAAGCCTGACGACAGGGGCACACGCATGACCCGGGCCCCAGCCGTGCATGCCGGCGATTCGCTGTCCACCAGCGAATTGCTGCATCGCATCCGCGCGTGCGTGAAGGACGTCCGGCACGGCGCCCGGGGCGCGGACGACCGGGACCATGCGGTACAGCAGCGGCTGGACAGCCTGCTGCGCAATGCCATTGCCGCCCGGTCGATCTCGGAGATGGCTGTGGCGCTGGGCAGCGCAGCGGAACTGCGC
>NZ_JBFREV010000078.1:0-6363 GCF_052114485.1 Cupriavidus sp. KB_39
GTTGGTGGTGACGCCAAACATACGTTCAGGACGCACGTAATCGACGCCTGTTTGTTTGAATCCGACATAGGCGCGCAAGCCGCGCACAAACAGATCGCGTTCGGGGCAGTTGAGCAACCACCCCACGACGCGTCGGTCCATGAGTGAAAAGTCGCCGGCATCAAGCGGGATGGGGACGTAACTGAACATGGCGAAGATACGATAGAAGAGCTTGTACAACACTCCCCAGTGCCACGCCATATCCCGCTTGATGCGGCGGCCATAAACAACGTCATATCCCTCTTCCCATTTGGCGTAGAAAGATTCGATCAATTCCGGTGGGTCTTGTAGATCACCATCCAGCAACACAACGGCGTCTTTTGTGGATAATTCCATTCCACTGCGGAAGGCCATCTGGGAACCGAAGTTGCGGGAGTGCGTAATCCCCAGGACATGTGGATCACTTGCGCTGATCTCATGGATCACCTGAGCGCTGTCATCCGGGCTGCCATCATTGACGAAAATGATCTCGTAATCGATCTCGAGCTTATTAAACGTCTCTGTCAATCGACGGTGCATGACGGGGATCGCCTGGCCATCTTTATAACAGGCAATGATGGCMGACACGCTGCGCTTGCGCGTGCTGAGATTCTTCTTGGTCGCCGCCAGCATGGCGCTGTCGCTGAGTTGCTTCACCCAGCCCGCTGTAGAACGCAATCCGTCAACCAATCCGATATTGGCCTTCCAACCCAACTGCTCATGCGCTTTGCGCGGATTCGAATACCATTCGGCCAGATCCCATACTCGACCTTCCATAGTGCCGAATTGCGCTTCCTCCTCGATCTTGAATTCGTCGCGCGTGATCCAGGCCAACTCGGCAATGGTGGTTTTGGTCCCACTTCCGATGTTGAAGTTCTCTCCGTATAGGTCGGGATTCATTTTTGCCGCTGCGATGATAAATGCGGCACAGACATCGTCCACATGGACGAAATCACGCGAGGTGCGCGGGTCGACGAAGGGGGGCAACCTTCCGTCGAGTGCGTGGCGCAATAAATTTGGTATCAACCGCGAGGTGTCTTCCAGCGGCCCGTACACAGAATAGAGGCGCAAATTCACACAGGGAAAACGACCATGTTTGCCAATGAATCTCAGGTAGCTGGACGCTGCTGCCTTGGAGACTGCATAAGGACTGTTGGGCTCGCACACGCTGTCTTCTGACGGCGCGGTGCAGTTAGTGCCGTATTCGGAAGAACTACCCGCATGGATATAAGCGGCAACGGACTGTCGCGCGAGGCAATCGGTAAAATTGACCAGCGATTGAAAGTTGGTTTGATAGATTAACGTGGCTTCTTGCTCAAAGGAGTAAGCACCATAGGCCATGCAATCGAAAATCGTCTGGGGTGCAATGCTGTCGGCCAAGTTTTTCGCCGCCGCATAGTCATTGAAGTCCACCGCAATGACTTGCTCATCCTTAATATCTGCCAGACGCCAATTCTTTTCCCGGCGCACTACCGCAAACACGTCGTTGCGTAAAGCGTTGATGGTGTGGAACAGGTTCGCGCCCACAAAACCAGATGCACCGATCACCAAAATCGGTCCGCGCAGGGCGCGTATGTGTTCTTGCATTTCGGGCATGCTAGATAATTTCGAGAGCGGCGAGCACGCTGCCTACGTCCAGTTTCGACTGGCGTCGAAGAAAGCCCTGGGAGCCGTATCGCTCAAAATGATGAGCGCGGGCATAAAAATGTTTAAAGCTAGGCACGGGTATTTGCTGGTCTGCCAAATAAAGCAGAAGTTCGGAAGCAAAACCGCCACGTTGCACATGCTCCTCTGCAACGCACAGGATGGCGGCACTCTTTATTTGAGCGAGCAGTTCCGCCGGCATCGGCGATTGCGAGATGGGCAACTCCGCGACGGCCCAGAGATTGGGGCGCTGCCGGGCGGGCAAGTTCTCGAACGCCGCGATATAGGTGCTGGCAAGCGGCCCCACGGCAATCAGCAATGGCCCATCTCCGCGGGTTAATTGGCGCCAGGGTTTATAGGCTGGAACTGGATAGCCTTCAGGCGGTTCACCCCGACCCATCCGTAGGTAGGAAGAGCGGGTGGATGTGCCGGCACGTGTAATCACGGCCTCCATGTCCTCGTCGAAAACGGGGACGTAGACCGACATATTCGGCAAAGCCAACATCACGCCATAATCTTCAATGGCATGATGCGTCGGGCCCATGACGCCGTAACCATAACCGCCCCCATTGCCGATCAACTTCACAGGCAGTGCATGGAAGGCGATGTCGTTGCGGATCTGCTCGAATGCTCTCGCGTAGATAAACGGCGCGATACTGTAGATCCAGACATCCAGACCCTGCCTCGCCAAGGCAGCAGCAACCGAGGTCATATTCTGCTCTGCGACCCCGGCATTGATGAATCGCGCCCCCATTGCCGCCTGCATCGGTTCCAGCGCCATGAAGCCCAGATCTCCTGTCATGAAGATCATGTCAGGATTGACGGCGCGTTTGACCAAGGCATCACAAAGTTGTTGTCTCATTGCGGGCTCAATTCCAGTGCCAGTTCCGCGATCCCCTTGTGGAATTTCTCTTCGGTGAGGGGGAGATAGTGCGAATCCATGCGGTTTTCCATGAAACTGACGCCCCGGCCTTTCACCGTCCGCAAGATGATGATTCTCAGGCGCTCCTGATCTGCGGCAAGGGCGCTGCGAATGGCACTCGGGTTATGGCCATCGATGACTTGCATATCGATGTCAAATCCATTCAGCTTGTCCCAGAGCGGCGCCATAGAGGCCACATCCGTGGTCGAACCGAAACCCTGYAAATTATTGTGATCGATCAGCACCGTCAGGTTGCTCAAGTCCTGGTGCCGAGAAAAGATCAGGGCCTCCCACGTTGAGCCCTCCTGCCACTCCCCGTCTGAGGTCAGGCAGACGACCTTCGCGCTGCTGCCTTTGAATCGGAACGCCAAAGCAGTGCCCGCGGCGAGTGATAAGCCATGCCCCAAGCTCCCGGTGGCAAAGGGGATATCCGCAATCCCCTTCGCTGGCGGGTGACCGGCGAGCAAGGTGTCATTCTTGTGGAACAGTTTCAAATCCTGCTCACCAAGCCGCCCAATGCTCCACAAAGCAATGTACAGGGCCCCCGCAGAATGCCCTTTCGAAAGGATGAATTTGTCGTCGGCACCGAGATATTCATGAAAAATGATCAGCATGGCATCGAGCGCGGACAGATTTCCACCAATATGCCCAACTCCACTTTCGAAATGCATTTGAAGCAGTCGCTGACGCGCGCGTACCATCTCATCAGCCGTTAATAACTTTGAGGTATCCATCTCGAGAGATCAATAATTAACCAGTTGGATCAAAAGTGAAGTTCAACACCAGTATATTGACATTCCTCCATGCGGAACGCCAACTTTTTTCCACGGCTTATCAGTCTTGCTGGCCTTCATGGTGGCCTTATTAAAGAGTGGTTTATTTGAGAACAAAAACTGCAATATCCGAAAGATCAACCAACCCTTCTGTATTAATCTTTTCCACGGAGCTACTATGCCTTTCCAGCCAGCTGCGAACATCCGTTCGGGGGTCCGCTTTGGTTCTGTCGATGTAGGCCCGGGTTTCAACGGAGGTAATATCAAACACGCACCAGCTTTCTCCTTTGCTGAATTCGGACAGTATTCTTTCCTTGGAGAAGAAGAACAGGGGGCGAACCAGGCCAACGACCTCATCAAGGCGATGGCCCACCACATAGTTGAGCAACGGAACATAATCCAGGGCCATCATGCGCTTTTTCGCACAGTCATTTTTTTGATAAGCATCAATCAGCCTTTCCATTGCGGTCGAATAATTAGGGGGTGCTGAAAGGCCACGCATGGGAGACATCGGCATCGGCTTGATATCGCTGGAGAATATACGTTGATTCTCAGTGTGGTCATAGAACAGCGAGAACAGTGTAATCGTACCGAGGCATAACACACAAAACGCCTTGTGCGCCCACCGGTTGAAAGCACTTTCATCCGGACTGGCGCCGCACATGAAAATGATCGCAAGCCCACAGGCAGGACCAGCGAAGAAAATCATCCCCTGGCTGATACCGGTATTGCTGCCAATACCGGTTGCAATTTGCAGGGTAACGATCCCGGCGGCCGTGATCATCAGATCACAATCAAGCCGCACGTGATGGGACGTGCCTGTGTGGGGTCCCTGCTGTTTCCTGAAAAGCCGCGCACCTCTCAATGAAAAGCAATAGTAGACGAATGCAGCGATGAATACATGGAAAGCAAAGGCGCCAGGGAGTGCGCTGATCCAAAGGCCTTCATCGCTGAGAAGGTATTTTCCATGCCATGGGGCAGCGTGGCCTAGTTGAATCGGGCCGTTCAAATAGATCGTGTTAATGACGTAGGCGCCCAGATGATAGAGAAAAAACGCCGCGAGGAATGTGCACAACAAAAATCCAACCTTGTTCATTTTCGCAAAGTAACCAAGCGCGAAAAGGCAGCACACCGAGAAGAGCGAAATCTCCCCGTAATATCTGAGTATCAAGGATAAGCGTTCTATCAAATGGAAGGTGTCACCACTATGCGCTTTGGGGGCCGCAAAGAAAATAGAAGGTCCAATCGCATTGATATACCAGATCCATAGGGCTGTGCTAAAGAGAACATAAACCAATAAAACAAACCTGCTCCGGTACCCGAGTGCCATGGAAAAGACAATCCAGAGGATCATGGCGGCTGCAGCAACGACATGCATAAACCCGGCAATCGCCAGAAGAATGCCTGAAACTAAGAGCGACGCTGTTTTCTTTCGATCTGTTTGCGAATTTCCCGCGATGAAAGCGGCAAGCCCCAGCATGAAGAAATTCAACGCCAGGCTGTTAGGGCCTTGTATCGTGTAAAGGTAAATTCCTGAACAAGCCGCTACTGCGACCGGTGTGACGTAAGCAGGGGTATGTTCCTTCTTCAACGCCGTGAAGACGGCAAAAGAAGAAATGGCGCAGAGGGCGACGTTGAAAAATCTGAACCAGAAAATCTCGTGAAATCCAAGGCGCATGAACACCGCATTGATCAGATAATTAGGCGTTTGCGGCAGCGCCAGGCGGTCGAGTCCATAACCATTGGCGACCTGCCACGACAGCGTCAGAAATAATCCGTCATCGCTTGACAGGCCGATCGCACGGCGTGGCATGACGAAAAATGAGATGACACACACCGTCACAAGGGGAATTAGCCACGGAAGAAGCTGTTGATAATGTTTGCCGGATAATAACCTGTGCGGATTCATTAAATTGGTTCTTGTTTGCATCAAATCCGCCAAAAAATTACTTAAAAATAAGCGGGCATACTTTCGGGCACAAGCGCCAGCTCTGGCTGTCTGTTCTCGTCCTTAGCAGGCGATCAATCTATTTTAAGCCAGCTGAATCGCCCCGGTCCCACTAGACACTCTTCAGTCCGTCGCGGTACTACGAATCGAACTGTATAGGAGAATTGTCGCCTCTGTGAGGGTCACGGCGTTTCGTGTTGTAGAACATCTCGATGTAATCAAACACATCTGATCTTGCCTCGTTAGCTATATCCTGGAAAGGTATCGTGGCTATCGTCTGTCAGTTGCTCCAGATCGTGATCACTCAGCGGCATGGTGAGCGGCTTGGACTGGGCGTAGTAGGTGAAAGGTTTGAGTCAACGCCAATCGTTGTCGGGAGCGTTGTTCTGGCTCAGTAGGGTGCCCGCGCGGCGGATGTAGGTAACGCTTTTTGTCAATCAGCGTGGACAGCTGTTCGATAAAAGGGATGCAGACGGTGCGGCGGCTGACATGCAGGCCAGCATCTGCCGCTGGCAGAAGGGGAGCAGGCATATTTCATCCATAGACGGATGGGCCGATGGTGGCCCTTGCAGCGTCCTATGGATAAACGTTGCATCAACTCATGCGCTGGAGCTCTAGGGGGGAGTGGCACAAGGCGCCCGCTCCAGTAGCCTTTGCGCTCATTCGCACATCCGACCTGCGGCTGTGACTAGGCGCACTCAGGGGTTTGGCAATCGTGTGTGAGTTTTACGCTATCGCTGAATCGCGGAGGGACTTGCGGGCTCATTCCTGCTCGCGGGGGCAGGGCTACCAACCTACTCACCACACCTTCCACAGGAAGGGTCGCGAACACAAGCGCGCAAAGTAAAAGAGCCGAATCAACAAAACTGTTGATTCGGCTCTTGAAATCTGGTCGGGGTGAGAGGATTCGAACCTCCGGCCTCTACGTCCCGAACGTAGCGCTCTACCAGGCTAAGCTACACCCCGATTTCTTGTTACTGCTAGGGTTTTTTTCGCGCTGACTTGTCGGTGCGTTGTTACGACTGACGTTGCAGCGAGAAAGCACACAAGTGTATCAG
>NZ_JBFREV010000079.1:0-6086 GCF_052114485.1 Cupriavidus sp. KB_39
GGCTGATCCAGCTGGCGCTGCAGCACGGCACGGACTGGCGCGAGCGCGCGCGGAAGAGCATCGAAGAACTGCAGGCGGCGACGCAGGCCGCCAGCGAGGTGCGCGCATGATCCGCCGCGAATATCGTACCTTCGGCTTCTGCTGCGGCCTCGGCGGGGGCGCCAAGGGCTTCAAGAAAGCCGCCTCGCAGGTTGGCAACATGATCGCCACCTGCAGGTGCATCGGCGGCATCGAGGTCGCCGCGCACCTCACTACGAATTTATCGCAGCGCGTCTTGTTAAGCGCGCTTCTGCGCAAACTCTGCAGCAGCAAGAACGTCCGAAGCTACTTTATCGAAGCTCTCTGCGGAACTGATCCACTCTGCACACTTCCCTTCAAATTCAGGATCCAAACCAAGGAGAGACCGGCCGTGGTTCTTTTCGATCTGAATCTTCATACGCCGTATTTGGATCCGAATTGTAGAGCCAAGGCCAACCGCATCGGGCTGCAGATCCGCTTCGTCGAGCCGCAGAGTCTGGTCAAAAACACTCGAAAGGCCTTCGCCGTTGATATTCATGACGTTCACCATATCCGCGACACGAAGGAATTCCTTTCGCTGATTATCGAGCTCACTGCATACCACAACGAATTCGGATGTAATGCCTCGCAGCCGACGCGCAATCACCAACCGGTGGTCCAGCTTTTCTACCCGATCGCGTTTGACTCTATCCGCTCCCTGCCGCCACGGCACGTATATGGCGATTCCGATGCCAGCCACAGATCCAACTGCCTGGAACCATGCAGCAACGCCATCCTTGTCCGGCCACATCGCGTGGCAGGCAAGAGTCAGTATGGTCAGCGCCAGCAGTGCGGCCCCGAACTCAAGCCATCGCCAATATTGCTTCAACACCCCTCAGCCCTCCCGTTTTGGGGAGGCATCCTAGCATGAGCCGAATCGTCTGCCAGTTCTCTTGTGGCGCTGCTTCGGCAGTAGCGGCAAAGCTCGCGATAGCCCAGTTCGGGCCATCGCGGGATGTCCAGATCATCAATGCCTTCCTGAAGGAAGAGCATGAGGATAACCGTCGCTTCGCTGCCGACTGCGAAGCGTGGTTCGGAAAGCCGATCACCACTCTTCGGGACGAACGCTACGGCGCCAGCGTCATCCAGGTGTTCCGCCGCCGGCAATACATGAAGGGCCCCGCTGGAGCGCCATGCTCGAAAGCGCTGAAGCGCGATGTCCTAGACGCATGGAAGCAACCGGGCGACATCATGGTGTTTGGCTATACCCTGGAAGAAGAAGACCGCCTGGATGACTTCCGGGAGCGCAATCCAGACCGCCCAATTCTGGCGCCGCTGATCGACGCCCAATTGAGCAAGGAAGACTGCAAGGCGATGGTCCAGCGCGCCGGTATTGCGTTGCCCGCGATGTACCTGCTCGGCTATGAAAATGCCAACTGCATCGGTTGCGTGAAAGGTGGCGAGGGCTATTGGCGGGCCATCCGCGCGGACTTCCCAGAATACTTCGAATCCACCTGCTTGCTCCAGGATGAAATCGGGGAAGGCTCTTGGTTCCTCCGCTATCGTTCCGGGCCGCTGAAGGACCAGCGCTTCCCGCTCCGAAAATTGCCCGCCGGGCCGATCGTTCGCAACGAAGTGTTGCCGTCATGCAGCTTCTTCTGCGAAATGGCAGAGCAGGAGTACTCAGCGTGACGACTCACAAAGGAACCGCGCAACATCTTACTGCTGGCCGAGACCGGCGAGACGTTCATGCTGTCAGCCACGCCGGTGTGGGTACGGCCGGTGGCGGTGGCACTTTCCGTGGCTCAGCAGACGGAGCCAGCATGCTGACCAACCACTGCTACCAAGGCGACTGCCGCGCCGTCATGCGCAACCTGATCGCCGCCGGCGTGCGTGTGCAATGCATCGTGACCAGCCCGCCGTACTGGGGTCTGCGCGACTATGGCGTGGCCGGCCAACTAGGGCTGGAGCCGACGCTGCGCGAATTCCTAGACAACATGGTCGAGGTGTTCGACCTCTGCCACGAGCTGCTCGCCGACGAGGGCACGCTCTGGCTGAATATGGGCGACAGCTACGCCGGCTCATGGGGATCTCAAGGCCGCGAATACGGCGGCGTCGCGGCGTCAGTTCTAAGCGCGCGCCAGATTGCGGCAAGCCAGCGCAAAGCCAGCGGCACGGGTAAGATTCGCGATCCGGGCATCAAGGCGAAGGACATGATGGGCCAACCATGGCGCCTCGCATTCGCGCTACAGGACGCCGGCTGGTGGCTGCGGCAGGAGATCATCTGGCACAAGCCGAATCCAATGCCCGAGAGCGTGCGCGATCGCTGCACCAAGGCCCACGAGTCTCTGTTCCTGCTGGCGCGCAGTGAGAAGTATTACTTCGACGCGGATGCGATCAAAGAGCCGGCGACGCACGGCATCACGCCGACAGGCGTCGGTTTCGGCCACGGCTTTGATGCAGACCCGAAAGCGCGGGTCAGAACGCCTTCGGGCTGGGACACCGATGCCGGTGGCCACCGCGAGCTAACCGGCCGCTACTCCAAGAAGAACAGCTTCGCGCGGGAGACGAAGTACTCGGACGGCGAGCATGGCCAGAAAGCCCAGCACCGCGCAGACCGCGAGGATGTCGACTACAGCCAGACACGGAACAAGCGCAGCGTCTGGACGATCCCCACGCAGTCGTACAGCGGCGCGCACTTCGCCACCTTTCCCGAGGCGCTGGTGGAACCCTGCGTTCTGGCAGGCAGCCGGCCCGGCGACATCGTGTTCGACCCGTTCATGGGGTCGGGCACAGTGGCTAGTGTCGCCCAGCGACTCGGCCGCCGGTGGCTCGGCGCCGAACTCAATCCCGACTACATCGCGCTCCAAGCGGGGCGGACGCGGCAGCCAGGGCTGGTGCTAGAGGCTTCGGCATGACCTCAGTTCTCAACCTCATGCCAGCCGGCGAAGCTGTCGTTCATGTTGTTCTCGTAGGTCCATTTCGTACCGCACGTCGAGCAGATGAACGACGTCTTGATGACGGGTGCCTTCCCGAACGGGCGGATTTTCTCACTGCCGGTTTCAACAAGGGCGTCGTGCCCCCGTTCCCCGCGGCTGTCGGGGAGGATCGAAAAGCAAGCATCGCACTTCGCCATGGCCGTCTCCCAAGAATGGTGACGTTAGGTGGCACCAATGAAGTTGCCGGTGTAAGGCTACTCCGGGCTCCGTTCAATTCGACTCCTTGCATCACGCATGGCGTCGGCCATCGCAAGTTCACGCGTGGGGAAAGAGTTTCCTTGGCTCTCAAAGGTCGCTTGGTCGTCGAGGGTGTATGTCCAATGCCACATCCCGAAAGTCCTCTCGGTCAATTCAAAGGTCACGTGCCGACCCATGAAAATAAGGCTCTCAGCCATGGCTTGTCCCTCCATTTCGTCGGGAGTCAAACGGGCAATTTACTCGTCCACGCCCAATATCACGTCCACCGCCGCACGGCCAGCGACTTCAGCCACCAGATATGCCCATCGTTTGGAGAATGGGCTGCCGTGAACTTTGATCCGCTTTCCTATCGCGGCGACTCCGGCTGGATTTGTCGGGCCCGTGATCTGGAACCAGACGTCAAACATGTCTGTGGAAGTGCCCGTCAGGAACATCCGGATCTCGAAGCCTCGGTACTCGGAAACGCGTTCCATATCCGCCCCTCCAACGTGACAACCATCCTAGCATGACCAACTACCCCCTCACTTGGCCGGCCGGCTGGCCCCGCAAAACCGACGCTCAGCGCGCCGACGCGCGCTTCGGCCGCAAGGACCGGCGCACGGTCAACTACACGAACGGCGGCAGCACGTCGTGGACCACCACCAAGGCCCTGACGGTGTCCGACGGCGTGAAACGCGTGCTGGATGAACTGGCCCGCCTTGGCGCGCGGCCGGGCTACACGGTGATCAGCACCAACGTGGTGGTCCGCCTGGRTGGCCTGCCGCGATCTGGCCAGCGCGAGCCCACCGACCCGGGCGCCGCCGTCTACTGGCAGGACCGGGCAGGTGCGCCGCGCGTGATGGCAATCGATCGGTACCGCGCCGTGGCCGACAACCTCGCCGCCATCGCGGCAACGCTGGAAGCGCTGCGCGCGATCGAGCGGCACGGCGGCGCCCAGATCCTCGACCGGGCATTCACGGGCTTCACCGCCCTGCCGCCGCCGGCCGCCGCGCGCAGCTGGCGCGAGGTCATCGGCGTGCCGGCAGGCGAGCGCGACATGGCCGCGGTGCGAGCGGCGTACCGGCGGCGCGCCCAGACCGACCACCCGGACCGCGGCGGCACGCACGACGCGATGGCAGAACTCACGGCCGCGATGCGGCAAGCAGAACACGAACTGGAATGACCGAAGCAGCAGCACGAATCATCGAAACAACAGCCAGAAACTGGAGCATCACCATGAGCGAAGCAGACCTGATCGAACGCATTGCAGTGGCCGTGGCCAATCACGTGCGGCCAGCGCTGCCCGTGAGCGTTACCCTGTGGGACGTGGAGCGCATCGCCGAATACCTGGTCCGCTCGCCCAAGGTGGTGCGCGAGCGGGTGGTGACTCTGCCCGGGTTCCCGAAGCCGATCCGCATCCCTTCGGTGCAGTCGGGCAAGGACGAGCTGGCGAAGGCCCTCCCACGTTGGAAAGCGGCCGAGGTCATCGCCTGGGCGGAGTCGTACCGCGAGCAGCCGGCGGGCCGGCCCCGGAAGACGGACTAGCCGAGCCGGCGCGCAATGTCCCGGGCGGACTCGTTGTAGTAGGTCAGCAACTCCTGGAGGTTGGTGTGCCCGGTCATCCGGGCCAAATCCAGTGGCTGAAGCTTCTTCGCCAGGCGGGTGATCGCCTCATGGCGGGTGTCATGGAAGGTCAGGTCGGCAATGCCGGCCTTTTCTTTTGCCTTGCGGAACAGGGCGTCCCGGCTGGCAGCCGAGAGCGCGAACAGCGGCTTGCCCTCTTCCACCTTCGGCAGCATCCGCAACAGCTCGAGCGCGCGCATGGAGAGCGGCACGTCCCGCGCGCCGCCGTTCTTGGTCAGCGGCAAGTGCGCAACCTGCGCCTCGAAGTCCACCGTGTCGCTGGTCAAGCCCAGCATCTCCCCGGAGCGCATGGCCGTCTCGATCGCCAGCAGGAATGCCACGGCGACCCGCTGCGACGGCAGGGCCACCGGCATCCCTTCCTGATACCCAAGAGCCAGGGTGACCTTCTCGATCTCCTTGTCAGAGATGAGCCGGTCGCGCGGCGGGTTGTCCGGCGGCCGGCGCACCTCCTTCATCGGATCGGCGATCAGCCAGCCCCATTCCTTCCGGGCGACCTCCAGCGCATGGGACAGCAGCGACATTTCGCGGGATACGGATGACCCGGAAATCTTCGCTCCAGATCCTGGGACGGTGTCTCGCGCGCGCGCGTCGCGCCACGCGGCAATGTGGTGAGGCTTCAGGTCGGCCAGCCGGATGTCACGGAACGGCTTCCCCTCAACCATCTTCTTTCCGATCAGCTCAAGCCGCAGCTTCTCCCACCGCTCGCCGCGCTTGGTCGGGCTGACCGTCTTTTGGTACTGGTCGAACACGTCGCCCACCGTGTGGGTCTTGCTCCCCATGCCGCCGTCGATGGATCGCATCTCGGCCTCGCGCTTCACCGCCCACTCCTGAGCCTGCGCCTTGGTGTCGAACATGCGGCTGTCCCGGGCGCCCTTTACTGTGAGCTGCACGCGCCAACCGGTCGCCGTCTTGAGAATGGATGCCATGAGTTCGTGGGAGGACCGTGGGAGAAAAATGGGAGAGCCCATCGAACGGATAGTGGCAAATAGGGTGAGGGAGGGGGTGTAGCGTAAACCCGGCTTGATACCCGCCACGCCTTATAGAATAAGGGCTATTGGTATGAAGGGGTATTGAATGGTGGGGAGTGAAATCGTTGCGGCGACGCAACGAAAAAGGACTTTGGTGCGAGGGAGGGGACTCGAACCCCTACACCATTGCTGGCGTCAGGACCTAAACCTGGTGCGTCTACCAATTTCGCCACCCTCGCGGTCCTTGCGGCGGTTGCCCTGGCGGGCGGCCGCGTTGTCGGTTGGCGCTGCGCATCCTCGA
>NZ_JBFREV010000080.1:0-6069 GCF_052114485.1 Cupriavidus sp. KB_39
GGATATCGATGAGGCGACCCAGATGCGGAACGACTATATGGGTTGGGGCAAGGGATATCGATGAGGCGACCCAGATGCGGAACGACTATATGGGTTGGGGCAAGCATCACCCTACGAACGACTAGGCGGTGGTCGCACGACGAGAAGCGTCGGTTCATGCATGCACAGCCGACGCTCGCCGACCAAATGTCAATGGCCGAGAATGGCTGTGGATTCAACCGGTCGCATCGCGGGAAGATTCAGGCGCAGGGCGCTGGATATCGTGATCCCGGTGTGGGGGATGTCGAAACCTGGGGCCCGCAGCTAAGTCCGCCCACCGTAGAGTGGGGCCTTCAAGCGCTGGAGCGAATCGAGGCCCGTATGAACAACAAGCAGCGTAGCACCAGAGATCAGGCGCTCAAGGACGCAAAGAGATACGTAATCTCAACAGGGCGCGCCGGCGGACTCGACGCAGTCAGAAAGAAGTCTCTACTACACCGAGACTCAGAAGGCACTAATGTGGGAGCGGTGGCGGAAAGGTGACACGCTTCACCAGATCGCCCGGCTGTTTGATCGGTACCAACGGATTCTGGCGGATTCCGGCGGCATCCAGCCAGCATCCCGGCACCGCTCCAGGCTAGCCTTGACGCTCGCCGAACGAGAGGAGATATCTCGTTACGTCGTCGCGGGGCTGTCGATGGTGAGGGAAGTGGCTTCGGTCACAATCGCTCGCTGCGTGTCGAGGGAAATGGTCCGCACTGTCCTGAGCAGGTGCAACCGGGCGCTTGCTTGCATGCGGGGTCGCTCGTTGTCGATGATGTGTAGTGCGTCTTCGACGTAGCCTTCCGACGCCAATGGCGGAGGAAGCTTGAAGGCAGAGAGAATACCGCGCGGTGCCTCAAGCAAGATCGCACGCGACGCTTCGCGCCACCTGTCCTGCTTCAGGAGCGCTTCCGCATCGGTCTGCCGCATTGCCGCTGCCGCCAACCGCGCATGAACTAGGTGCGCGCAGATGGTCAGAGCAAGAAGCAAACGCCAGGTCTTCCTATTCATGTGTGACCATCCGCCTTCGATTCACGTTTCCAGCCTGGAAGTAGTGCGGCATGTTGTGTTAATTGCAGTACCGCGAGTCACGCGCAACGCGGCAGACGTAATAGTCCGACGTAGCCACCCTTCTCATCCGTGAGCAATTTACGTCCGCCACCCACACCTGTGCCGTGGGCGCCGCGTTTTCCGGCTCGTTTGCCCTGATCGACTACGACTCTCGGCGTGAGCCAGGCCGACCGGGTCTGAAGCCGGGCGAGTTTGGCGTCTGAGATGCCTTGAGATTATTTGTGCACAGGGCTGTAACGACTCGCATACGTGCGTGATGCGCTGCAAGCCGTCTCTCCCAGCATCGACTGGCGGGCTGTAGCGCGCGCCGACTACCGTGGACAGCAAGAGATTTTCGGCCACAACCGGAATGCTGCCGGAAAAAGAAAAAGCGCCCAAAGGGCGCTTTTTCCTGCATCAGGCGAGGGAAAGGCTCGCTGACGACATTTATATCTATTACACGCCGTCCGTATTCGGGCAGCCAGCCGGGCCGTAGATCTTCTTGAAATTGCCGTTGGTGCCCTTGTTGGTGGTGCAACTCCAGGTGCCATCCGCAATGCGCTGCCATACCACCGTCGCGCCGTTCACAGACGAGCTCACGCTGCCGTCGAGCGTAGCGGTGATGGTGCCAGCGCCAGCCACGAACGTGACGCCCGCGGCAGGGAACACGGCCGTGTTGGTCAGGTTCGACTTCACGTAGCCAACGTCAGCCGGGAGGATGGTGTTCTGTCCTTGATTGAGACGGTCTTCAATGCCCGTCTTGTACGCACCCAGTTCGCTTACTGCGCGCGACACCTGCGACTTCGCCACGTAGTCTTGGTACTGCGGAATTGCGATAGCAGCCAGGATACCGATGATCGCGACCACGATCATCAGTTCGATCAGCGTGAAACCCTTTTGTACCCGTTGCATTCCCATCCGTGCTTTTTTCATGAAATTGACCCCTTATAAATTGGATACAGCGTGTTGCTGCACAGACACTAGAGCAACTGGCGTGCCACCCCAACATCACACCTTTATTTGACTAAATTCGTCACCGGTAACAAAAAGTATCGATCTTTGGTGACAATTTTTGTCACTCGTTCGGTTGCAATCCCGCGCGGGCTGACACTTTCCGTCAGCCGCATGTCGCAGCCGCACCTCCGCACAGTGCGGAACGTCTCAGAAGCGGGCAGGGCATAACTAGGGACAGGCTTCTGCACGCGCCGCAGCCTGAAGCGCGTCAGCATACGCCTGCAGCATCGCTCGCCGCGCCTCAGGCGGTTGGCCGTTGCCGTTACTGGTGGGGACCCTACCGTTAGCCTCCAAGACGCCAGAGATCAGTCCGGCGGGGTACCCTGCCTCGTTCAGCATGGACGCGCCGAGCGCGCGCAGGCCGTGCGCCGTCATGCGGCCCCGGTAGCCCAAGGACCAGAGCGCATGGAGAAGGCGGCTTTCGCCCAGCGGCCGGTCTGGCTGGTCCGCGTCGGGAAACAGGTAGATCCCCCTGCCGGTGAAGTGCCGCAACTCCTGAAGCACCGCCACTGCTTGCCGACTCAGCGGAATTTCAGAGTACCCCCCCCTGCGGGACGCCGGCACCCGCCAGACCGGCGTATCCCCCGTCAGGTCGTGGAACTGAGCCCATGTGGCGCCGCGCACGTCCGGGGTCCGAGCGAGCGTGAGCATCACGAACTTCAGCGCGAGCTGAACCACCGGCTCCTGATATCCGTCGATCGCGCGAACCAGCGCGGCCAGCTCTGGGGGGCGGAGGCAGCCAAAGGAGGGGTCGAGCCTCATGGGCAGTTGCACGCGGCGCCGCTCGAGGTGGCCCATCATCACGCCGAACTCGAGCACCCCTGCCAGGCGCTGCCGCACGCGTCGCGCACTCTCCGCCTTCCCTGCGCTGACGAGCGGGGCCAGCACATTTTCCATGTCTTGCGGCGCAAGGAAGCGCACCGGCAGCGCGCCCACCACCGGATACACATGGTCGCGCATCAGCTGACGGTTCTGGCGGGCATGCTTGTCCGACCACGTGGGCGCGTAGGCGTCCATCCACGCCTCGGCGACCCTCTGGAACGTGCAATCCCGGTCCTCCAGGGCGTCAGCCGCCATGACGTCGACTTGCCCGTTATCGGCCGGGGTGTCCGTCTCCGCAGGCGTCGACTTAGCCTTGCGGTGCGCAGTCGGATCGATGCCGCGCAGCACCAGGTCGCGCAGAATGTCGCGCTGTTCCCGCGCGGCGTCCAGGCCGATCACGATCTCCTGCGAGCCCTTCTTGCGGTAGGCGCCAAGCTGCGTAAGCTTTTCCTTGCCAGCAAAGCGGTAGCGCACCCGCCAGGCCATCGTGCCGTCGGGATTGATCAGGAGAAACAACCCCATTTCGTCAAACAGCTTGCGCGGCTTATCGCCAGGCGCCTCGTTTTGCAACTGTGCTTCGGTGAGTTTCGGCATCCCTCGCTCCGCCGCGCCACCATGTCCGCCGCGCGTATTGTCAAAAATTCACAGCGGGCAGTATAGCGAACCGGCGAAAGAACTACGGGTGAACAGCGGCAAAAGCCTACCGTAAGGTACGCCGCACGTGATCATCGGCGGCCGTCTGCATCAGAACCGGCCGGGTGTTGTCTCTCGTGCAAGTTGAAGATGGCCGCAAGTCGCCTGGAAGCAGTCATCCGAAAATTAGTGTGTCGGACGGCCGAGATGGGTCGCTAGCCGCCTTTGCGCTCGACTAGACAGGCGTTACGAAAGCTCGTATTTGGCCGGCAACTGGTTCACGCGCTGCCCTTTCCGGAACCTTCCGGCCTGCGATTCCTGCGATGGCACGATGCTGGGCTCCTTCGGCAGCGTCTGCGTGTTGTATCTCTCGACCCCACCACCAGTTCAATCAGTTCGCGAAACTCCCGCTTTGCATCGTTGAAGACGATTCCGATTCTCTATGGAAGCAACCAACGGGTGACTATGTTGTTCAGCGAACCTTGGAAAGAAGCTGGTGAACGTGTGCCGATACATAAAGATCAGGGATTCAGCTTACTCGAGCAAACGTCCTTCATCATCGGATTGACCCGGTCGAGCGAGGCCCGCGCGCGCCTCAGTGCTGCGCAAAAATCGGAGAAATCCCTTCCTGGCCAATCAATCGCCCCTTCTCGAGATCAAACGGCATCACCGAAAGCGTCAGTTCAGCGCCCATCTGAAACCCGGGTAGTGGTTTTAGGAAAGCCCGTCGCCGCGGATAGATCAGAACAAGCTCGCCACTGCCGCCCAAATACTTATGACCGTACGCGAACAGCTGATAAAAGTCAGCCTGACTGAGCCCATATTTATTGGCTTTCCTCTCACCATTCACCAGCTTCCACTTCGTGTCCAGCACCCATCGCTTCTCACCCTGGGTGATAACGAAGTCAGGCCGAAGTTGGAACAGGCCATGCCCTTCGTGAACGCATAGGTATTGGCTGCGGGCTTGGGCAGTTAACCGAGCGCCTTCAGCGAGTTGCTTCGTGAGCATCGCTTCCACGTAGCGCTCGAAGAGCTTTTCCATCGGAAAGAGAAGGCTGATGCCACGCCATCCGCCGGCGGTCGAGAGTGGCATCTGCTGCGATAGCACTAGCTCGCACCAAGGCTTCACTGTTTGGTAGTGAGCCATCAGGCGATCCGTACGCCAGCGTTGGAAGTCTTGTGCGGCGTTGCGGCTTGGCGGGACCTCTTGAAAGAGGCTTCGCAACTCTTGGGCTAGGCGCCAGCTCGTGGGGCTCTTGGTGCTGCGGCATGCGAGTTCGACGGCTAGCCTGAGTAGGCGATTCTCGGCGCGGTCGTGGATGAAGACGTCGTGGAGTATCTGGAAAACGTGCTGCTTCGCGGCCGATTGTCGGACTTGTTGTGGGACGTTGAGTTGGCCTCTCAAGAAGCGTTCGGAGTCTTCGATGCGTACGTAGTCTGATCGGACGCCGCGCTTGACGAGGCGGTCTAGGGCGGCCAGGAATTGGGCCATGACCCATTCGCTTAGGGGCGCGTCGAAGCGTTCTAGTGCCGTTTCGCTACCTTCCCGCACGGGTAGGTCGAGGGCGGCTGTGATCATTCGTTGCAGCAGTGCCCGGCTGCGGGGGAGGGTGTCGGCGTTCTCCTCATGTTTAGGGAGAATTTCTAGAACCGTTCCGCAAGGTGTCTCTAGCACTCCGACGTAGTTGTCTAAGCGGAGCCAGCGGCGGTCGTCGATCTGCACCAGCGATGCGCCGGCCGTGCTCATCCCTGAATTGAGTTGACAGAGCCAGTCGAATGCCGTAGCTGAGACTTGGGCGCGGTCGAGTGTCGGGTTCGGCACTGGATCGGTCGTGAGCCTTGCGTACTCGCGGACCGTAATGTGCTGGGTCACGATTCCGAGCCGTTGTCACCGATCAAGCCGACATAGGCTTCACGGACGAAAAACGCGTCTTCGTTGATGATCCATCGCTGGTTCTGGTCGCCGAAAGAAACGTCGTCTCCGAATAGTTCGGAAACCTTCCTCTCTGGTTTCTCGATGAATCGGTGAGCTGCCACGGACTTTCGATGATCGTTGAGGACCCATTGGATGCGCTGCCAATCTTCGAAGAAGTACTCCTGCAGTAGTGGCAGGATGCACGTTTGGAAAATGGCTCCAAGTTCGGGGAGTGTCGGAGTGTCGACCAGGGGCATGAAGTACGCATGGCCGATGCAATGATCCCGATCCCACAGAATCTCGATGCGGGCGTTGATTACACGCAAGATCGACGCGACGCTGACACCGGCCACATCGACTTTTTCCAAAAGTTCTGGGCGAGGCGGCATCTCGCGGAAATTGAATCGGCGGCGTAGCGCCAGGTCCAAGGATGCAAGGGATCGGTCGGCCGTATTCATTGTCCCGATGATATGGAGATTTGCGGGGACGCTGAATCGATCCTTCGAATAGGGAAGGGTTACCTCCAACGCCTCGTCATTCCCTGACCGCTTCGAGGGTTCGATTAGGGTGATGAGGTCTCCGAATACCCGAGAGACGTTGCCTCGATTGATCTC
>NZ_JBFREV010000081.1:0-6062 GCF_052114485.1 Cupriavidus sp. KB_39
TGCCCGTACGGGTGATCGGTATCCGGATCCTTGCTGCCGTGATGCCCGGCGAACAACACGAGGAAATCCGAAACCAGATCGGAAAGGGAGTGAATGGCGTCCGCCACCAGCGCCTGGGAACCCGCCACCACGCCGATAAACCCCTGCGCAATGGTCAGGACCACATTGACGGCCACGCTGACAAGGGTGCTACGCCGGCCGGCCTGGGCGCGGGCGGCGGGGTCGGTGGCGGCGTTGCCGATGCCTGGCGCTGTGTGTTCCGGGGATTTGGGCATGTGCATGGGWGGAAACTATACGCTCTGCGATTCGGCGAACGACCGGATGGCGAATCTCAACGATGCGGACGCACGGACGCATTGGGATTCTAGCGATTCAGAATCCCCCAAAGCAAAACAACGCACCACATCTCTCGACGTAGTGCGTTGTTTCGTAAGACAAATCCTGGTGGCCGAAGGACTCTCTAACTAAGCAAAAATCTCCCTAATACATGAGCCATCGCGCCAACACCTTGTCAAGTTGCCCCCAAAGTTGCCCCCAGTGCACACTCTAAACATTCGGCGGATAGCATCTGGTCCGCTGGGGCAAAACGTCCGCCACAGCTCTTACCTTTCGGGTGGGTCATGTAGCGTTCTAGCAACGTCTTGACCATCACGCGCACCATGTAGGCATATCCCGGTCAGACAGCGGAAATTGACCAGACTGACCAGCTTGACCGGGAATACTGCTTAATCTAATTGGTCGAGCAGATTCATCAGGTCAGCCGGATGCTTCATCAAGTGATAGCTCCAGCGACCGAATCGGCCATCTCGGTTCACTGCCTCGCACCACCGCTTGGCAGCCGCCTCCTTTATCAGCGCATCATCAATCACTTTTCCCTTGATTTCGACCACCAGCTTTTCGCCGGAGACCAACTCGACGATGAAATCAGGTAGGTAGTTCCGTTTGGTTCCGTCCTTCCGATACGGCACGACGAAGCCAAGATGGTCGTTCTTCACCCAAGCCCRAATCTGGTCGTGCGTGTCGAGGCAGTAGGCCGCGCTCTGTTCCCATTTCTTGGTGTCGGCCACCATTGCGTTCAAGTGGCAGCGGGTCACCGGCCATAGGTCGCGGCCCGTGGCAAATTCGACAAATCGGGACGAACGAAGGCCAGCCGCACCAGCCGCGATAATGGGCCGCTCCTGAGCTTGCCCGCCCTCATCGATTGCCTGCAAGTTGTCGATGATGCAGCCGACCGCTTTGCCGAAATACGGGTTCAGCGCCACATCCTGAGGCGCACGGTTTCCTTTGCAGACGAGCTTGGTCGCCAGAAACTGCTGAGCGTAAGCCAGAAGCTGCGGAAAGAGGCGATGCGTGGGAATACTGTCGCCTTTGTCTCGCTGCCACTGTTTGACCAGTGTGCTTGCAAGGGTGAAGGCGACTTGCTGCACACGAACGCGCTCACGCCACGCTTCCAATGTCACCAATTCCGCCGCACCCGGACCATAAGCGGCAAGGCTGCCATCGGCACCTGCCAGCCCCTTCATGAGGATTGAATCCGGCACCTCAAGCGGGTCGAGCGTCAGCTTGGGAACCTTGGCCCAATCCAGCGAAATGCGAGTGATGCCGGGGTCTGCATAGCCTTCGACCACGGGGAAGGTGATTTCAAAGTCAGCCTTGGCCGGGTCGGCGTATATCTGGTTAGAAGGCGGCGTCGGCGGTGGTGCTCCACCTCCTTCCACCTTGAACGGAATCAGCTCGAAGGGAACRCCGAATACCTTGGCGGTTTCTTCCCGAAAATAACCTGTGGCCTCGTCGAGAGCGTAGGACGTGCGGCGCAGCGCGCGGCCCACCACTTGCTCGCATAGCAACTGTGAGCCAAACGGTCGCAGGCCAACGACGTGGGTCACTGTGTTGCAGTCCCAGCCCTCCGACAGCATAGCCACACTGATGATGCAGCGCACGTCCCGCCCAGGGGGAATGCTGGCGTCGATGGTCACCAAGCCACTTTCTTCATCGTCTAGAGCCTTGCGGTTGTGTTTCTCGACCAGTGCCTCGTATTCCTCGGGGATATGACCGCCAGGCCAGGCAGTCTTGCCGATGGTGTCCAGCACAAAGCGCAGGCGTCGAGCTTCATCGCTACCGCTCGCACCAGAGGCGATGTCCTCCGCAATCTTGCTGTCCACTCGGATGGTATTTTCCTGGCCGGGCCTGTTGCGGAACTCGACAGGCGACTGGCCGTGGTCCGGCTTGCCATTTGCCAGCCATTCATAGAGCTCCTTGGCCAGGGCGGTATCGCGGCACACGACAATGAAGACGGGCGGCACATCGGTCTTGCGGAAGCCCTCTTTGAATTGGGCCTTCCATGTATCCAGTGTTTTGCGCCACTCATCGGCAAGCTGCGTGATAGGCGCTGTGGCATAGCGCATCACCATGTCCGGGCTGAGCTTTGCCTTGCCGCCACCGTCTTGCTCGATACGCTCTTGAACCCAGCGCCACACATTGAAGTAGGCCGGAGTTTCGCCACCGGTGATGTCCTGGGTCGGCAACTGCGGGATTTTCACTAGCCCCGCTTCAATTCCCTCCAGCAGGCTGAAGTCGGACACCACCCAGGGGAAGGGCTTGCCTACTTCATTACCTGAGCCTTGGATGTAGAAAGGGGTGGCGGACAGGTCCACGCATAGGCGCACGCCATTCTTCGCCCCATTCAACGCCTTGTTGATGCGGTCCAGCCCTTCAATCCAGACGGTGGCCTCGCGTGCATCGGCGTCGGCTGTTTCCTCATCGATAGCGTATTCGTCATCGGGTTCAGTCTTGCCGCGCCGGTAGGCGTGGTGGGCCTCGTCATTCATCACCATGATGGCGGAGCTGCGCCCTTTGCGGTTGCCCAGTACTCGACGCAAGAACGCGGTGTCGCTCTCATAGTATTTGGTTTCCTTGACCTCGAAAGCTGTCAGAACACCGTGGCGGTCTTTGACCTCGCCGACGATTTCAAAAGCGCCCGTCAGCGCCTGCTGGCGAATGTCGGCTTCGGTGAGTTGGTCTTTGCCACCCAGCTTAACCGTGCGCCGCTTCTCCATCGGCATGCCGCGCTTCACGACCCTTGCCGACGTGCCGTTCACGTCCGAAAGCTCGCGGCGCTCAAGGTTGTGCCAGTTGGTGACAAACACCTCACCCCGACGTAGGTCGGGCATGCGATGCAGCGGTACCAGCTCACGAGTGCGATAGAGACTGATTTCGTCCAAATTGGGGTCGAGCTCGTGTAGCCGGTCGCGGACCGTGACGTTAGGGCAGACGATGAGCACCGTGTCCGAATAATTCGGATTGGTGGAATCCACCACCTTGTTGAGAATCGACCACGCGGCCAGCATGCCCATAACGGTGCTCTTACCCGACCCGGTACACATCTTCACCGCATAGCGGATGAATGCCTTGTATCCGGCGGCCTTGGCATCGTCGCCAGGCTCGTCGGTGGGGATGCGGATGCCCTGCTTGAGGTCTTCCGGACCTTCTGTGAGAAGGAGTACCGTTTCGACCGCCTCAAGCTGGGCGAAGAAAAGTCGCTGCTTGCGGTCGGTCGAGCGCCACAGAGCAATCAGCTCCTTGGTGACTTTCGTCGCCCCGCTGTACTCGCGAGCACGCCATTCCTTCAGGCGCTGACGGATGAGGTTCGCTGTATCGAGCAGGTACTCATTGCCTTTTGCATCCTGGTCGAACAGCACGGTCTGCTTCTTGGCTTTCTTTCCCCGCCCGGCATGTTCCGGCACGCGGAAGAAGTAGCTGGCTGGGCGACGCCCTTCGCGCTTTTGTGGCTGCTTGCCTTCCTCGATGTGCCAGTGGAACTTTGGTTCCTCGAACGGGGAATTTATGATGGGCTTCTCGACGGCGTTGATTTGCGACATTGCTCGCTCCCTTACGCAATGTTCTCAATAACGCGCATCAGCTCGTTGCCACGCTCATCAATCACCTTGACCGCGATTCGTCGACGTTCGCCAATCACAAACGGTTCGCTCGTGGTGCCCGCCAAGTGCGACCACACCGACTCATCAAAATCCGCCTTGAGGGATTTTTGCAGGTTGTCCCAAGCGCTGGTCTTAGGGAAGAATACTTGTGTCGCATAGAATGCGCCCGATGGGTCGTAGTCGGTATCCAGCATCCAGCAGGGCAGGTTTTCGCCCTCGACCGATTCGTGGTCCATGTTGACCGGGTTGAATATGTCCAAGCCCTTCACATCTACCTGGTAGAGCGTCTCGCCCGCACTATTCTTCTGTTTCAGCTTGGTCAGCTTCACGTCTGGAAGGCCCGTTACCGAGAAGATTTCCGAGGCGCGGGTGGTCTTGAGCAGGTCGCTCATTGCCACATCCGGGGTCACGGCTACATAAGTGCAATGGATGCGTAGCTTTGGAGCACCGTCCTTATTGCGCTCCTCAATCAGTTCGCGAGCCTTGGCCTGGATGGCGAAGGCGAAGAAGTACAACTGGTCGTAGCGCAGGAAGTGGGCTTCGCGCGCGGCTTCGAACACCATGTCAGCGGATACGGCACCGGATTCCGGGCCGAAGACGATGGCGATGCGCTTGCCGTCTGCATCGGACGCTTCAGCGTGCAGGATGTCGCCGTCACTAGTGCGACGAATCTGCTCCAGTACCAGCTCCCGGTTGCCCGGTAGGCGCAGAGTCTTGGACTGGCGCAGCACCTGCGTCATGCGCTCGATATGAGTGGCAGCATCGCTGTAGACTGCAACAGGTTCGCGGACAGCGGACCCTGAACTTTCGCTCTCTGCGTCGGCGGGACTATCCGACGTTTCGAGCGTCTGCGCCGGAGCGATGGTGGCCTCAACTACAAAGGGGCCGGCAACCCGAACCACGTCCTTGCGTTCTTCGGGCCGGTCTACCAATACCTCCATAGCCGGTTGCTCGTCGTTTGCAATCGACTTCAACGTAATGTGCGGTACCAGCCCGCCCACTTCCTCGCCCTTGCGGTTCTGCTTACGTTGATAGACGAAGCCACCGGCAGGGCCGAGTTTCGATTCCTTGAGGTCATAGTAGGGGAAGGTCGCGGTCAGTAGTCGCTGGCGTGCCAATGCCAAGGGCACCCGCGAGGTGTCGCAAGTAATCCAGCGGCGGCCCCATTGCTCAGCGACGTAGGCAGTCGTTCCAGAGCCACAAGTTGGGTCGAAGACTAGGTCGCCCGGGTCGGTGCACATCAAGACGCAGCGTTGAATCACTTTTTGCGCGGTTTGAACAACGTACCTTTGCTCCTCTGTGAAACTTCCAGTCCCCGTATCGAGCCAGACGTTGTCCAATTCCGTGGTGGGGTTATCCTCAGCCATTAGAATTGTCGCCAGACTCTTGCCTGACGGCCGAAGTCTTCCCAACTGAGCGAGCTTGTCCATTTCGGCACCCGGGGTTGGGTCATAGCTCCAATGACGATTGGCGGAAGGATAATAGGTGGCTCCGTCGAAGTTATAGGGGCCGCTACGTCCTTCTTGTGCCCCCTGTGACGTTGTTGGACCGAGTCGGCAGACCCTCCACCCGGCAGGAAGAAGAGATGGGTCGGCCAGCTCTTCCGCCGTCATTCGGCGCATTTCCTTCATGTCAGGCGAGATTGCCATGACGTACTGCTTCGCTCCTTTGCCCCCCAGCGTTTTTGGAAGCAACAGCGGTCTGTATTTTTGGCGGTCTATATCTTTTGCATAAACAAGAAGATAATCAACTATTGATTGAATTTTTGCCGAACCCTGTGAACTGGTCTTAAAAAAGCTAATGATTCCCGCAAAATTCGCCTCGCCAAATACTTCGTCGAGAACCTCTCGCACGTGGTGAAGATTCTCGTCAGAAATTTGCACGAAAATTGTCCCGGTCTCGTGCAGTAGCTCCTTAGCCAACGTCAGTCGGTCACGCAGATAGGTGAGATACGAATGGAGTCCTAGTTCCCACGTATCTCGGTACGCCTTCACCATCTCCGGTTCACGAGTCATGAAATCGTCTTGACCGTGTTTGTTCCCCATGTCTCGGTTGCGAACAAACGGCTGAAAGTTCGAGCCAAACTTCACCCCATAGGGCGGGTCGATGTAGACCATCTGTACC
>NZ_JBFREV010000082.1:0-5929 GCF_052114485.1 Cupriavidus sp. KB_39
CCCTCAGCAACCGGCCACATCCCGGCGACAATGAAAATGCGATCGAGATCATCGAGTGCCAGCAGCGACTCATATCCATCCTACAGCTGAGAGGCGTTACGACAATGATTCCGCTGGAAGGTGGAACGCTTCCGCCTAACCAACAGGAGTTAGCTGAACCCGAGTACAGAATTATTTGGGCAGCATGCTAACGGCGAGTTTGAATCGCCTTCAGAGGTTCGACGGCGACGATACAAGCTGTTGAAGGCCCGAAACGTCGAAGGCATGCAGTACGGTCAATGGAATTTCGAGGTCCAACGCTACATCACCCGCATGCAAGAGCTCTTGATGCTGGAGCGATGACACCAGATCAACCTCCACCTTGCTAAGGTCGCGCTGCCTCATCCTGTCCGCGATTGCTGCGGGCTCGTCCTCAAAGCAAATCAGGTGGTCGGGAGCCAAGGCACGGAACACCTTTAAGGGAAGACGTTGAATATCGCCAATACCATCTCGTAGTGCGAAGTGACCGTCCAAAAGAATGCATCGGCCGTCGTACGAATCCCGAAAGCGTCGGAAACCTCGTACCAACAGTTCTTGATTCCCATCGATGTCGTTGACCTGCTTCTCATTTGCAGCAATAGCGTCGGCACGCTCTCGACGAATGAGGTCGCTTGCAGAAATATGTATGCACCCGTACGCTCGCGAAACTTGTTCACAAGCCGTGGTCTTCCCGACGCCGTGAACACCTCCTACGAAGACAACTTTCATCCCATCCCCTCCACGCATCGCCGTAACGCAATCTTCTCGTCTTCAGTCAAATATCGGTACGACTGAGGAGCATGAAACGGAGCCCCGAAGACCTCATTCGGTAAGAGACCACCTTCCAGCGGTAGCCGCCTCCCGAGCTTTAATGCAACACCCAATGCCTTCCCATCTAGATAGTCGAAGAGGCGCTGTCGGCTTATGCCGCCTCCCTCATCCGACGAAATCCTCCAAAGAGCCGTCTTGCTTGCTCTTACGACTTCGGTGATCTCGACGATCACAGCAAGGCGTTTCACTGGCGATGTGGCATAGACGACCAGCGTGCCGATGATTCGATTTGGCCAGCGGCGGCGAAACTCCACGTTCTTCTCACCCGCAATAATTTTTTCGACGTATCCCGGATGAATAGAAATAAGAGCTATGTCATCCGCAAAGCGAATTGATGGTTTCAAATCTTTCATGTGTAATCTTCGTAATGCTCTGTGGTTTCCCGTTGAGCACTTGGTTCGACAGTAGCGTCTCAAGGCTCAATGTTCGAGGAAGGTGACGTACGAATCGGAACAAGATCACCTTGGTTGGTTTTGTCGCCATGTCCTCGATCTCACCGAGCGTGTAGACGGTCCGGCGCTTCACGCGGGCAACTATGGACTCGGCGTCGAGAAGCGTTTCGTAGCTCTCCACAACACCTATGCTCGTCAGCGCGCGTTCGTCCTCCGACCGATAGAAGAACAATAGGTCGCCAGGTTTGATTGACTTGGTTTGCGCGCGACAAAGATATGCCATCTTGATAGCATTTCCCGCTTGATTATCTTGCTCGAACAATCTTTCCTGAGTGTTAACGGTGCCCCGAAAATCCGGGAACAGAATTTCGTGATACTGAGGTTGGATTGGTACGACATATTTTTCTACGGACGCGTCGGAGCGGAAGTGTGGGAAATAGGCGCGCAAGTATTCGAAGGGTGGTCGTGCGTCGTCGGGCGCAACAATGGGATGCTTTTTCAGATAAACGGCATCGCGGCCGTCACTACCTGGATGGAATCCGACACGTTCGAATCCAAAATCAACTAGCAGCTCGAAGAGAAAGTAGTGCCGGTCCTCGTCCCCATGGATGAAGATGTTTTGAATGCGATTGGTCGAGGCATATTGAAACGCGGCCTTGAGAAAGAGTTCCCCTACTTTCCTGCCGCGACTCGTTTCCCCAACCTTGAATGTTGCCAGCTTGAGGCCCGTCCCATCTATCGCAAAATCATTGGTGATTCGTTCATTGTCCTGCCGTGCGTAAATGCAAATGCCTCCAAGTTCACCGGGTTGGTGCCAATGAACCCATGCATGCCGACCTTCCTCGGCCTTGTTTTGGAACCATTGATTGAAGGGAGAGTAGCCTTCTCGCAGGCTGTCGAAGAAGGGGCTATCTAGCACCGGCGTAAGACTGTAGAGCGGGACATCGTCGATATTCGGCAGTCGGACACTAACGCTCTCGTGCAGTCGTAGTAAAAGATCTTCGGCCGTCTGGATCGTGTATACACGATCAACAAGCCCACGCGCCTTCGCCTTGTCGTGAATTCCCCGGTCCTCTGTAACGAGCGCGGCGGCGGCGTGTAGTGACAGAGCGTAGAGAATTTCGTTGTCGACGGCGTCGTTTCGCCGGGTGCTGGCGTCATTCCAAGGGCATTGGGGTCGAAGTTCTAACCGTGAATACTGCTTCAACCGCTGAAGAGTTTGGTCGCGACGCACCAAATTCTTGTCCTCTGCGATGTCTTCTTCGGAGGCTGGGTGGTAAACCAAAGAATGGCCGTGCGCGTGTGCCAACCTAACGAAGTTCGCCAGATTGGACCGCAATGGCAAGGCAGAGTCTTCAAGTGGAATCAGKACGTTCGTGTCGAGCAGGAAGCGCATCTGTTTTCTTTGACTTTGTGTGAGAGCTGCGCGAGAGGACAACCGAAGCTACGTTAGCACAGTTGCGTAGCGCACTCGAAAAGTCGGCGTAGCGGTCGAGAGGCTCCGTGAGCCTCTGTGGCTTATGCCGCCTGGACGACGTAAGCCCGGGGCTTAATGGAGTTCCTTGGCAAGCCTAGAAGTAATGTTCCTGGCGGCGTCCTGGGCGGCTGGCCTCAGGGCCTGTCATTCAATCCGACCGATCGCCCATGGAACATTTACTAAATACATCTAGTAAACATTCCGAACCCTGAAGCCATCCCGGCAGTGTACGAAGCCCAACCCGTTGGATAGAATGTTTATAAAGTTCGATAGGCGAACATTAAATAAACATTCCGAGGTGCCCGGATGCGCGAAGGGAAGGCAAAGGTCCTGTCCGAAGCTGAGTTCAAGCGAGCTGTCAACACGGTGAAGAAATACGCCCACGCCAAACGCAATGTCGCGCTGCTCTATTGTTCGTTCGGCCTTGGCCTGCGTGCGAAAGAGATGGCGGCGCTCAAGATCAAGAATGTGCTCGACCCGGATGGTGTGTTGTTGGAAGACATCAACCTGGATGGCTCGATGACCGAGGGGCGGAAGCAGCGTCACGTTTTCCTGACCAACCAACGTGTTGCCGCTGCGATCCGCGAATACCTCGACGAGCGACGGGAAGAGGATGGAATCTTGTTCAACTATGAGTCGCCGTTGTTCCGGTCACAGAAGGGCTCAGGGTTTACGCCCAACACATTGCAGCAGCTCTTTCATCGACTGTACGAGCAAGCACGATTGCAGGGAGCTTCCAGTCATTCGGGGCGCCGGACGTTCGCCACCACGTTGATCGAAAAAGGTGTAGACATCAAGGCTGTTTCGACGCTGATGGGTCATGCAYCCGTCGCGATGACGGCGCGGTACGTGGAAGATAATCCTGTACGATTGAAACAGATCAGTGCCGGTCTGTTATGAGTCGGCGCGACCTGGGTCGTCGGAGTTATCGACGAGAATGTCATACTCAATCCAAGCACAGAAAAAAGAGATCATGATCCAGCAATCGAGGGACTTCAAAGAGCAGTTGGCTCCGGTGGCTGCCAAATTGCGTGAAGGGCAATCCCTTATTCGCCCGATTAGTCAGATCACACTTCGTCTGAAGCCCACCGATGGGAAGGATCGATTCGCTTCCACAATCGATCAAATCTTGCGATGGATGAACCGGCGGGCGGGTAGAGCTCTTCCTACTTCGGCTTGGCAACGAGAGTCGTTCGAACTCTCGGATATTGGAGCGCAGAGGGCTGCAGCAGTCAGTCTCTATGCCCCCCAGTATTGGGCGGCCAGGCTTGATGACGCGGACAAGTCAGTGCCTCTTCGCACCTGGGTAACTGAGATAGGCGTTGGCGCTGACTCAAACGGCGATGTCCTCTTTGGTGCCAGACTTCTATGTGTAACGCGTGGGGCGGATCTGCCGTTTGACAGATCGATTCCTGGGTTTGCTCGGGCGATCCTGACGGCAGGGCCCGCCGAGCTCGATGGCAGAGTGTTGGGAGCCGGTCCGACACTAATCTCTTCCGAGAAAGAGGTGAATAGCCTCGTCCAACTTCTAGAAAACCCGCAAAGGCAAGCAGACGTCATTGTATTCGCATTGCCAGATGGGGTGAGCGATCCGACGGAAGCCGCAGCTTCCGCAAAGGCGGTGTATGACGCAACCATCGGGGCAGCCCATGTGTTCGTTATTACGGGGCCAGCTAGTTTTTTTCTTACAGATAGCGTTGGGCGGGAGCTATCTGTCTTTAGGCGAGCAGCGAGAATATATCGACCGGGCTTTCAGGCATGGACCGCTCAGCCGTCAAATCATCCTCTTATACTGCCGAATCGGATTTCTGAATGGGACAGTGAGGGACCCGCGGCATTCGAGCGATGGATTACAAATCAGGTTCTGGGTAGTTCCATTCGCGGACCAGCTCGCGAAGAGCGTCTTCCATCATTCRATAGTGTTCGGCAATACGCTGCGGAAGTTGACCGTCGCCAACTCAAGACCGCTGGGGGGTCGGATTCTGAACTCCTCAAGCTTTTCGAGGAGGAAAATGATCGACTGCGCAAAGCGCTGAAGGAGCAACGGGAGCAATCCGACGGTCTTCTTGTAGTGGCCGATGATGAGCGCGAAGCGGCGATGCAGGCTGCAAACGCGGCAAAGGCACAGGCGCTCGAGCGCTTATACCGAATTCGGGCACTTCAACAGCGGCTTAATGAGTCATCAGGTCAAGCAGATGTACCGATTCCGGAGACGCTGGATACCTTCGAAGATTGGTGTCATGAAAATCTGGCCGGGACAGTTGAGGTGTCTAATCGTGCATTCCAAGGCGCTAGGAAGTCCAACTACTACGACCCGCAATTTATCTACCGTGTTCTGTTGCTGTTGCGCGACTACTATGTGCCGATGCGGGTCGAGGGTACTTCTGAGAGACGCAAGGCCTATGAGGCGGCTTTGCAGGATCTTGAACTCGAAGATAGCCTGACCGGTGACGGTGTCAAGTACGCGCCGGACCTTTATTCGATCCAGTACGGTGACAGTCGCAGAGCGCTAGATCGGCATCTTAAAGGCCGCAACTCTAGAGATCGGCGATATGGCTTTAGACTCTATTTTTTTTGGGATGACGAGGGGCAGGTTGCCGTTGTCGGCTGGCTTCCATCTCACTTAGATAATCGGGCTAGCTAGGGCATGCTTGCCTGAGGGAAGTCGCATCTAATACTCACTCGGGAACAGTAATGTGGTGAAACTGCGGTCGGCTTCTGTGATGACCCACACCTTCTCGCCAGCGATCCGATACGCCGAGATAACGCGAGCCCCGTTCTGTACGGCGTGCCGGTTTGCTGCTGCATCTTCCGGTGGAACGTCTCCCCAATCACCCCGCACGTGACGGTCCAAGTACGGATCGGCTGTGGTGCCTTCCCGTTCGAGGTGCGTCAGTACGCTGCGTGTTGCCACGATCTGTCCGAGTTGAAATAGCGGTAGCCTCGGCCTCATCGGAATGATGACGGCGGTATGCATTGGTTCCTCGTTATTGAAGGGCATAAACGGATAGTCTCTGTGAGTGGCGACGTCTTGCTCCGCCAGAAATGAAAAGAGCCAGGGCGGATGTGAACTGACCCCCAGAAGTTGGACGGTTGATGGCTAGGCCGGAAAGGGCTGAGTCCTGTATTGCACGGGACTCAGCCCTTTTAGTTTGAGCTTGATGCGGTCATGATTGTAGTAGTGAATGTATTGGCGCAGTCCATCCTGCAG
>NZ_JBFREV010000083.1:0-5090 GCF_052114485.1 Cupriavidus sp. KB_39
CGCAGGCTGGAGCGGTTCAGGTTGGCGAAGAACTGCGGGCCGCCGGAATAGCCCATCGCGAAGATGAACAGCGCGAAGGCCACCTCCTTCAGTTCCCCGTGGAGCTGGCAGCCGGTCTGCCCGATCAACAGCGCCACGATCAGCGTGCCGCACACCCCGCCGAGCCCGATCGGCCCGATCTTGAGCTTGCCTACCGCATAGCCGAGGCCGACGGTCACGAACAGGACCGCCATCGGCACGTCGTTGAAGATTCCGACCGAACATTGCATGGTGACCTCTCCAGCGGCCGGCGATTGCAATGCTCGCCGTGCGACGATTGTGCTTCGGGGGGCGSACTAGCGCCGGCTGCTCGCTACATGGCTCGCCAGCGAAGATCCACCCGCCATGGCAAATCGCGCCGCCAGCACCGTCGCCACGCGGGTTTGGGCGGCGGGCTCGCCCACGACTACGACCAGTCCGGCATCCACAGCCTGCGCCCAGCCGATGCGGCCGTCCAGCAAGGCGCGCAGCACGGGTTCCCCGGTCACCACGACCACGTCGCCATCGGCGGGGCCCGCGTCGTGATGCGCATCGGGGGGCGGCGTGCCGGCGGCTCGCCGCACCATATCGCGTCCAGAGCCGCGACTCCACCTGCAGCAGCGCCATCGGCGGCAGCTTCGGCCCGGCCGATGCGAGCCGCTGCTCCAGCATATGTGCCGCATCGTCCGCACGTTCTCGCGCCTGCGCGCCGGTATTGCTTTCGGCAGCAGGCAACCTGCCCGCGCCAATGGCATCGTGAAGCGCGAAGGCCACGCCAATGGAGGCCGGATGCGCGGCGCCGACTTCATCTCCCAGCACGAAGTCGGAGCCGCACGCCGCCACCGTCGTCGGGAGGGCCCCAAGCCACGCTACCAGCGTGGCCATCAACACCGCGGTCGTCGTCTTCATGGCGTCACGATGTTGAACCAGAACGGGAAGGTGTCGAGCAGGGCGAGGAACTCGCTCAGTGCCTCGCGGCGGCCCTCCACCTTCATATCGCCCTTGGCGATGGCGTTCTCGATCGTGGTCTCCTTGAGCTGGATGGCGTCAAGCGTCGCTTTCGAGAGCGTGACCTTTGCGTCGGGCTGCGCCAGCGGCTTGCCATAGTTCAGCACCGCGTTCTCGACCGCCAGCCCGTACTGCTTCTTCAGGTCGGTAAAGTCGAGATTCAGCCCGATCTTCTTGCCAGCGGCCTTCGGCCCGTTCAAGCGAACCGCCAGATAGTCGAACAGCATCTCCGGCGGCATCGCCTTGATGGTGTCCGGGCTCGCGGTCGTCGTCCCGCCGGCCTTGGGCACGCCATTGCGCAGTTCRTAGGCGCCCATCAGGTAGACCGAGCGCCATGGGCCGCTCTCCGCCTGGTATCCCAGCTGCTCGAGGGAATCGGCCAGCAGGTCCTTGCCCGCCTTGCCGTTGGGGTTGGCGAATACCACATGCTTGAGGACTTCGGCCGTCCAGCGATAGTCGCCCTTGCTGAAATCCGCCCTGGCGCGCTTGAGCACCGCCGCTTCGCCGCCCATGTACTCCACATATTTCTTGGCGGCCATTTCYGGCGGCAGGTTGTTGAGGTCGGACGGATTGCCGTCGTACCAGCCCATGTAGCGCTGGTAGACCGCCCGGGAGTTGTGGCGCAGCGTGCCGTAATAGCCCCGGTTCGGCCAGAATTTGTCGAGTTCCGGCGGCAGCTTGATCATCTCCGAGATCTCTTCCCCGGTGTAGCCGKTGTTCATCAGGTTGACCGACTGGTCATGCGTGTACTTGTACAGGTCGCGCTGCTTCTTCCAGTAGTCGATGATCTTGGCGTTGCCCCACATCGGCCAGTGRTGGGCCTGGAACTTGAAATCGACATCCTTGCCGTAGGTGTCGATGGTCTCGTTCAGGTAGCTCGACCACTTCAGYGCGTCACGCACCTGRGCGCCACGCAGCGTCAGGATRTTGTGCATGGTGTTGGTCGTGTTCTCGGCCATCCACATGCCCCGGAACTGGGGGAAGAACGTGTTCATCTCGGACGGCGCCTCGGTGCCTGGCGTCATCTGGAACACCATCTTCACGCCATCCACGGTGATCTCGGTGCCGGTCTTGCTGATGATGTCCGTGGGGACGATCAGCCCSGCGTCGCCGGTCGACACGGTCTGCCCCAGCCCGCCGTTCACGCCACCGCGCGCGTTGCGGGGCAGCGCGCCCCATACATATAGACGGCGCGGCGCCCCATCGCATTGCCGGCGATGACGTTCTCGCTGACCGCATGCTCCGTGAAGCCTTCCGGCGCGAAGATCTTGACCTTCCCGGACCGGACATCGGCTTCGTTCACGACGCCGCGCACGCCGCCGTAGTGATCCACGTGCGAGTGGCTGTACACCACGGCCACCACCGGCTTCTGCCCGAGGGTTTTCGTGACGAATTCCAGCGCCGCCTTGGCCGTCTCGGCCGAGATCAGCGGGTCCAGCACGATCCATCCCGTGTCACCCTGCACGAAGGTGATGTTCGACAGGTCGAAGCCACGCACCTGGTAAATCCGGTCCGACACCTTGAACAGTCCGTTCTGCATGCCCAACTGGGCGTTGCGCCACAGGCTCGGATTGACGGTGTCCGGCGCCGCCTTGTCGAGCCCGATGTATTGCTTGTAGGCTTCCAGGTCCCAGACGACGTCGCCCTTGGCATTGCGGATGGTCAGCGTGTCGGGCTTGGCCACCAGACCGCGCTGGGCATCCTCGAAGTCGGCCTTGTCGTTGAAAGGGAGTTCGTTCAGCACGGCCGCGTTCGCTGCCTTGGTCGCTGCCGTCGCGGGCTTGCCGCCAATGGGCTGGGCCTGGGCCCACCCCGATGATGTCCACGCCAATGTCGTCGCGGCGATGAGGAGAGGGGCGAATTTCATGGCTGGCACTCCCGGTTAGGACAAACCAATCAAACAACGGCAACCGMYAGACCCTAGCGCTTCAGCGCGGTCTCCAGGTTGTGCAAGTTCTGGGGTGGGACACGAATCAAACCGCCGCGCGGGCTGTCGATGTCCGCGATCAGCGCCAGTGACAGCGATATCGTCATCGGCAGCACCAGCAACAGGGCGGCCTTGGCGCTCTTGGTGCGCGCGCCATAGCCCTGCATCAGGCTGCTAAAGAACGCAATCACGATCATCAGGCACCAGGCCGACACCGGGATCCGGTTCAGCCACGCGGCCTCTGTRTAGCCCTGGGAATTGAGGACGTCGTTCATGCCCGACACCACCAGCGACGTGATCGGGGTGGGCTTGTCGCGCGCCACGCCGCGCACCACCTTCCACAGGTCGTCGCCGATTTGTGCCGTGGCATGCTCGATTTTCTGCAGGGCGTCGGGTTCGCGCGTGCGGTAATAGAGGATGCGCTGGTCCAGGTAGCGGATCAGCAATGCCCTGATCTGCGCGGTCTCCGGCCCCTCCACCAGCTCGGCCCGCAGGAATTCGGTGCCGATCGCGTTGGCCTCTTCTTCCTCCAGGTTCTTGCGCTGGTCATAGCGGCCGACCGCCATGGAGAGCGTGAACCCGATCAGCAGGGCGAGCAGCGTGAGCGTGGCGCCCTGCACGATATTGAAGTCGTCACGGCTGTCGTCCGCCATCGGCCTGATGCGGCGCAGCACCAGGAATCCGATCCCCGCCGCCAGCGCCATGAGCACGATCATGGCCAGGAAGAGGATGGCCGGATGCCTGGTGAGGTAGGTCATGGGACGATGGCCCGGAAGCCGTCAGTTCAGGCTGCCCGGATCCCGCGCGGCTTTCTGCTGCTTGGCGCGCGCCGCGAAGTAGGCCCCGATCTGCTTCTGCGTGATGCCATTGGTCTTCTTGGTGTCGATCTTGTCGTAATTCTTGAAGACTTCCGGCATGCCGGCCTCGGCCTCTTCGCGGCTCAACTTGCCGTCCTGGTTGGTATCGGCGGCCTTGAATTTCTCGGCGAAGGCGGCCTTGGCCTCCTGCGCGTTGGCCGGTTTTTGCTGCTGCGCACTGGCGGCCGTGGACATGAAGGCGGCAATCGCMGAAAGGCACGCAACGGCTACGAATTTCGAAGTCATGGTTGTCTCCCAGGTGTGTTTTGTATTCAGCGCTTGGGGCGCCACAGCCTGTGTGACTCTATCGCAGCGAATTGCGGTCTCGTAGTTAGACTTTTTGCGTCAGATATGAAAATAGTCGGGAGTCAGCGGGGCTTCGACAACTCCCCAAAGATCGTCGGAATCAACTCCGATACGGTCGGATGGATGGCCATGGTCTGGGTCATCTGCGTGGCGGTCATGCCACCGGCCATCGCGGCCAGCACCATATGGACCGCCTCGTCGCCGCCCGGGCCGAGGATGGCGGCGCCGAGAATCTGGTCGGTATCGGCATCCACCACCACCCGCATCGAGCCCTGCGCCTCGCCCTTCTCCACGGCCCGCGCCACGCGCGTCATGGGCCGCATGCCGATGCGCACCCGGTGGCCGGCCTGCCGCGCCTGGGCTTCGGTCATGCCCACGCGGCCGAGCGGCGGGTCGGTGAACAGCGCGTAGACCGGAATCCGGTCGCCCACGGAGCGCTGGGCCCCATCGAGCAGATTGGCCGCCACCACTTCGAAATCGTTGTAGGCGGTGTGGGTGAAGGCGCCGCGCCCGTTGCAGTCGCCCAGCGCCCAGATGCCGTCCACGCTGGTGCGGAGCTGGTTGTCGACGTCGATATAGCCGCGCGCATCGGTGGCCACGCCGGCCTTGTCGAGGCCCAGGTCGTCGGTGTTCGGTCGCCGGCCCACGGCCAGCAGCACGTGGGTACCGGCGATCTCTTCCGCGCCTTCCGGGCAGCCCGGCCCACTCACGCCCACCGCCGCACCTTCGGCATGCGGGTGAAGCTGGATGCACTCGGCGCCGCAGCGGATGCGGATGCCTTCCGCTTCCAGGATCTCCCGCACCTGCAAGGAAACGTCCGGATCCTCCCGCGCAATCAGGTGCTGGCCGCGCTCCACCACCGTGACCTGCGCGCCGAGACGGCGGAATACCTGCGCGAACTCCAGTCCCACATAGCTGCCGCCGATGACGATCAGGTGCCCGGGCACCTCGGTCATCGCCACCATGTTCGTATT
>NZ_JBFREV010000084.1:0-4919 GCF_052114485.1 Cupriavidus sp. KB_39
GGTTGTAGCCGTTGACAATAAAGGGCTCAAGTGTGGTATCGGGGAGCTTGTCGAAGACTCGCTTCTCCTTGATATCTTCGATAGTTAGTTGGCCTCGGCGAACATGTTCGGCAAGCGTTTCAAGCATACGCATGCCGATGTCAAGTTGATTTCCTTTTGGCTTTCGGAGTTCCAGAACGTCTTGGCTGGCCTTCGTTATCACGTACCCGCTGCCGAATGACTCGCCCTCCTGGAATGGCTCGCGCCGGCCGGACTTAGTGTTCAGCAGCGTCGCCAGTTTCTCGATATTCAAGGAACCTGGGTATAGCTGGTACACGGTCATCTGGGAAAACTGCTTCGCCGTCAGTTGGTCGAAGGGCAGCGAGGGCTTATAGATGCGAAGCCACTTCACCGTGCGACATTGTCCGTAGTCGTCACCCTGCGCGTCGCGGTTCAGTGCCTTGTACTCGCCAGTGATTTGCCCGATCGCCCGGAATTTGATGTTGCCGTCGGTGACAACGATCAAATCGCCGACCTTCATCTTGAGGACAAAGGTAGTTACGGCGGTTACTGCGTAGTCGTCGCTGGAAAGGGTACTTCCCGTCGCCTGGAACCGTTCGAAAACGTCCCTGCGCGTCCGGGCTCCGGTGAAATCGATGGTTTGGCCGTAGCCAAGTAGCGCGTAACCATTCTCTATGCACTCTTCGAAGATCCCGGCATCGCTTCCGAGCGTATTTCCGAGCGACATCTTCCAGACGGTCCTGCCTGCGAGATCGAGTGGAGCCTCGGCCTTCTCCGTTACCTGCACGGCGGCGGACTCGCAAAGCAGCTTGAAGACGCCGTCCGCAACCTCGTATTTCAGTGTGCCGTCCTCATCCGTAGTGGCCCGAAGCCCCTCTACGAAATCTTCGTAGCTGAAGCTCTGGTGGAAGGTTACGAACCGTATATGCCCGGAGTCGCTCAGCGTGTCGAAGCGGGCTTTGAGCGCCTTGCGGTTCCGAATGTTCGCTGCCAGATACTCTGGCGCCAGAATCTCCAGGGCGGCATTAATCGTTTCATAGGTCTTTCCGGTGCCCGGCGGGCCATAGAGGATTTGATTAAGCGGTGGATTCGAGGGCATGCGCGAGGCTAGAGGATGCGAGCGAGTAGCCCCGTAGAAAAAAGAAATCTGCGGGGAGCGAGTGAGCAACCGAGGCTGAAAACTAAGCGCTACTGAAGCGGATCGGCTAGGTGGTACGGACCTAGGTGGTGYGAACCCAAGYCGAATCCTGGATTATAGAACGTTTCTATTTCTGCACCGGAACTGCTCCGCTCGATGGTGTGATCGCGTCCGGAGGAACAGGCGACATTCACCTCTGGAGGGTTCGCTGCTTGGCGAACCTACGATGATTCCAACCTCCAACCGTCAGCTTAAAGATGAGCGTTTCCCACTGATGGGGAAACGAGACAGTTCGCCGCAATGAAGTTCGGCATAGGCTCTGGCCATTCTGATTATCTTTGAAGGGTCCGTTCACGAATGGCCTAAGTGAATCCAATAGCAGCCGTCCATATTATTAGGTCGGATGTCTCAGATGGGTCGGATAGCGACCGTTGCAAAAAGCGCAAACTAGATCTCCCTTCACCTGAAAGGAGATCATCATGGACACCGCAAACTCTCCTGCCGCGCCTCGCATACCGTGGAACAAGGGAAAGATCACGGGTCAGAAGCCGCCCCTGAAGCTCAAGGAAATCTGGGCGATCCGAACCAGGCTGCAGATGTCCGCGAGCGCGCGCGAGCTGGCGCTGTTCAACCTAGCAATCGACAGCAAGCTCCGCGCTTGCGATCTCACTCGGCTGCTGGTCCAGGACATATGCCACGGCGGCCACGTGGCTGCGCGGGCAACCGTAACGCAGCAAAAGACCCATCGACCGGTGCAGTTCGAGATCACCGAACAGACACGCGAAAGCGTTGATGCTTGGATTCGATTACACCGTCTGCGTCCATCAGACTATCTGTTCCCAAGCCGGCTTCACGCCTCGGCTCATCTTTCGACGCGGCAGTACGCCAGGTTGGTTCACTGTTGGATCGCTTCGATCGGGCTAGATGATTCGGCCTACGGGACACACACCATGAGGCGAACGAAGGCTTCGTTGATCTACCGGCGGACGAAGAACCTGCGCGCGGTGCAGTTACTCCTCGGGCACACGAAGATCGAGAGCACGGTGAGATACCTCGGCATCGAGGTCGACGATGCCCTCGAAATGGCGGAGCAAACCGAGGTGTGACGGCATCATGGCCGGCGAGCGGACGCTTGCCGGCCAGAAGCAGCCATTGCCTATGGATTCGCGAGCGTCCGCTGTGCCCTCACAAACCGACGCCTACCCTGACCTCAGTCACTGATCTGGGTACCAGAGCGTCAGCCGCTGGATACACAGCGTCCTGCTGGGCATCTCTGATGCCGTCCCGTACTTCGACCACGAACTCTCTGCCGGCACCAGATTTCGGGGAGCGCACGGCTATGCGTCGTCTCTGGAGTTCTTCAGTTCGTTGATCCTTTCCCATATGTCCGGTGGGATCGCGTTCTGCCACACGCCCTGCAGCAACGTTCTAAATGCCGGCTCACTAAGGCACAGTTGTTCTACCCATGGCAAGACTTCGCCGCCATGGTATGCAAGTAGATCCTCGAGAGGGCCGGCAGCCAAACTTGCAAGCCTTGCCATATCATTCTCTTCAGTCCGAGACCAAATCAAGGAAATCGCATCCCAGCACGCTTGAGGATCATGCCGAGCAGTTTCTCCGAGGTACTCAATCACCCAGAAGAACTCTTCACCGGCGTCGGTTCGGTGCGTATAGTCTCCAATCTCATCATGGGCGCGGTGAAACGCAAACCATGCGTCGGAGATGTCATTGAGGCTTGGCTTCATCATCGGCATTCATTCATTGCACGGGGCAAGCAGGCGGAGGCAAAGAAGCGAAGTAATCAGCGTCGCTGCGATATGAACATCCCTTCGACTTTGCCCTGGCAATCGCTTTCGCCAACTCGCGTTGCTTGTTTCCATATTTCTCCACGTGACCAACCCACGAAAATTTTCCGATGGGGTTCACACAGAACAGGCTAAGTTTGTCGATCGTCAGATTCAGGTATCGCAACCGAATGTCTGTAACCAACTCGGATATCTTGGCTTGTAACTCAGCACACTCGTTGTCACATCCGGATTGCCCGGATGATGACGAGCTCCAGCTCGACCCGTCGGGCAGGATAATGGATAGTATGCCAACTCGCGGCGCTTGGCGCTGGCCGGCAGCCTCCTCCAAGTCGTCCGCAGGCATGCGCGTTGACCGCATCGGCGGTTGCAGATGACTTGATGCACCGGTGACCGGCACCAAAACCGATGCAGCCTGTGCACGCGCCTCAGATATCCATGAAGTCAACCAGACCTTCAGCCACGACCAAAACTGCTCTAAAGTGCCCGCCACACTTTCGTCATTCGTAGCCGAAGCGCTCGCGAAGATCCTCGCAGTGGAGCCAGCAGAGCTTACCGTATCGGAAGGAACAAGCATGCCGACTACCCGATGAGCGGCATCGTACTGATATCCGAGATAGTAGTCTCCGGGGCCCTTCGTCGCGGTGAGGAACCCGGCCGCATCGTATCCGAATGTCACTGCCACACCATCCTTCTCGTAAAGGATAGGGTTGCCGCGGGCGTCGTATTGGTATCGTGTCCGTTGTCCGTCCGTGTTGATGGCTTCCAACACACGCCCTGCGGTGTCGTACTGAACGATTCGTCCTACATTGCCAGCACCGTTGGTAAGAGTTTGCAGCTTCCCCGCATCGTCATAAGTGTACGTCCACTGCCCTGTGACGACGTCATCTGCCAGCTCGACGGTCGCGGTGACCAGGCCATTGGCATCGTAGGTCCACCCAGCGCTAGTGACGACTCCGGATGGCGTTGCGGTAGTTCCTTGGCTTCCGCTACTGTCATTGGTTGGAAACCAGGCAAAGCCAACGATCTGGCCTTTGGCGTCATAACTGAAGTATTCCACGCGACCTGGCGCCGCCACTTTTAGCGGCAGATTCCAAGTCGGATGCCACTCGGTCGTCGTGGTCTTCGCGTCGGCCGTGCCATAGCCCTCGATGCGTTGGGTTTCCCGGCCGAGCGCGTCGTAGGTGTAGTGCGTCTCCTTGTCCGCAAAATCCTTCCTGCTCGCGACATTCCCCGCCGCGTCGTAGGTCACCGCCTTGGCGATGTCCCCGCATGCTGGACAGGCGGCCGAGGCGCCCGTAGCGCGCAGCACGTTGCCTTGCAATTCCGAGGTGAAGGTGCGACTGGTGCCGTCCGCGGTGGTGACCGACGTCTGGCCGTTGCCCAGGAAGCTGAGCTGGTACTTGTCAACGCCACCGGCGTGTTCGGTACTATCGGCGCGGCCGAGCGAGTCGTAGCCGTAGGTCGCGAACCGAACGCCCTTCTCATCGGTGATGCCGGTCAGCGCCCATGGGAACCGCGAGTCTTCGTAGTGGAACTGGCGGCGCATGCCGTCGGGCCACTGGATGCCATTAAGCATCAGATCCGTGTTGTACTCGAACAAGGCCAATTCAATACCCTGCCGCAGTATTCTGGAGATTCGCGCATMCGCACGGTAGTTCAGCTCAAGTACTCTCCCGGAGGCATACTGAATCTTCGTCAGCAATCCACCATAGGGTGCGACAGAAGTTGGCGTACTGGCATCGCTGTATGTCAGATATGACGCGCTCCCATTGAGATACTTGACGGACAATAGTCGGCCACCAGAGTCGAACTCGAAGGTCTCATCTGAACCGCCCCGGGTTTAGTGGAGGCTCCACTTCTTGAGAGAATGGAGCCACGATGAAGAAACCAGTCAAGTTTTCCCCGGAGGTTCGCGAGCGAGCTGTGCGCATGGTCGCCGAGTCGCGAGGCGATCATCCGTCCCAGTGGGCAGC
>NZ_JBFREV010000085.1:0-4829 GCF_052114485.1 Cupriavidus sp. KB_39
ACCACCAGCTTCAGGCGGCACGAATCGATTCAAAGCAACGCGCCCGCGGGCGTGGGCAGGCAGTCTGCTAGCCGCACTGTCGCTAGCGATTTCCGGTTGCGGTGACGAGCCTATTGCTGTGTCAATGGTTGGCTATAACCACACCGATGAAGGGATTTACGCCTTCGAGGTAGACGGGCACGGCGGTCCATACATCGGCCCGCACGAGGGCGGTGGCAATTTCACTTGTTGCGTCACGGTGCCACGGGCCCACAAACCTGGCACGACGGTGAAAGTCAGATGGGTCAACCACATCAAGGATGTTCCGCAGGTGCGGATCGTCCCCGTGCCGCCCTACGGGCCAGAGGAAATTGGAAGGTTTGCCGTCCATTTCCTGCGCGACGGCAACGTCAAGGTGTTCGTGACCATGATGGCTCTGCGTCATCCTGACTATCCCTTGAAGGGCGACGAGGCGCGCAAGTAACCACAGTTTCATGAGTCATGCCTTACACAGTAGCGCGCCCACGGGCGTGGATAGCCGGCCTGCTAGCAGCATTGCCACTGGCAATGTCCGGTTGCGGCGACAAGCCCATCGCGGTGTCAATGGTTGGCTACAACCACACGGACGTGGGGATCTACGCGTTTGAGGTCAACGGTCATGGCGGACCGAATATCTGGCCGCACGAGGGCGGCGGAAAGTTCACTTGTTGCGTCACGGTGCCACGGATCCACAAGCCTGGCATGACGGCGAAGGTCAGATGGGTCCATCGCATCGACGATGTGCCGCAGGAGCGGATCGTGCCGGTACCTCCTTATGGACCAAGGGATGGCGGAATGTTCGCCGTCCACTTCCTGCGCGACGGCAATGTCAAGGTGTTCGTGACCATGATGGGTCTTGGACATCCCGACTATCCCTTGAAGGGCGACGAGGCGCGCAAGTAACCACAGTTCCACGAGGAGAGTCATGCCTTACATAGTAGCGCGCCCACGGGCGTGGATAGCCGGCCTGCTGGCAGCATTGTCACTGGCAGTGTCCGGTTGCGGCGAGGAGCCAATCTCAGTGTCAATGGTTGGATACAACCACACCGATGTGGGCATCTATGCGTTCGAAGTCAATGGCTATGGCGGTCCAAATATTGGAGCGCACGAGGGCGGCGGAAAGTTCACCTGTTGCGTCACGGTGCCACGGATCTACAAGCCTGGCACGACGGTGAAGGTTCGATGGGTCAATCGCATCGACGATGTTCCGCAGGAGCGGATCGTCGCCGTGCCGCCCTACGGGCCGGAGGAAATCGGAAGGTTCGCGGTGCATTTTCTGCGCGACGGCAACGTCAAGGTGTTCGTGACCATGATGGCTCTGCGTCATCCTGACTATCCGTTGAAGGGCGACGAGGCACGCAGATAAAAACATTTAGAGAGGAGAGGAACCATGCCTTACAGCATTACGATGCCGTTGAAAATTCCTGCGAGTGGCACGCGCGATCTCACAGCACGGGAGACTGCCCAGCGGGCCAGGGCAATGGCGTGTATCCGGCAGAAGGCTCCTGGCCAATGCGGTGGCCAGGTGTTTGTGGGTCTGTACTTCGACGGCACCGGCAACAATATGCACTGGGAGGAGCCAGGTCTCGGAGCTACGCAGATGGCGGCCGGGAAACATAGCAATATTGCTCGCCTTTACAAGGCCGGGATCGATGTCCCTGACGAAGGATTCTTCTCCCACTACATACCAGGGGTCGGTACTCCTTTCCCTGAGATTGGCGACGTCGGTGGGATGCTTGGTCTGGCTGCAGGCCACATGGGAGCGGACAGGATCAACTGGGCAATTACCCGGATCCTCGATTCGGTGCACGAGTACCTGACCGGAGTGTCCTTGTTTGGTACTGGGCAAGCCCGAACCGTCGTCAACAACGCGAGCAAAACCGGATTCGAAACCTGGGTTCGCCGCCAAGTCCTGAGCACCTGGGAGAAAAAGCTGGAAGCGGTCGTGAAGAACCGCGAACGCAAGGTCACGCACATCAACATCGCCGTGTTCGGCTTCTCTCGTGGCGCAGCCACAGCGCGCGTGTTCGCCAACTGGCTTCTCCAGTGGCTGGAACAGGAGAATGGTGGCTACCGCCTCGCCGGCATTCCGTTGCGCATCTATTTCATGGGTCTGTTCGATACCGTGGCGTCGGTCGGCGTGGCCGACATGCTGCCCGGTTTCGATGGCCGTATGGACTGGGCGACGCCCGCGAATCTCGAGATCCATCCCGCCGTGGAGCAGTGCGTCCACTTCGTAGCGCTGCACGAGCAGCGCGCGAGCTTTCCGCTCGAGCTTGCCGCACGGGCCACGCAGGTAGCGTATCCAGGCATGCATTCCGACGTGGGTGGCGGCTATCGTCCCGGGGAACAGGGCAAGGCGATGCCCGGCGGCGGTCTGTCGTCGCCACATTTGTCCCAGGTTCCGCTTATCGACATGCATCATGCCGCGCTCGTCGGCGGTGTACCGCTCAGGAGCATGGAGGAAATCAAGGAAACGCCTGACGTTGCCCCAGACTTCGATTGCCCGCCGGCACTGGCGGCCGCAGTGAACAATTTCTTCGACCATTGCGGGATCAAGACGTCGGCGAAGGGCAAGGATGGCGTGGTGGCCGTCCTACGATCCCACACGCTGCAATACCTGCAATGGCGAGACGGCCTTCTCCGGCCAGGTCGTCTAATGGAGAACCGACGTTTCTTCAGAGAGGCACACCTGAGGACCGACCGGGCGCAACTACGGGAAGCCCTCAAGGATTTCACCGCGCAACTTGTCGATCTCCGCGTCTGGGCCCAGGACACCGGGGTTGCAGCAGTGGCGCTCGATGGCGTGGCGAGATTGAATCCCATTGCCGGCGCCGTGCTTCGCACTACGCGAGGCCGGCGCGCCGGACCCGTGGATGCCGAGACGCTCCGCATGCTCGAAGCGGTCAGCCTTGGCGCCACATTGCCCCCCGCCGTGCAGCACCTGATGGAYGACTACATCCACGACTCGCGGGCCGGCTTCCGGATTGGCGGAATGATGGAGCCGAGGGAGYTRACCGACGGCTACTTCCGCTATCGCCGTGTTTTCTGAATCGGGAGRRYGGAYATGASKGATCTCATCCGATTGGGCGACGCCACCGATCACGGCRGCAAGGTGGTCAGCGCCTCCGCCACCATGCGCTACGACGGCCGCGCGGTGGCACGCATGGGCGACAGCGTGTCGTGCCCCCGGCATCCGGAAGTGCGTCCCAACCTGATCATCGAGGGCGATGCTTCCATGCWGGATCATGGCGTGCCCATCGCGCGGCACGGCCATCGCGCCACGTGCGGGTGCAAGCTGATTTCAAGTCTTCTGTGAGGCCCGGCCCATGACAGTGGAATTGCCGCGTTCAACGCTCGACGCCGAGCCACCGGTGCGGCCAGCAACAGCCGTGTGGCTGTGCTTGCTGGCCGCCTTTCTGGCGGCTGGCGCCCTCTTGACCTTGCTGGCGTGGCCCAAGGACGCACCGACAGGAACACCGTGGTTCTGGATGTGCCTGGTCGGCTTTCCGTTGCTCGGGTGGTGCGTGCTATTCGGCTTCCGGCTCCACTTCTACGAAGATGAGATGAACCGTCTGACCGCCACGGCGGACGCCCGGCAGCGCGAATTCGAAGCTGCCGTGGCATTCGGCGCCGAGCCGCTAGCGGTGCTCCACGCCGCGTATCTTTGCGCGATGCGGACCGGTTGCGCATCCGGTCTGATCCTGGAGCGGGATTCGGTTCTCGTTGCCCACTCGCCGCGCCCGCATCTGCCGCCGGTTCGCCATTCCARGCTGCCGCTGGCCGAGGAAGTGGAGCCGGGTGGCCGCTATGCGGAAGTGTTCGAAGCCATTCTCGGACAACTGGAAATGCCGCTACGCGCGTTGCCCCCGAGCGTGCCGCTGGATGTCACGTTGCAGGTGTCCGATGGCGTCGATCCGGCGCCGCTTCGCCACGCCTGGCAGACATGCTGGACAGCCACGGGCCTCCATCAYGTTGARGCCTCGGTCCTCCCAGCCAATGATGGGCTGATGGCGCTCGATGCCTGGCTAGACGAGACGGGTGGCCCGGCGCTGGAACGATTCCGCCTCTTCGTTGCCGTCCAATTGCACGAGACGCCGCCACAGAACAGCGCCGAGGCGGCCGTCGCGCTGCTATTGGGCTGGGCGCCATTGGYGGAGCGGCTTGAGCTGCCCGCCRTTGCCACGCTACATCGGCCTGTGGCCGCCGCCCATGGCCTCGCCGACACCATCCGGACAGCCGCGCTGTTCGGCCAGATAACGCCGGATGCCTTGACACACCTGTGGCAATCCGGCCTGCAGAAGGCCGAGAAGGCGGCCATGCTGACCGAGGGCTCGGATATCGCCTTGGGCGCGGTGCAGACCGATGCATTCGCCGGCGTGCATGACATTGATGCGGCGCTGGGCAACCCTGGCGTGGCCACCCCATGGCTTGCCGCTGCACTGGCTGTAGAGAATGCCCGGCAGCGTGGCGAGCCGCAATTGATTGCGTGCAGGGAAAGCACGCTTTGCCTGGCAGTCGTACGCCCCCCGGCTGGCCCCAAGGAACAGGAAACAACGTGATGACACATCCAAAGAGCCGGGGGTACAMCATCGTGGTCTCCGCCATGACGGCGGCGGTCGCAGCCACGGCATACCTGATGGGCGATGGCAGCGACTCCGCCCGGCGGCAAGCGGTCATTGCGATGATCGTGGGCGCCGCAGTGCTCCTGATGCGTGGTCCGGTCGCCGCGGCGTGGAAGGTGCTGGCCGCCCGATCGGCCCGAGACACGCCGCACCAGCGCGATCCGGCAGCGCGCCGGGGCAGGCGGG
>NZ_JBFREV010000086.1:0-4541 GCF_052114485.1 Cupriavidus sp. KB_39
TCCGCTGGCCGTTCGACGACGAGCCCGCCAGCCATGAGTCGTATGCCGTGCTCCGCGACGACGGCAGCCGCATTCGTGGCGCGGCCGATGCGGAAGGCAAGACGTCGCTGCAGAAGAGCCTCTTCGCCGAGAGCGTCGACCTGCTTTGCCCATTGAAATCCTGAGGACCCCATCTTGGCAGCAAGAGAACGCATCATTCCACCCGAAATCCAGGCGGACGGCTCGGTCCGTTACCGCTCCGTCATGACCCCGCCGGACGACAGCGTTGCGGTCTGCTATCTGGTGTCACGCCGGATGATTCCGGTGGTGTTCGTGCCGGGGGTGATGGGGTCGAATCTGCTTGGATTACGACCCAGACGGCGGTTCAACGGCGAGATTGAACTGACGAAGGAGCCTGTATGGCTGCTCGACAGCATGGCCGACGCGGCGACCTGGATTCCCGTAGGCGCCGAGTTCCGCAAGATCATGCTGGACCCRCTRACGACTTCCGTCTATGGCGGCGGAAAGCTCCCKACCGGGACGTCGCTGACGGAAGACGAGATGAGGCGCCGTGGTTGGGGAGAGATCGCCCACATCAGCTACGGCGGGTTTCTGGCCTGGCTGGAGAACGCCCTCAACGACACCCACGACTTCCTGACGGGCGTGCGCTCGCAACTGATGGAGCCCAACACCGTGCAACGCGTGGGCGTACAGCCGCTGACGCGTGCGGAGGTGGCGCTGTCCTACAAATACCGATACCCGGTGCATGCCGTGGGCTACAACTGGCTGCAGTCGAACCGCGCATCGGCGGAGCACCTRAAGGCGCGCGTCGAGGCATTCATGGCCTATTACCGGAAGCAGGGATTCATGTGCGACCGGGTGATTCTCGTCACGCATTCCATGGGCGGGCTGGTGTCACGCTGCTACACCGAAGTGCTGGGCGGGCGCGACCGGGTGCTGGGCGTYGTGCATGGCGTCATGCCCGCCACCGGCGCGCCGGCCGCCTACAAGCGCGTCAAGGCGGGAACGGAAAAACCGGCTGGCTGGGCACTGGGCTGCGATGCGGAGGAAATGACTGCGGTCTTCGCACAGTCACCGGGCCCGCTGCAACTGCTGCCAACGCCGGAGTACGGCATGCGGTGGCTGAAGTTTCGGGATGGGGACCGTGTGGTGACGTTGCCTAATTCGGATCCATACGAAGAGATCTATATCAAGCGAGGACGATGGTGGAGCCTATGCGATGACAAGCTGATCAATCCTGCGGATAAGAAGAAGGAGACCCTCGAGCGCGACTGGAAGACATATGAATCGATGGTCAAGGATGACGTCAGGCCGTTTCATCAGGCAATCTCCGGTCGATACCATCCGAACTCGTACGCCTTCTTTGGTGATGATGCCAATCACAAGAGCTGGGGCGAGGTGACATGGCAGCGACGCCATCAGGCAGGCCTCGGGCCCGCAAGAGGCTTGCCGGTCGATGACCCGCTGGAGGGCAAGGTAGTGGCGAACAAGGGCACCGGGGAGATCGCCGTCCACACCCGGCGCGGTGAAAACACCGTTCGTRCGGTCTTCCAGATCCAACCCGCAGCAGAAAGCGGTGACGGTACGGTCCCGCTCCGCTCGGGTGCCGCGCCAAAAGGAAAGACAAAGGTCTGTCTTGCCTATCGTGGCATCGACCACGAAGGCGCCTTCAAGGCGCTACCCATCCAACTCTTTACGCTTTGGTCGATCGTGAAGATCACCGATGCCGTCAAGCTCACCTCGATGGCCTACGGCAAATGAAGCTGACCCGCAGACTCCTTACCGCCGGCCTGTGCCTGACGCTTGCCGGCTGTGATTTCCCTCCGAAAATGACCGCACAAGAACAACAAGCCATCCAGGCACTGACAACCCAGCTCGTCCCGCAATGCGTGGGGCGTTACCTCATCGATATGCCTGCGCAAGTCGAATTGGGCGGCATGGTGAAGATGCAAGGTGCCATCGTCGAGACCATGGCCATGTCGCTGGAAGAGTTCCGGAAAGCGATGGCGGCTCGGGAGGCCGAACTCACCAAGACGCGAAGCATTGATGCGCATCCCTTCCTGTACGTGAACGCGCCGGCGTGGGATGAGCATTCACGCTACTTCCTGCATCGTGGCTCGATCGGCAACGATCCGGGACATCGAATACTGGAAGGCTACCGGTGGGAGAACGGTGTGTTGATCAGGATCGAGCTTCAATCCTCGGACTTCACAAAGCCCGATCAGACCAAGGATCCGCTCGTGCGGAAAATGGAGACCAAGAACGACGTGCCTCGCGCCGCCACGCAGGTGTTCGAAATGCTCACCAGCTTCCGCGGCCGGCCGGATGGCGCGATTCCCACGGAGCCCGGCCTCTGCGTTCCCGGCGGGATTCTCCTGGGCAAGTCGAAGGATGACGAGCAGGTCGACGTCGATTTCAATTTGCCGGCCTATCCCGACGTCTACTTCAACGTATTCACCCATTCCAGCCTTCAGGAGAAGACCTCCTTGCTGTGGCGGGGCGGCCCGATTGCCGCTGCGCAACGCGTGCTCGATGACGGGAAGACGTTACGCAGGGGCACGGTGGATCTGCCCGGTGGCCGGGGCGAGGAGATGGTTATTGCGGGGCCGATGATCGTGACGAACGTGCAGGGGCAGGCGTTCCGGTTGGAGAGCAACGCCACGACTGGCAGCCCGGAGACACCGTTCGTCGCCGTCAAGCTGAGCAACGGCGGCCCCACGGGCCTGGAAGAACCGTTGAAGAAGGCCTCGCTGACGGAGGCGCAGGCGCTGGCCCTATGGGACGCCGTGTCCCGGACCCTGCGGCCCAGGCCGGGTGCTCTCTGAAAAGCTGGCGATTGCCAACCTGATGCTATGGAAGTCACGCAACGCATTATCCCGCCCGAGATTCAGGAAGACGGCTCCGTGCGGTGCCTACAAGGCGCTACCCATCTAACTCTTTACGCTTTGGTCGATCGTGAAGATCACCGATGCCGTCAAGCTCACCTCGATGGCCTACGGCAAATGAAGCTAACCCGCAGACTCTTTACCGCCGGCCTKTGCCTGACGCTTGCMGGCTGYGATTTCYCTCCGAAAATGACCGAGCAAGAACAACAAGCCATCCAGGCACTGACTACCCGGCTCGTCCCGCAATGCGTGGGGCGCTATCTCATCGATATGCCTGCGCAAGTCGAATTGGGCGGCATGGTGAAGATGCAAGGTGCCATCGTTGAGACCATGGCCATGTCGTTGGAGGAGTTCCGGAAAGCGATGGCGGCTCGGGAGGCCGAACTCACCAAGACGCGAAGCATCGATGCGCATCCCTTCCTGTACGTGAACGCGCCGGCGTGGGATGAACATTCACGCTACTTCCTACATCGTGGCTCGATCGGGGACGATCCGGGAAACCGGGTGCTGGAAGGGTATCGCTGGGAGAACGGTGTCTTCATCAGTATCCAACTTCGATCCTCGGACTACACAAAGCCAGATCAGACCAAGGATCCGCTTGTACGGCAGATGGCGGTCAAGAACGACGTGCCTCGCGCCGCCACACAGGTGTTCGAAATGCTCACCAGCTTCCGCGGCCGGCCAGACGGCGCCATTCCCACGGAGCCCGGCCTCTGCGTTCCCGGCGGGATTCTCCTGGGCAAGTCGAAGGATGACGAGCAGGTCGACGTCGATTTCAATTTGCCGGCATATCCCGACGTCTACTTCAACGTATTCACCCATTCCAGCCTTCAGGAGAAGACCTCCTTGCTGTGGCGGGGCGGCCCGATTGCCGCTGCGCAACGCGTGCTCGATGACGGGAAGACGTTACGCAGGGGCACGGTGGAGCTGCCGGGTGGCCGGGGCGAGGAGATGGTTGTTGCGGGGCCGATGATCGTGACGAACGTCCAGGGGCAGGCGTTCCGGCTGGAGAGCAACGCCACGACCGGCAGCCCGGAGACACCGTTCGTCGCCGTCAAGCTGAGCAACGGCGGCCCCACGGGTCTGGAAGAGCCGTTGAAGAAGGCCTCGCTGACGGAGGCGCAGGCGCTGGCCCTATGGGACGCCGTGTCCCGCACCCTGCGGCCYAGGCCGGGTGCTCTCTGAGAAGCCGGCGATGGTCAACGTCAAACAACAACGGTGATGTCATGGAAGTCACGCAACGCATTATCCCGCCCGAGATTCAGGAAGACGGCTCCGTGCGGTATCGATCCGTCATGTCGAAGGGAAAGACCGAGGCGATTTGTTATCTGGTGTCGCGGCGGGTCATACCGGTGGTGTTCGTGCCGGGGGTGATGGGGTCGAATTTGGCTGATAAGGATGAGCAAGAGAACCCCGTTTGGCTTCTGGATAGCGTTAGTACCGTGTTCCATTGGATGAATCGAAATGCGGCCGAGCGGAAGGCGGCATTGAATCCGGAGGACACAGTTGTGTACGGCGGCGGCAAGCTCCCGTCCGAGACCCCCCTGTCGACAGCGGAAATGCGGCGGCGAGGCTGGGGCGAAGTGGCATTTATGAGCTATGGGGAGTTCCTCGCGTGGCTTGAAGGGGCGCTCAACGATACGCATCAATGGCAGA
>NZ_JBFREV010000087.1:0-3875 GCF_052114485.1 Cupriavidus sp. KB_39
TCTATTTCATGGCGTTTGGCGATCTCACCATAGCCTGCCTGACCGTCCAGGTAGCTCTGGATAACTGTCAGCCTGAACTGCTCCGAGTACCGATACATGAAAACACCCCAAAAGTTGGTGTCCAACTTTTGGGGTGCAGTTCAGATGCCCTGGCTCTTGGTGTCATGTGCTCAGTTCCACAATGACGGGTCGTTCGACTTGAAGTAGCCACGCGTCGAATCGCAATCGTCGTCGTTTCATGTGGATGTCCATCGGATCGCTAGTTGCTGCCGGAAGCTGGTTCGAAAGATGGCTGTGTCGAAGCGAACGGCTGGCAGCCTGCCGCGATATCAGCCGATTCGCTGGAAAGCCCGCGCGCTGAAACCATCCATCTTCGTTGTCGGTGATGACGTAGGCACCGTGCTCCAAATCGCGGGACAGGCTCAGAAGCGTTTCAAGCATGGTCGTCGAGCGAGGTTTCCACCGGTTCGGTGATCTGAGAGGCGTCGCGTCGAGGATCAGCATGCCGTCAGCCCTATCGGGCGAGTCAATCCTGACCGACGAGAGTTCGTACGACATGGATTTTTTCTGGCGGGAACAACACATTGATCTCATCACTCTAGAGAGAAGAGAGGTGTGTTGTTCCCGTTGCCGTTAGTGGCCGGTGGTGCCGTTCGGATTGACGGCGCCGCTGCCTGCCAGCCGATCACGTTGCAGCTTGTTGTACTGCATGTCATAGGCCTTCGCGAGGCAGTCCAGCGCTTTGCAAATATTGCGCACCTTCGTCAGCCATTGGCGTTGCTCCTGCTTGATCTGTCCAGGACTGCCGGTGCTGGCGAGTGCTTCCTTGTACAGGTCGGCAATCACCGAATCGGCATCGGATAGCGTTTGGTCCGCGCAAATCATCTTCTCGACGTTGGTCGAAGCCTTGGCGCAATTGAAGCTCGGGGCGGCGAATACGGAACAGCTTGCTCCGAGAAGCGCGGCGAGAAGGATGTGGGTGTATCGATTTTTCATGGTCGAGCTTACGGTCTCTGTTTGCTACGTATTGGGAGGGATTTCACGACGCAGTGGTCAGCTGCCGTGTGCAGACCGTCATCAGTGCGCCAGAAAAGCGCAGCGGGTCGGCTCGATACTTTTGGATGGTCGCAGGAAGGTCGGTATCTCTATCAATGCCGTGTCCAAAATGAAGCAAGAGCTTCTTCTCGTATGCACGATATTGGGGCGGTACTTGACCACTGAATTGCGAGTAGATTCGATCGGCGTGCTTTTCGATGTCGATCCGTTCGCCCTGTGCCTTCGATGCGAGGACTCCTGACACGTAGGTCACGACGACAGAGCAAAGGTTTGTGGCGATGTCATTGGGTAGCGGCGGCTTGATGTTCTCGGCTGGCTTCTTCTCATGCTTGGCCGCTGCTTTATCCTCTGCAATCTGCTGGTCGCTGGCGATTTCTTCGGGCGTTCGAGTTACGTTCGATAACATTGCTGTGACGACGAGGACGGGCAATGCAATGAGCGCGATTCGCTTGCGACTAGGATTTGCATTCCACCGCATGACCCACGCCGGTTTGATCATTCCAGCGATGAGTCCAATCATGGCGAGCGCGAACAGCAGATGGAAGAACTTGGACATAGGTATCGATGAGCCTTGGTGTGGGGCGTGGTTGGCTTGCAGGCAAGTGGGAACAACACGATCTCTTCTTCTCTATAGTGAGGAGATCAACGTGTTGTTCCCGCCATCAGCGAGGCCCGTTACTTCGCCACGCTGATGCCGAAGACGGAATTCAGTCCGACGACGTTGTTGCCATAGAAGCCGAGCCAATCGATCCACGTCAGCCCTTGCGGCTGGTTGTAGTAGCCGGAGTGAGTGAAGATCGTGGAGGCGGTCAGTGTCTGGTAATCGATCTTCTGGATCGAGTTGCCGACGTTCGTCGGGAAGTTCGTACCCCAGGTGCTGAGGTCGTTCACCCGATTCACGTAGATCGTCTTGGTGGAGCTATCGAATGCGAAGTCATACGGGGTGATGTACGTGCCATCGTTCGGCAGATTAGTGATGGGCTTGATCGCATACGACTTGGTTGCACCGTCGAACGGAATGATGATCGAACGATGTCCACCCGTTTCATTGCCGCCAGCAATCAGGCTGTAAGTGCCGTTCTGATCCAGGTCGATCAGCTCAGTCGTCCACATCGGGCCGTTGGCTTGATTGTTGAGTTCGATGCGATCAACAGTGCTGTAGTCCACCGTGAAGGTGCCGTCGCCATTACCCTTCAAGGCATACAGCTGATTCCTGCTGCCATTGCCATTCATGTCTGCGACGATGACATCGATATTGCCATCGCCATCGATATCCGCCGCGCTAGCGCCGTGGGCGTAGGCGACGACCGGAACGACAGTGTTCTTGTAGGTGTGCGTGGTTTTGTCGCTCAGCAGAATGCGCTGATTCTCTCCCGCGAACGGAGCAGCGTCGAAGCCGGTGCAGGACACATAGACATCGGGCAGTTGGTCGCCGTTGAAATCCGCAACCAAGATCTTACGAGGCCAAACGCAACCCGAGTTGTCGGGAAGGATATCGGACGTGTGATCGACCCAGTTGCCGTTGGCATCCATCTTCCAGAATCTGATGTGGCCCGGAATAGCACCTTGAGCGAACGGCTTGCTGTTATCGGCTTCTTGCGTATGCGATACGAGCGAGTACGTGCCTTCCTGGAAGAAATCTCCGAGGGCATAGGCAAGTGTCGTTGCGCCGGGCAAATTGCCGGTCTGCGGAATGGATTGCGGGCCGGTCGAAGCCACAGCAGCCATTCTGTTCAGGTACGACGACTTTTCGACAGGTAGCGGCACCATCATCGTGGCCGATTGCTTCGCAGAACCACCCGGGCCGGAGCATTCCAGCGTGAACACGGTTTGGCCAGGCGCCGTCGCAGTCTGTATCGARGTGCCGGATGTCGCTTGCGTACCCGTCCATGCACCCGACGCCGAACAGAACGTCGCATTCGCGGTCGTCCACGTTAGCTTCGCATTCTGTCCGAGTGCGACTTTCGGCTGAGCGAAAGCCAGGCTAACGGTCGGCGCAGGCGACGCGCTCGGCTGAGTTGTGGACGTGCTCCCATCACCTCCGCCACCGCACGCCGTCAGCACCATCGCACTGACGGTAACTGCAAACACTCCTACAAACTTCGATTTCATACATTCCTCTGTGTGAATTGCTTTGGATGCCCAATGGCTCGATTTGCGGCGCGTGTGATGAAACAGCGTGACCCCCACAACGCGTCCGCAACTTGCAAAACTGCGCCGCCGTTTCAATGACACGGCGGCGCAGCACTAACGAGGGCAGGGCAATGCCTACCCAACGGATTGCTTGAGCAGGCATTCGGCCTGTCTCACAACTCGATGATCTGGTGAACGATGGCTTGAACTGCCGGCGTGCTTTTCCGCAGGAGATTGGAGAAGCGCGAAACGATCAGTCGGTTCTTTCGCGTTTCGATCTTGTTGATTTGCCGGACTACGGCCGGATCGAAGGGCTTGCCGGGCTTCATGTTTTCGATGGCGGTTTTCGCGAGTGCGGTGCGCTCGCCGTCCAGCTCTTGCAATGCTGCGCGGAATTTCTCGGGAGACTCGCTGGCGATACTGGTCCGGGCCGGTTTTACCTTCGGAGTAATGCCGGGTGCGGTCGAGGGCTCGGTGGCGCCAGCCTGGGTCGTGGAGGGCTTCGATTCGGTCTTCGTGCTCATAGTATTCACCAATTAAAGTTGTAGATACGACAGTTGAATACTATCTAGAATTTCGTGCCTCGTACATATTTTCTTTCGAAGAATCAATGGGTTATGCGATGTCCTCAGGCTTTTTTCACGCCATCAGTTCCGGCGAAGCTCCCTCCGCCGGTGGTGCATAAC
>NZ_JBFREV010000088.1:0-3490 GCF_052114485.1 Cupriavidus sp. KB_39
ATAACAAGCTGCGCTTCGAGGACTGGGAGGGACAGGAGGGGATCAAGCTTTCCACCGAGTATGCGGGCAAGAGCCAGTTGAACCTTGGGTGTTTGGTGGATAGCAAGAGGAAGAAGCGCGGGGAGGGCTTCGAGCTTCGCACGTCAGGTTGGGGCGCGATACGGGGTGGGAAGGGGCTGTTTCTCACCGCCGATGACCAGCCGCGGGCAGGTGGGAAGCAACTCGCGATGGAGGCCGCCATTGCACAGCTCGAAAGCGCGCTACAGGTAGCGCGTGCCCTGGAAAGTTCCGCGAAGGCGGCCAATGCCGCAGCCGCAGACACCGATTCGCAGAAGCAGGTGATCGCCGCGCTCAACCAACTGAAGGAGCCTTCGCTCCTGGCGAGCGCGCCTGYGTCGGTCGGTATCGTCGCCGGGCGCGGCGCACAGATCGCGGCCCGGGAAGGCATCGCCGTTGTCGCCGAGAGAAATATCGATCTGAGCGCGATCAAGACATTCACCGTTGCAGCAGGGGAGGCGGTTTCCCTGTTCGCGCAAAAACTTGGCATGAAGCTGTTCGCGGGCAGGGGCCGCGTAGAGATCCAGGCGCAAAGCGACGCCATGTCGCTGGCTGCGGACAAGGACGTCAGCATCACCAGCGTGGATGGCGCCGTCCATATTGCCGCCAAGCGGGAACTCGTACTCGAATGTGGCGGGGCCTTCGTTCGCCTTGCCGATGGAAACGTGACCATTGGCGGGCCGGGCGACCTCATCCTGAAGGTCATCTCCATGCAAAAGCAGGGGGCGTCTAGCCTGCGCGAGGCGAGGCAGGCCCTGCCGAAGCCACCGGGACTCTACGACGAGCAGTTCACGCTGAAGGACGAGCACAGCGGAGAGAGTTTGCCGCACATCCCTTACCGGATAGAAACCGCGGACGGCCAGGTCCTTCAGGGCGTGACTGATGCCGCAGGCCGGACGATGCGGGTCTTTGCTGACAAGGCCCAGGCGCTCAAGATATTCAAGGAGTAAGCGATGGCCAATGACGCGCTTGGCAGCGGAAAGCTGAACTCGCGGGGTGAGACCAACGTCGATGCCAGGGTGCCGGCAGAGCCGCTGGCTTTCCTGCGCCCTGAGACCGGCGAAATCATCATCGTGCCGGCGGAGGATGCGAACGCGCTACGCACGCACTACAACGGGCTCAGCAACATGGTGGCAGAGCTTCAGTCCGCCCACCGGGCCTTGCAATTGTGCGAAGACCATTTGCAGGAGCTTCAGATCCGGAACGCTTCCGAGTCCGAGAAGGCGCACGTGCGGCATGTGCACGAGTTCGCGCTCGACTGGCAGCAGGAGGCGCACGAGAAGCTGCATGCGGTCTATGAAAACCTCGATCCGGTTCCGGATGGCACAGAGGCCGGTGCATCCGCTGCGCCCGAGAAGCCGAAGGAAGACAAGCAGAGTGCAGCCGGTGCCGGCAAGACGCTTGTCGAGTTGATCGCCTTGAAGCATGACAACCGGAGGGAGCAACAGAGGAAGGCAGCAGAGGATACGAAGGGAAATTTCGACGATGGATCGTTCAAGAAAAAGATTGCGTCGGTCAAATCCGCGGATGGCCTGCGGCAGTTCGCCAAGTGGCCAAAGACAATGCCGGAGAAACTGGTCTACGTGGAATCCGGCAAGCTGAAACCGAAATGGCCGAAGCTCAAGGACGTCGACAAGACAAAATGGTCCGAAGTTTACAAAAAGGGTAGTAACGGGAAGCGAAGGCTGGACAAGGCAAAGCTGCACACCTATGTGAAGGAGCAGGTCGCCAAACAGACCACCATCACGCCCAAAACGCTGTTTGGCGAAGATCTGGAGGGTGGCGCAAGCATCACGCTGGGCCAGTGGGCAGATAACTGGAACCAGGCGCATCAGCTTGAACGGCGCGGATCGGCTTCATACGACGCGGCGCAGATTGCCGACATCGAGCTTGGCGCGGGTGCCCAGCTGATGCGCTTCTCCTATGGCGGYAGTCTCAACGGCGACATGTCGGTGATGGATCRCCGYCTCAGCGTCAAGGCCGAGGGTCACGCCGCCGTGGACTTTGCCAAGGCTGAGGCGAAGCTCGACCTCTTCTTTCCACGCAAGGACGGTTGGTTGTGGACCGTTACTGATGGCGACGGCAGGACATTCAAGCTGATTGCGGGCCGTTGCCGGSTCACCGTGGAGGTGTCGGGCGTGGTGGGCGCCAGCATTGCCGCCGAACTGGCCATGAAGATCGAAGTCTCGCCTTTGGACAAGAACATGCCGAAAGCCGCCGGCAAGCGGGGCCGCAAAGGCAAGAAGGCCCGCAGGAAGCAGACGGTTTCCATCAATACCAAGGACGAGGCCGACGTTGCCACGCTCGATGCTTCCGCCGGAGCGTTCGCGGGGGTGAAAGCCAATGGCACGCTGACGGGCGAGCTCGAATGGCGGGATCCGAATGACGAGAAGAAGGAATTTGCCAGCATTGCGAGTATTGCGCCTACCGTCGGGGGAATGGCCGGCATTGGGGCAGGGGCGAAGTTCAAGATTGAGTATGTCGACGGCGTTTTTCGCCTCAAGGCGCATGCGAGCTTGTGCGTGGGGGTGGGCGCGGAAGGTGCGGTGGATTTCGCAGTGGGCGCTAAGCAGATGGTGCTGTTCTTTAGTTGCCTGTTTTACAACATCGCGTATTGGCAGTTTAAGAATCTGAAGATCTTTTCTAAAGATGCCTTCGATGCGCTGAAGGGTATTCAGTTCCTGGCGGTGCAAACCGGCCGGGCAATCGAGAGTTTCTACGGGGATATTCTTGAAACAATTCAGGGTGAAGTGGCGGACGTCGACGACCAAATGCAGAAGGCCGACGCGAGGCTGGAACTGGCCAACCGTATCCTCGGAAATCCGGGCTCAATGAGGTATGTCACCCCCGAGGCAAAGGGCATGCTCATCTATCAATTGACGCGTCACAGCTACGCGGATGTCGTGGCTAGCGGTGCAGTTGCCGGCGACAACTATCTGGGGCCTCAGCGAAAGGCGGTGCTGGCCGTCATCCAGACCGCCGTATCCAAGCCAGAGCTTGAGAACATCATTCAGCATGTGGACGAGAACGGTGCAAAGGGCGATATCGCGGCAAATAGGGCGAGGTTGAGGGCATTCTTCAAGACCGAAGCCATTCGCGACATCGATATTCCCGTCTATCAATCGCCCTATCTGCGGGAATTCGATCGCCTGGAAAAACTTGCGATGAATGGCGATTTCGATGGCTGGTACCACGCTTTCGCAAATCATCTGGTGGATACCGTGCCACACGGCTATGCGCTGGCTGACGCGACTTCGCCGACCTATGAAGCGCTGCGGGGCGCGAACGATCATCCCTTCTTTGCCTCCACCGGATGGAACGCCTACTACACCAGCGAGGCTTGAATGCACTTCAGAACAATCGGATCCATGGCAGCCGCATTGGCCCTCCTCCTTGGGTGCGCACAACACCCGGTCTCAGCATTGGCCGATGT
>NZ_JBFREV010000089.1:0-3417 GCF_052114485.1 Cupriavidus sp. KB_39
TGCGACCGGCCGGCCCCGGGCCGGGATGGAGCGGAGACCGGGCCACCCGTTGCCGCCGGGGTTCTACCGCCATCCGTTGATACCGGCCGGCATGTACTGGCAGCAGGCGAAGGACTATTGCCAGTGGCTAGGCAAGCAGACCGGTGTGCTATTTGATCTGCCAACCGAGGCGCAATGGGAATACGCCGCCCGTAGCCGTGGCCAGAACTTCCTCTGGGCGACGGACAACGGGCATATCGATTTCGGCCGGAATATTGATACCTATGATCAGGCCCAACGAATGAAACCTATTGTTGACACCGACCCTCATGAGCCGTCCTCAGTGACCCGAGCCATGCTGTACCCGGTGGGGATCTTCCCGCCCAATCCGCTCGGGCTGTATGACATGAACGCGAACGGATGGGAGTGGATGCAGGACTGGTATGCCGAGGACTGGTACCGAGTCAGCCCGGAGCACGATCCGAAAGGGCCGCCGACCGGAACTTTGCGCTCCATTCGGGGATATTCGGGGGGCGACTATACCTCCGGCCTCAACATTAAGCGCTTTAAGCGCGATCCCATGATGACTGGAAAAGACATCCGAACGGGGCCATTGGACCCGGATTCAACGTATCGCACACTGTTCGCTGTGTGGCAAACATCGACCGCGCTATCGCACAGCCGCAATGACCCCATCGCCCAGCGTCTTCCATCCACGAACCGAGGAGAAATCATGAATGCAATCGTATTTGAAGGGGATCCGACCGATCATGGCGGCTATGTGATGACAGCAACGTCCACCATTTTCGAAGGCGGAAAGCGCGCGGCCCTGCTTGGTGATGTCGTGTACTGCCCACGGGAAGGGCATGGCGTGAACCCGATCATCGAGGCCGATGAGACCATGTTTTCCGATGGGAAGCGTCTGGTCACCCATCTCTGCAAATCGGCGTGCGGATGCACGATCTTTGCCACGCACTCCACACTTTCAGCCGGTTGATCCATGTCGTGGTCCATCCCCAGCGTTCCGCCGCGTCAGCGACCGGAAGCGATCAAGCTACACATATGGCTGCCCATCCTCGTCGTGATCATGGGGATTGGCGCAGCAGCCGTACTACTGTTCTGGCCGCAAGACAGATCGACTCACACGCCGAAGTTTTGGCTGCTTCTGGTCGGTGCCCCCGCCAGCGTCTGCGCAGTGCCATTCGGCATGATCCTCACGCGGTGGGAGCGGAAGCAAGTCGTTGCCGACGAGAGCGAGCGGGAGGCGACGCGGCTGGCTTCACTTTGGCGTGCGTGGGCCAGACATCATCTGGGGGCAGTGCGCGCAGTCGCGTTTCTGCCAACCATTCAAACGGCGGAGCAGCTTGTCGCGGGTGAGGTGGCCATGCCGGTGAACCTGCAACGCTCGGTCGGCTTCTACTGGGGCGAGAAGGACAAGGCCGACATCCGGCGGGATCGACTCCTTGGTTTGGTGGTGGACCGGTTTGCCGATGATCTGGCCAATGTTCGGTCCCTTGAGGTCGTGCTGATCCTGGATGGCACATCACAGGCGGGCGCGGCCCAATGGAAAGCCGAGAGCGGACGCCTGCTGGCGGAAGCATTGCCTGGGATCGCTTGCGACATCCGCGTTGCCGACGCCACAAGCTGCGTGGCGCGACTGGAAGCCAATCTCGGTCAGGATCAGATGCCCGCACAGCTGATTGTTGCCGCGCAGATCTGGGCAGATGCCGGCGAGAACACCTTCAGCGAAGGTGGCGCGGCAATACTGCTGAGTCCCCGCACGGCCGGTCGCTCAGTGTCTGGCGCGCAGCCTGAGGCGTTGGCAGGACGTATCTGTCGGCCCATGACATCGCAATCCTCCGCTATGGCCGATGATGTTTCCACGATGCTGAACATGCAGGTCGTGCCCGGCAGCTTGCAACAAGTCTGGTCAAGCGGTTTGAATCGGGCGTGCAGTACTGCGATGTTAGGCGCGCTATCCACCGGAGGCGCGGATAACCCGACGGTTATTCAGCTGGAAGACGCGCTGGGCGTCCCGGGGCCCGTCAGCGGATGGATGGCCCTTGCCCTTGCACTGGAAGCAGCACGGCACGGCAAGACGCATCAGTTGGTCGCGTGGCAGGAGTCCGACGCGGAGCGCGTGCACTTGTGCGTGGTCGCGCCGGTACAGCCTGGAGGAGCGTGAATTGCGAAGCTACACACTGGGACGATGGCTGATTCTTGCGGGCGCGTTCGTTGCGGCAGCCATCTACGTCGGCCTCTCGGTGGAGGCCAGTCAGATCCGTCCTTGGTTGACTGAGCATCGTGTAGCGCTTGCAGCCATAGGTTTGGGCGCGTTGATGTGGGCCGTTGTTGCATTGTTTCGGCGGCGACTGGTTCGCCACGAAGTTCAGCAGGCGTCTAAAGCGCAGGGATTGGAGCCCCCCGAGGCTGCCAGCGAGGCAATCATGGAGGCTAAGGCCGGCACTGCGTCGGCGGTAGGGAATCTGCTAGAACTCCGGGCAGTGCTGCGCGCGCAGAGGGGCTTCCGCTGGCGTGACCCCCTGCCGTGGCTACTGCTGACTGGGGACGACGCGGCAGTCGGCCGGCTGGTTCCCGGACTGGACCGACAAGGCTGGCTGAGCACCCCTGATGCGGTGCTGCTGTGGAGCAAGGCGGGCAAGGACGGCCAACCGGATATCGCCTGGCTCACGCAGCTCTATAAACTTCATCGCCGTCGTCCCATCGATGCGGTGCTGCTCGTCACCAACGGCGAAGCTGAACTGCCGTCGCAACGCCACATCACGCATCCCCATCCCTTCACCCTCGCCCGCATCGCCGAGACACTGCGCTGGTCCGCGCCGGTTTTCCTGATCGATGTGGCGCAGGAGAATGCCGCTCCCGACGGGGATAGCGCGCCAGTCGGCTGCGAGTTGCCGCGCCGATGGGATGCCGATGCCGTCAGGCGTGCACTGACCACCCTGCGCAACCGGCTATCGGATCACAGCATCGAGCAACTGATTCAGAACCCCCGCCATCGCCACATGGCCGAACTGTCTGCTCGTCTCGATACCCGCGCCACGGCCATTGCCGATTGGGTAGGGGGATGGGTGAACCGCCACCGGCGGCGCATCCCGTTGCGCGGCGTCGTGTTTGCGCGGTATCCGGCAGCGATTGGCGATGCAGAGAGCGAGGCCGGCATCGACCTGCCGCTCTGGCAACACATCGGCGCAGCCGCAAGGCGCCATGCCGGGCGGCGCATGGGGTGGCATCCGGCCACGGTGTTGTCGGTGGTGGCCCTAGCGGCCATCGGCCTGTGGAGCGCCGGCATGCTGGTGTCCGGGGTGCAAAACGGGCGGGACATTCACGCCGCACAGCAGGCCATCGACGGCCTCCGGTCGGCGCCTGACTCGGCCGCCCGCCTGCACGCGCTGCTCGCCCTGCAGCAGCAGATCGAGC
>NZ_JBFREV010000090.1:0-3281 GCF_052114485.1 Cupriavidus sp. KB_39
ACGCTGGACCAACGCTGGACCACCCGCACGTATCGGAAATGATTGTCTCAGCAGACGGGAAAGAATCGGCAGCGAACAAAGCATTGAGCCATGTCAAAGAGGCCAATCCGACGAAAGGCCGCTCTCTCGAAGAGTCGCAAAAAAACTCAGTTGTAATTGCAGTCAAGCCTGCCGGAAAAGGCGGCTGCATAGTGACTAACAAAATACCCGTTCTTGCGTTTGAAGAAATCGCTAAGGCGGTCAAGAAAAAGGGAAAAAAGTAGAGTGCTTTTTTCGGCCGCATGCGTGCTCCGTGGAGTCAGCTGTTTGACCATAGATCGGGACGTTGGCGGAAGCTAAGTTGGCACCAGCGCTCGACCGCCAACGCTAGAGCTTCCGTTCCCTTTTCCTGCAGGCTGGATAGAATGGCTTCACGGTCATTCACGGGAAACGAAGGTATGGCAAACACTCCGTTGTTCGATGGTTCGGGTCGCAGGCTCGGATTCACCGAGACTCGCGCCAACGGCAATATCGTCGCCTACGATGCGGCTGGCAAACCGCTGGGCTACTACGATGCGTCGGCGCGATACACCTTCGAGTGGAACGGTCGGCGTGTCGGTAGCGGGAATCAGGTAGCACTACTGTTTCGCTGACCTTCGTCGGTTGTTTGTTCCTCGTCGGCGGATGCCGATTCAGCCAACTCGTTGGCGGCGATGGCTGCCAAATGCTGGCGCATGAACGCTTTATACTCGCGATGCATTTCGCGTCGCGCATTGATCTCCATTTCTTCCCACCAAGGGCGGTTGTGTCGTTCTTCGAACCGCGCCCATCCATACCGCGCCCTCAAGCGCTGTTGCTGTTCGGCGATGACGGCCTGTAGTAGTTCAAGTCTGCTCATGTTCTCCTCCATACCAGTTTCGATAAATCGCTGAGCAAGGTATTTATCCGCACCGCACCGGGTAGGCGGGCATGTCCGAACGCAACCCTCTCTTATTCGAAAACGACAGTTGCGGTTCGAAAGGCCGCCGAGGTAGATTCGATGGCTTGATTGAGGAGCTATCGTGGCAGCGAATCTCGAACAGATCGCATCGATGTTCCGGGTGACCTATTCAAAAGACCCGGCGAATGGAAGCGCGGCAGACGCGTTTGTAGTGGACAAGACGGCTAGCGATTGGCTCTGGTGGTGGCATCGCTATCTCAAGGAAAACCGAGATTACGAAGCCTATTGCGCGGCGCGTCGAACTGGCGACTCAGCTGCATGCGCCGCGTTAGAGGCGCAGTTTGAACGAGTCGCGGAGGTGTACTCGGACTGGGGAGATATTCACGACTCGGAACCAGTGCATCGGAACGAAGCGAGCTGGCAGCGTTGGTTGTATGAGAAGCGGCATCTGTTCTTCGTCGAAGTGCCTCCGATCAAGGTCATCGATCCCGCTACTAGCCTGATCGACAACGGCGGCGTTGCTATTCAGATTCCTGCCACCGCATCGCAAGATGAGCTAATGCGGATGTTCGGCGAGTTCGTCGAGCAGATCTATGCCACTTCGCGTAAAGCGATCGCACCCAAATACCAGCTCCACGCGCCGCAGGGTCGAATCGATCAAAGCACGCTCCAATCCGTGAAGAAAGCATTCTATGTGAATGTTGCGGCGCAGCATCACGACGCGCATCCCGAAACACATGCTGGCACCGCGCTCGAAATCATGGCGCTGGAACTCAAAAATCAGCTTGGATTCAGTTGGGAGCTCGATCCGGATCAGGAGCAGCGGCTTTTGAACGGGACATTGAGCATGCTGGAACTCGAATCCGTCAAGAAGCAGGTCGCTCGCTACAAGGCTCAGTACGACGCCTATGTATCGAACACCATCCACGGCGAGTTTCCGAAGAAGTAGGGCACTCATCGACCGGGAACAGATCAGTTTCGAAACGCCAATCTGATCTGTTCGTTCCGGCGAAACCTCCGAATCGGAAGAATGGACCCCGTCAACAGCACATGCCCAACGGCGCTGGCTGAGACGCCCATTGTTCAACCAAACGGAGGTTTCCATGCAAGAGTTCCAACAGATCGAAGACCAGATTGCTCAGTGCGACCAAGAGATCGCAGCCCTTACCGAGGCGAAGAACATTCTTCTGGCACAACGCAAAGAAATCCGGGAGYGCATGCGTCAAGCAGAATTGCCCGCGCTCCTGGCGAAGATCCAGCAGTTGGGTTTCAGTAAGTCCGAGCTGGGTTTCGGGGCGCAGAAGAAGGACAAGTCCAAAGACACTGGCCCCAAGAAGTACCGTAACCCGGAAAGCGGCGCCGAATGGTCTGGCAAGGGCAATCAGCCGAAATGGATCGGTGACAAGGACAAGGAGCTGTTCTTGAACCCGGCATATGTTGAGCCTTCGCCCAAGAAGAAGTCCGCCACTGCATCCCCCGCATCCGATACGCCGACGAGCCAAGACACTGCACTGGCGGCAAACACGGAACAGGGTCAGGTTTCGACTCCCACTTCCACTGTGCCCTCCACTGCAACCGCTGCTCCGGTCATGGCAGTTGCCGCAGTCCGCGCATCCGAAGCGTCTGCCGTCAGTTCGAATGTGGAAGCCGCGCAGCTGCAGKAGGTACCCACCATCGACCACGGCGCGCACCAAATGGCTGTCACTGCCTGAAGGCAACCGCAGTATCCCGCTGAAATCTTTTTTCTCCCGCTTCGTGAATCGTGTGGAAGCCGCGTTGCTTCCGCACGCCATGCGAGGGGTAACTCCAAATAGTAAGGAAGTAAAAATGAGTGAAGTCGTTCAAGTGATGATTGGTGGTAGCGCGAACCTCTATAAACGTGATGATCTCGGAGATGTCCAAGTTGTGCCACTTATCCGTCCGACGATGCCGACGACCTCGTGGTTGGGCTGACGCAAACCGTGGCGGAACTGCAAAAGCGCAACGACGCGCCTGAATGTGTTTGAACCGCCCCGGGTTTAGTGGAGGCTCCACTTCTTGAGAGAATGGAGCCACGATGAAGAAACCAGTCAAGTTTTCCCCGGAGGTTCGCGAGCGAGCCGTGCGCATGGTTGCCGAGTCGCGAGGCGATCATCCGTCCCAGTGGGCGGCCGTAGAATCCATAGCCGCCAAGATAGGATGCACGCCGCAAACGCTGTTGAACTGGGTTCGCCAGCATGAGCGGGATACGGGGCAGCGGGAAGGTCCTGGCACGAGCGAGCAGCAGCGTATCAAGTCGCTGGAGCGTGAAGTCAAGGAACTGCGCAAGGCCAATGAGATCCTGAAGCTGGCCAGCGCGTTTTTCGCGCAGGCGGAGCTCGAC
>NZ_JBFREV010000091.1:0-3265 GCF_052114485.1 Cupriavidus sp. KB_39
TCGATATCCTGCGCTTCGAAAACTTTAAGCAATCGGGGTTTTTTCCATTCAGGAGGGTCCAGGTTCACAAATTTCCCCTCCTCACATAGCTCAACCGAGTAAGAATTCCCCTTCTCGTTGAAAAACTCCCAAAGCTCAAATTTCTGCATCACGTTTTCTCCTTAGGGCACAAACGCCTTGCCACCCAGAATATCGACATCGACGCGCTCATCTCGTCTGCCGCCATCTTCATTCTCTTTCCGAATCTCGTCATTGTAGAAAGGATATTCTCCTTCACCTTTGACCGACAGTAGTCGATGGCACGCTGGGTCGCAATGGCCAGCCACTGGCCGGGCGTCTTTTCTCCACTGAGCCCGGGCACCAGATTCTGCAGAGGATGCAACACACTAGACGCTGCATGAGCAGTGGAGGTGTTGCAAATGAAACAGAGGCGCCGGATCATTCCGGCTCGGACGCGCCCCATCTACTATCAGCCGGGAGCTACGACGTAATGGAGGCATCCAGGGCTATCGCGCGAATCAAGCTGATGAACTTGCCTGGGTTCGAGCGCGCTGCCTTCCTTCTCGAACCGAAGGAACTTGCCAAGCTGGAAGCCGATGTGGCCACCAGCATGGAAATGATCGCCGCCGCCAGACGCTCGACGGGGCAAGGCCGCAAGGAAGTTGCCAAGCTTTTGGAGCAGGCTGACAAGATCAGGAGTGGCAAGGCCCTCAACATCAATATCGCCAATTCGCTGCGCAGCCTGATCTCAGCGCTTGCCATTTCCGAATTCCACGGCGATCCGGCCGAGGATTGGCTGACCGTCAAGCACGCGCTGCGAGCGGCCAATCAAGACGAGCTCGCGCACGTGGCCGACCAATTGGACTTCCTGGTGGCGTTCCGTCGCGGCCACCGCATCTCCGCAGCTCTGTCAACTGAGTGGCTGCGCGACGGCGCATACACTCACGCCCGCGCGGCTCTTGACCAGGCCCTCGCCCAAGAACAGATCCTCGACGGCGTGGAGCCTCCAACGGGGCTGCAGGTCATGAACTTCCACAAGGCCAAGGGGAAGCAATTCGACGGCGTCATCATCGTCCGCGAGGCCCGGCGGACTGGTCCCGCCGTCGAATCGTCCTTCGTCTGGCGGGGCGATGCTGCGCCATATCCCAAGAGCCGCCGGGTGCTTCGCGTCGGAATCACCCGCGCGAAGGTCCACACGCTCATCCTCAATCCACTGTGGCCTGAATGCCCAATTCTGAGCGGACACAAGCTTTAGATTGGTAGTTACTCAACGGAGGCAAGTAAAAGGGACGTGCTTGATAATTAGATGCAATGTGCCTTGGTATGGTCTACGGGTAAACTGTCACGTACCTGAGATATGCGGAGATGTTCAGTGAATCTGGATGGCGTTTTTGTTGAGTCGGATGATCAGAATGCGGCGTTAGCAAGCGCGCACGGGAATCGCAATCTCGAAGCGAACGGGTCTTACAACACCCTGGATTTCGTGGTTCGCTTGAGGCCAGACCTTCATAGAATCCTGGAAGCACAGGGTGGCGAGGCCTCCATGYGCGAATGCGAGTCCTGGGAGGTGGCGCAGGCATTTTCGACCTACCTCCACGAAACCATCCACTGGTGGCAGCATGTAGGAACAAGCGCGGGACTCATGTTGAGTTTCTTGCAACCCGCCCACGCTCATATGAACCGAAAATGGCTGGACCAAGTCCTGGCAACGCATGGGCCAGTCAAGCCCCTGCTAGGACTGGCCGAGAAGCTGCTCGATGCCGAGCAACAGGACGCTGGACTCAACGTTGTCCTCAATAACTGGCACGATCTCGATTTTTTTCGAAGACTCGTCATCAATCCGGTAGGTTCAGCTAACAGCGTCGCTAGCGATCCGTATTTCAGCAGCGTTGGTCATTCCTATCGTATGGCGATTGGCGCTGCGAGTTGGCTCATTGCCGCGACAGTGGACCAAAACTACGAAGCGCTGCCCCACCCGCGTGACTGGGAGGCCGATATGGGGATGCTGCGTACCAATGAGGTCGAAGGATTTTATCCCGGATCACCTATCGAAATTCCACCGTTGGGTCTCTTGGAAATTCTCGAAGGGCAGGCGCGCTTCTCACAGATTCAATATCTCTATGGGGCAAGCGGCGGCGGCCTCTCCTGGGACAACTTCCGCAGGCGAGTGAACCGCCCCGGCTTTCGTGGAGGCTGGTTGGTTTAAGTCAGGCCGTGGCGGCCTGTTCGGTRAGTTGCCGATAATACGTTGCTTCGGCCTCGGCCGGCGGCACGTACCCGATGGAGCCGAGCAGCCGGTGATGGTTGAACCAGGACACCCATTCCAGCGTTGCCAGCTCAAGCGATTCCCGGGTCCTCCACGGAGCACGGCGGTGAATCAACTCGGCCTTGTACAGGCCGTTGATCGTCTCGGCCAGCGCATTATCGTAGCTGTCGCCCCTGCTGCCCACTGAAGGCTCGATGCCGGCTTCGCCCAGGCGTTCGCTATAGCGAATCGATACGTATTGCGAACCCCTGTCGCTATGGTGGATCAAGGCATTCKCCGGTTCRGGCTGCCGGGCGTACAGTGCCTGCTCCAGGGCATCGAGCACGAAATCGGTGTTCATGGAACTGCTGACCCGCCAACCAACGATGCGCCGGGCGAACACGTCGATGACGAAGGCCACGTACAGCCAGCCCTGCCAGGTCGAGACGTAGGTGAARTCGGAAACCCAAAGCTGATTGGGTCGGTCGGCCTTGAACTGTCGATTGACGCGATCRAGCGGACACGGCGCYCGCGTATCGCTKGTGGTCGTGCGCASCACCTTGCCGCGGACGACACCGYGCAGCCCTCGGCGGCGCATGAGCCGCTCGACGGTGCAACGGGCCACCGGAATGCCCTCACGGTTCAATTGCTTCCAGACCTTGTCGGCGCCATAGACCTGCATGTTGGCTTGCCAGACRCGCTCGACGTGCGCGATCAGAACATCGTCACGCCGGGCTCTGGCACTGCGCAGGKCRGGATTGCACCGCTGSGCYGCGTAACGCCAATAGCCCGACGGGGCGATCCGCAGCACCTTGCAGATCGGCTCGACCCCGAAGCTGTCGCGGTACTTGTCGATGAAGGCYCTCATCACTTCAATCGGCGGTCGAGCTCCGCCTGCGCGAAAAACGCGCTGGCCAGCTTCAGGATCTCATTSGCCTTGCGCAGTTCCTTGACTTCACGCTCCAGCGACTTGATACGCTGCTGCTCGCTCGTGCCAGGACCTTCCCGCTGCCCCGTATC
>NZ_JBFREV010000092.1:0-3263 GCF_052114485.1 Cupriavidus sp. KB_39
GAGATCGACGAGCACATCCTCCAGATCCTGCTGAATCGGACTGACGAGAAGCTCGCGGCTGGCCGCCGCATAGGGCTTCCACATGGCCGCAAGCAGGGCGGCGTCGCGGTTCAGGCCGAAGCGGGTGGTGAGCGGCGCGTGATGACCGGCGCGGGGTTCGTAGCGTGCGATCTGGTGTTGCAGAGTGAGGAGCGAGCGCAGGCGCCCGGCTGGACTGGGTGCGGCAGCATTGGCATCGATAGCCGACTGCGCGGCGTGGATATTGCGGGCGTTCTGGAAGCCGGACAGCAGCATCCCGGCGGTCCATAGCCCGATGGCGCCGAGGGCGATGGTCGAACACACGGTGACAGGATGAAAGCCCACGCGCCGGCCGCGGTGGCGGCGGGCGGAATCGGCGATGTGTTGCCAGAGGGGGAGAGTGGAACTGGTATATGCCTCCCCGTCTTTCGCGTCAGCCGGTAGCGGAGCGAACACGAACCCCGCCAATGCAGAGCGTCCGCCATGGGTGCCGCCAAGTTTTCCCGCCCAGTCGGCGAGCGTCTTGATCCGCGCATCGAGCCGCTGAGACAACTCCGCAAGGTAACGGTCACCGGGGACTGCGCTCAATCGCTCGGTACCGCGCCGGGCAAGACGATCGCGGAGATGCGCAAGGGCGACCTCCACGGCGGTGGCACTCGGATCAAAGCGTAACTCGCAACCGACGACAGGTACATTCCCGCTGCCGGATGTCTCTGCGCCGCCGACCTCGAGAACGAAAACCGGGGCGGACCAGCGCAGGGCTTCGGCGATATGCGAAAGATCCGTCCCCCGTGTCGCGAGATCGCCATGCTGATTTCGTGCGGCGGTTTCACCGTTGGAAACAAGAACCACCGCGTCCACTGGGCCGCGTCGGTGCAACGTTCGCAGTTGGCGCAGGTACGCAGCGTCCACGCTCCCATTTTCGCCGTTGGCGGCTCGGATGAGAACCGAGTTAGCCCCCGTCGCAAATGTGCCCGTGGCCATGATTTCAGGAAGCAGTTTTACCATCGTCCTGTCGTCGCCGCATAGCAGTATTCGAGGGGAACGGCGTTGCCAGAAGGCGCCATCGTTGGCGCGCAGGCTATCCCGCAGCGAGGGGTGCGCCGGAACGCCTTCTGCATTGGCCATCTTGCCACCGGCATCTGGTAGCGTCGCCCCCGCCTCCTTTCGAAGACGAACGGCAGCAACCCTTGATCGAAGGATAACGACCGCAATCAGCAACACAACGAGCGCCGTCCCCGCTGCCAAGGCTTTCCAGTTGTTGCGTACCCAGGCTTCGATCTCGCTGACTTCGAAGAAGAGGAAGAAAAATCCGCCGACCAAGATCGTGACTGCGATCAACACGAGCGCGATTGCGAAGTATGTAATGTTCATGGCGTCTCTGCGCTGGGTTCAGGTGGATCAATACGTCCCATTACGATCCCGTTCCGGTTGCGAGCCGCGAAGAACTGTGCTGTCTGCTGCAGTTCCGCCGCGATACATGCGGCCGCCAGCGCTTGCCATTCGCATAGCCCGCCGCACGGACCCGAGAACGTGTCGATTGAAATCGCCTGGTTCGGATTCTCCGGCAACACCTCCAGCTTGAGTCGAACCAAAGGATGCGCCAGCAGCCTGTTTGTGGCGTTTGTGTCCAGGCCGCAAAGCCACCAGCGGGCGAGGGGTGGGACTGGACCCTGGGTTCCCAGCAGCGTTTCGAGGTCTGTCTCGAGGTTCTCCAATGACGTTTGCATCGGCCGGCGAAGCCATGCGGCCGGTGCAGCGCCGGCTGCGCGCGCTGTGATGTCAGTCGCGAGGGTCATGCCCACTCCCCCCTCCGACACGGTGCCCTCGTCCCCGTCGCCCCATAGCTGCGTGGCCATGAACAGGCCGCAACGCTTGGGGGCTTCCGTGGACCAGTGCGCGAACAGACCTATGACGGATGCATCCACGGCTTCCTTGGGCGGTTCACCATGGAAAGGGTCCAAGCTGGCTCCGTCGAGCAGTTCGGCCATTTGAGGTCCGGCGTTCGTGGTGGCATGGTCTGTCATGCTTACCCCAACGATCTCCACCGAACCCTTTACGCCCGCGTGGACGTTGTAGGCCGATCCGCGGACCTCTTGTAGCAACAGGATGAACAGCCCTTTCTCTCGGACTGAAAACGGATCGCGCTTGTCAAGGTCTTGGATTTGTCTGGGAACGCCGGGACTGGGTTCCAATCGCGGTGCATCGACAATCATGTCGTGGATAAGATCCGCTTCAGAAACTCTTTCGGTGTCAGGCAACATCAGCACGACGTCGAGCACCGCGAGTCGCTGGTTTCCCCAGGCACGCCATTGCGCGAGCGAGTGCTCCTGGATACTCGTCATGAGGGTGGCCTTGCCACTGGCATTGCCGTAGACCAGGAGCCGAACGCCGAATGCCGCCATCCACGCAAGCGCAGGTATGCCGGCAATACCAAGCCAGAAGCGCAGGCCTGACGCCGGACGGCCTTCTGGCCATAGCCATGCCGTGGCGAGCGCGCCGGCAGCAAGGAACAAGACCAGGAGCGCAAGCCATAAGCGGGCGCGAGGAAGGCCGGGTGTGGCGATGGGCGCGAATGCAGGAATTGGCCAGGTCATGGTCATTCTCCGAACCCGGTAGTACTGGATAACAACCGGCATCCGCATCCGGCAATGAATCCGTGCAACGCAACCTGCCGGTTGCCGCAATAGATCTGGCTCGCGCCGGGCAGGATGGCGCTCTTTCCATGGCTGGGCAGCGAGCAATTGACCACATCGCCGACCAGGGCAACAGGGCGGCCGTCGATGACGATCTCTCCGCTTGCGCTCTCGACATAGCCGTCCTGATCGGTACGGTCATGCAGGCGAATGGCGCCTCTCATGGTTGACCTCCCGGGATGACATCGTTCGAGGTCCTTGCGCCGTACCCCTTGCCCAGCGCCGTGACCTCAGGCAGGGCCGGCACGGTGGCACGCAGGCGCAGGCTGTTGAGGATGGTGCGGAAGCGCGGTTCGCTTTGCGCAAACGGTGGCGGGTCGCTTGGCAGTTCATCCGCCTGGTTGCGCGCGAAGGTGCGCATCTTGAGGCCAAGCCATGGCAGGGCCTGGGAGTTCATCTGGCCGTCAGAGCCGACGTACAGCGTGTACACCTCATAAGGTGGACGATTGAGGATCCGCTCCAGCTGTTCGTCATCGTAGCTTTGATGCGCGTTGTACTTCTCCATCTCGTCGGCACCGTTATTGCGTACGACCACGCCGGTCTCGAATG
>NZ_JBFREV010000093.1:0-3055 GCF_052114485.1 Cupriavidus sp. KB_39
ACCAACAGCTTCATCAAAAACATTGATTGGGCTAAGAAAGGCATCTTTTCTTTCAGTAACACGCCCCTGACCTTGCTGACCTCCACAGGCGTTATTGCGCTCGGTCTCTCCACGATTGCGGCTGTCATCGTTGCCGCCTTGCGTATATTCAGCCCGGATATCGCGCCACGAGGCGTCACCACCTTGTTGATCGCCATCCTGATGTTCGGCTCGTTTAATATTTTTGCCATTGGTCTGGTCGGTGAATACGTCGCCAAGATCATGGCCGAGGTCAAAGGCAGGCCGCGCCTGATCCGCTCCGCACTGATCCGCAATGGAAAGGCCACGGAGCTGTTACCGGATGGAAAGGCCATCAAATGATGCAACCCGGATCCGGCAACATGCACCGGAAAGAAGGTTTTCAGCCGATTTCAGTCAAGTCACCGGCCACTAACCCCTTCCTGTTTAGGCTGCGGTGCTTGATTGATCTCCAATTGGGGACGATTGTGCAATTCCTTCGTCCGGCGCTCGGGCAGGCCAGCGGCCGGGTCCTGGATGTGGGTGCCGGCCAGTCGCCCTGGCGTGCATGGTTACCGGCATCGACGACCTATCAGGGTATTGACGTCGGGCACGCCGATGAATTTGGAATGGGTAGTAAGCGCTACGACGTGATTTATTACGATGGGCGGCTGATGCCCTTCGACGACGCCACCTTTGAATGCGTCCTGTGCATCGAAGTGTTGGAGCACTCGGAGGACCCGCAGCTCCTGGTCAGCGAAATGGCACGGGTTCTCCAGCCCGGTGGCGTCATGTTGCTCACGGTGCCCTGGTCAGCTCGGCAGCACCACTTGCCGCATGATTACCATCGGTTTACCCGCGAGCGTCTGCAAAATCTGTTTGTCCAGAGTGGTTTCACCAACCTCGACATTCGTGAGCGTGGTAATGACATTGCAGCAATCGCCAACAAGTTGACGGTACTGACAATCAGGCTGCTGCGACCTGCCAGACCAATATGGTCCATGTGCTGGAAGCTGCCGTTGTCGCTGCTCTGCGGTTTGCTCGCCACGGGCTTTATCGTTGCGGCACACGTCTCCATTTCACTGGGAATGGGCTCAAAAGAAGACCCGCTTGGCTACTTTGTCCGAGCCAAGAAAGGCGCGTGATGAAAGGCAAGCTAGGCGTGCTCTTTGGTTTTTTCCTGGTTGGACTTGGATTGGACTTGGGCTGTCCTTGGCCATCCCGATATACAGAAGGAATTATTTTTTCGCTGACATCCCGGGCAAATCAGCGACGCTTTGCGCCGCCCCTTTATGAACCGTTGCAGGTGTGAGCCTCCTGGCGGCATTGATGCTCGTCGAACCCCATCAGGAATGAGGAATAGGATTTCGGCCGTTATAAAACCATTCGCTATGCCCCCCCAAATAACTGCTCAACCAAGACAAGCTAATATGACCAGTCGATCTTGCCCAGTCTGTAGCACGCAATCGTCCGAGGCGAGGCTTTTCATGAAACAGAACATCGATCCTGCGCTGATGTCTGCATTCAGTTTTGCCTCGCGCAAGCTGCCTGAATTCATGAATCATCAATTGGTTCAGTGCCCGACGTGCGATCTGGTGTATGCCAATGATCCTCCGGATCAGTCCATACTGGCCCATGCCTATCACCTCGCGAGCTTCGATAGTGCGCAGGAGGCAGACGATGCGGCGGCGGCGTACGGCGAAGCCGTCCTTCCGGTATTGAGCCGCCTCACGAGCAAGGAGTCGGCACTGGAGATCGGGGCGGGTACGGGCATTTTCCTGGATGTCCTCCGGTCCCAGGGATTCAAGGTCACACTGGGCGTCGAACCGTCATCGGCTGCGATCGCAGCAGCGCCGCCTCATCGACAAAGCTGGCTCACGGAGGCTATTTTCAGAGAGTCGGATTTCCAGCTCGAAAGCTTTGATTTCATTTGTTGCTTCATGACCCTGGAGCACGTCAGAGACCCATGTGAAATCGTGTCAGCGGCAAGTCGCCTGCTCCGGCCCGGCGGAGCCATTGCCTTGGTGACGCATGATTATCGCAGTGGCATCAATCGACTCCTGGGCAAGCGGTCGCCCATCATCGATATCGAACACATGCAACTGTTCTCGCCAAAGAGCATCCGGTATCTCCTGGAGCGCAACAAATTTGACTCGATCATCGTCCACAGCTTCCAGAACCGCTATGCGCTGCGCTACTGGATGCGACTGTTACCCCTTGGCGTCGGACTAAAGCAAAACATGATCAAAGGCCTGGATGCGATCGGCATGGCCGACATGAAACTAAGTTTTAATGTCGGCAACATGCTGTCTTTCGGTTACCGCCCTCAACGATGAAGCTCAAGCGCTACGCCACCTTTATTCGTTTCCTGATTGCCGGCGGATTCAACTCGTTGTTTGGCTGGCTGGTGTATTCAGCGGCCATCCTGATGGGAGCACCGCCTTGGCTAGCGCTGATCGCCGGCATCATCATGGGCATCGGATTCAATTTCGTCACGTTGGGAGGCTATGCCTTCCGCGATATGACACGTGCCAGATTGCCCCGGTTTGTAATGACATATTGTTTTATTTACGTCGTAAATCTAATTTGCCTGACAATGCTGAAGGGATGGATTGAACAGCCGATCCTAGGGCAATTGATCCTCACGCCCTTTATGGCCATGGTGTCCTATGTGGTGTTGTCACGCATGGTTTTCACGGGCCGGCGGGAAAGCACCTGAAGGTGAAACTCGCTAGCACAGTCTAGAATCCCTCTCAAACTAATAATCTTCTTCTACCCGGTTAGTTTTCGTTTTTAGAGCAGATTGAGCTAATGATCATCTGGGTTTAACCAAATTAGCCAATATTGTCGCGATATTATCTACGTCTTTCTCGAACAGCCCGTAGACTATGCCAAGACCCAGCGTCTTCCATCATGTTGCGTTCGGGACGTAGAGGCCGGAGGTTCGAATCCTCTCACCCCGACCAGATTTCGATGTCATGCGCCAGCGTGATGTCCACGAAAAAGCCGCACAGCAATGTGCGGCTTTTTTCGTTTCCCGCCCCCCTTCTCCTTCCCC
>NZ_JBFREV010000094.1:0-3051 GCF_052114485.1 Cupriavidus sp. KB_39
TCCTGCGCCGTGAAGGCGTAGTACTGGAGGTCCAGCCAGAAATGGTTGGCGCCCTCCGCAAAGGCGCGTTCAAGTCGATCGAGCAACTCCGGCCACTGCTTCTGCAACAGCAGGCGCTTGAGCTGGGCGCGTAGCTCGGCGCGCGGGGCGACCAGCCGCGTCTTGCCGCTGGGCTCGTGCGGCGGCGCCTCCGTCAGGGTGTCCCAACGGACGCAGCGCATGAGCCGGTACGCGGCCAGATAGCCCTGCGGCTGCTCGCGCAGGAACGTGGCCATCTGGCGCGCGCGGTCSAGCAGGTCGCGCGAGGAGGARACRTCGCCMGYGGGCAGCGCCATCGGCGTAGCAGGTGACGCGGGCTCGGCGCCAGAGTCATGGGCGGCGGGCGATTCCACGCGGCCCTCGAAGCGCCGGAAGAGGGCGTCCAGCGCCGGCCGGGCGGCCTCCGGCCACTGCGCGGTGCGCTCGAGGATCAGCGCCAGCGCCGACAGCGTGCGCTCCAGCGGCAGCCCGGTCAGCCCGTGCACGCGRTCGAGCCGATCCGTGAACGTTGCGCTGGCGAGCCATTCGAGCGACGCCTTGCGGCTTTCGGCCCGGRCGGGCAGCAGTTGCGTGCCGAAGCGGTCCACCAGCGCCGCCAGCAGCTCGAAGCCGGACGCGATGCCCTCCGCACCGTCCCGCCGCATGCGCGCGTAGAGATAGTAGGCGGCGAGCCGCGCATCCTTGGCGGTGCCCTGGAGCAGACGCTCCGCCGTCTCGACAATCAGCGTGTCGTTGACATCGGACAGCTTGGCGACTTCGTCCTTGATGGCGAGGAAATCGTCGTCGTAGCCGGGGTCGTCCCCGGCGGGCGCATCGGGGCGGATGGGCCGCAGCCACGGTTCCCATCGCGCGATGGCCGCCCGGGCCAGATCCGACGGCGCGCGCGTGCCGAACAGCGCGTTGAGCAACTGGTTAAACATCGTTCCCCTTGGTGGTGGATGGTTGGGGCTTGTCGAGGAAGATCCGGGACGGCAGCACGAAATCGCGCAGCGAGAGCAGTTCGAGCGGCCCATGGCCAAGCTCGGTGCGCAACTGGTAGCGGATGGGGTAGGTGACGTCCTTGGCCGGCGGCTGCATGGCCGGGCGCGCGGTGAGGCTGTCGGGGTCCGGCGCCGCAGCCACGACGGGGCTATCCGGCTGGCCCTGCCATGTGAGCTGGAACGTGGCGCTGTCGATCGGCTCGATGCTGGCCCGCTCGAGCATCCTGACGAGGCCCCATCGTCCGGTGAACTCATAGTGCTTGTTGGTGCCGGCCGTCTCGGCCTGCCACTGGAGCCGGGTGCCGGGGTTCTCCAGGTTGCTCGCCGGCCACGTCATGGCTTGCCAGTGTTCGCGCTGGTTGTAGTAGTGGAGGGTCTGGCCGTCGAGGGTCAGTAGCGTATCGGTCAGGCCCGGCGTGGGAATCGGCTTCATCTCGAACTGGTAGCGGGGCTCGCCTTGCGTGAGCAGCCGCGTGCCGATGCGCTGGAGCCGGTTGATCGCCGCAAGGAAGGCCGGATCGAACGCGAGCGCGTGCCCGCCCGACGCCGCCGGCTGCCACGCATCGCCCTGCAGTTCGAGCACGCCGGCGAGCTGGGCCGTGAGAAAGCCGTGGATCAGCCCGCCCTGCGGACGCAGGAAGCGGGCCAGTTCCGGCAGCGAGGCGTCGTTGGCGGTATCCGCAAACGGGTAGCGGCCGGCGAAGGCGCGGCCCCATGCCATGGCGATGCTGTCTCGCCAGGCGGCGTTCAGGCTGGCCTGCGCCGGCTGGAGCACGGTCTGGGTCGCCTGGGCGATGGGACGCACGAACAGCGCCTCCCCCATCCCGGCCCACTCGGCGCCGAGGCTTGCGGCAATCAGTTGCGCGTACGCCTGGGTATCGGCCAATTCCGAGCCCTTGCCCTGGAACAGCGCCTGCGCCATCTGGCGGGCCTGGGCGTCGGCGTCCGGGCTGTKGCTGACCTGCTGGAGCCGCAACCGCAGGGCCGTCGCGCGATCGAGGAAGCGCTGCAGGCTCATGTCGCCGCCGGCACCTTCACCAACGGCCATCAGCCGCTGGATGGGTCCGAAGGTCGAGCCCAGCGGGCCGGCGGTGTCGGGCTTGACGATCCCGGCGCTGGCTGCCTTCTTGCCGAGCATGTCCTGCGCCTTGGCGACGAGYGTGTCKGACAGCGAGTCCTTCCGCGCGCCCGCGCCGCCCTGGTAATCGAGYGACTTCATTAGCGCGATYACRGGCGACTGCCGCGCATCGGCCATCAGCTTCAACTGGTCGATGGCTGCCGGCAACGTGGGCGCGGGCTCCCACTGGAGGCTGTTCATGAAGCGCTGCCACTGCTCGGCGTAATCGGCGAAATACTGGGCGGTGAGCGTGGCCTGCAAGTCATTTGGGCTGKCCGACTGCTGGGCATTGCCGTCTGACAGCACCCAATCGCTGGCGACTTCCGTGCGCTTGGCGGCCCGCGCGATGGCTTCGGCCACGTGGCCCTCGTAGGCCTGCCGGGTGTAGGCGCCGGGCACCAGCGCATTGGCTCGGACCAGCCCGCGCGCGTCGGTGCCGGGGGTGAGCGACACCAGCGTCTGATCCGSRTACTTGTTGCCGATGCCATCGATCACCTGGCGGTAGATCGTGTCCTGCGCGTTGCGCTGGCCGATGACCGCCAGCACCGTGCGCCGCGCGCCGGCCACCAGCTCGGGGCTCGCCTCGATGCGCCAGTCGGGATGGGCCTTGACGCGGGCGGCATGGAACGTGAGCAGCCGCTCCGCCAGATCGTCCCGCTCGCCGGGCGTGATGCGGGCTTCCGTCTGCCAGTGTCGGACCAGCTGCGGCGCGAGGAAGTCCGGCTCGGCACGCTCCGGGTTGGCCAGCATCAGATAGGTCTTGAGCGTGTGATGGCCGTCCAGCGCCCACTGGCTGGCCTGCGCGTCGAGCCCATCCACCGGCATCTGGGAGAGATCGACGAGCACATCCTCCAGATCCTGCTGAATCGGACTGACGAGAAGCTCGCGGCTGGCCGCCGCATAGGGCTTCCACAT
>NZ_JBFREV010000095.1:0-2916 GCF_052114485.1 Cupriavidus sp. KB_39
GTACATGCCGGCCGGTATCAACGGATGGCGGTAGAACCCCGGCGGCAACGGGTGGCCCGGTCTCCGCTCCATCCCGGCCCGGGGCCGGCCGGTCGCATCAGCGAACACGTCGTACTCAGCATAGGTGGTCTTGAACCGGGCAAGGTTGTAGCCCGTCAGCGTGACCTTGTAGGGCGGCTTATTTTCGATCCCGCTCGTGTAGTACAACCCTTCGGGGGTCCACCCGAGCCCGAAATCCCCCATCATGAAGCTGCCGCCTTCGACCCGGATCAGGTCCTTCAGCACCTTGCGCTTGAGCTTTGCTATGCGTTCCTCGATGCTGCCTTCCGTCAAGGCCAGCAGCTCAGCTGTGAGTGCCGGAGGCTGATGCAAGATCGGCGCGTCCTCGCCCGGGTCTTCCGATATGATGGGCTGGGGTGGTGGCTGGACATCGGCCAACGCTGAGACCGGGTGTTGTGCGCACCCAAGGAGGAGGGCCAATGCGGCTGCCATGGATCCGATTGTTCTGAAGTGCATTCAAGCCTCGCTGGGTGTCATTGCGACTGCGCTACAGCGCCGTCGATGTTGACCACACAGCGAACGGTGTACGATACGTTGAATCCAGGTCCAATGGCTCCCGTGCGGATGTCCTTTCCGACAAGAACAGGATCATCGCCATATCGCTTGATGTTGAGCCCGGAAATATAGGAACCACCCGAGTATCCCCGGACCGAACGCAAGGATCCGGTCGGCGGCCCCTTCGGATCGTGCTCCGGGCTTACGCGGTACCAGTCCTCGTCATACCAGTCCTGCATCCACTCCCATCCGTTGGCGTTCATGTCATASAACCCCAACGGGTTGGGCGGGAAGATGCCGACCGGATAAAGCATGGCTCGCGTGACGGAGGACGGCCTCTCGGGGTCGGTGTCAACAATGGGTTTCATTCGTTGGGCCTGATCATAGGTATCAATGTTCCGGCCGAAATCAATGTGCCCGTTGTCTGTTGCCCAGAGGAAATTCTGGCCACGGCTGCGCGCGGCGTATTCCCATTGGGCCTCGGTCGGCAGACCGAAGGGCACGCCGGTCTGCTCGCCTAGCCACTGGCAATAATCCCTGGCCTGCTGCCAGTACATGCCGGCCGGAATCAACGGATGGCGGTAGAACCCCGGCGGCAACGGGTGGCCCGGTCTCCGCTCCATCCCGGCCCGGGGCCGCCCGGTCGCATCGGCGAACACGTCGTACTCGGCATAGGTAGTCTTGAACCGGGCARGGTTGTAGCCCGTCAGCGTGACCTTGTAGGCCGGCTTGTTATCGATCCCGCTCGTGTAGTACAACCCCTCCGGCGTCCACCCTAGCCCGAAATCCCCCATCATGAAGCTGCCGCCTTCGACCCGGATCAGGTCCTTCAGCACCTTGTGCTTGAGCTTTGCTATGCGTTCCTCGATGCTGCCTTCCGTCAAAGCCAACAACTCTGCTGTCAGCGCTGGAGGCTGATGCAAGGTTGGCGCGTTTTCGCGCGGGTTCTTCGACATGATGGGCTGGCGCGGGGGCTGGACATCGGTCAACGCTGAGGCCAGCACTTGAGCGCCCCCAAGGAGGAGTGTCAATACGGCAGCAATGGTTCCTATCGTTCTGAAGTGCATTTAAGCCTCGCTGGTGTAGTAGGCGTTCCAACCGGTGGACGCAAAGAGGGGATGATCGTTCGCGCCCCGCAGCGCCTCATAGGCCGGCGAAGTCGCGTCAGCGAGCGCATAGCCGTGTGGCACCTCATCCATCAAATGATTGACGAAGGCTTGATACCAACCATCGAAATCGCCATGCAGTGCAAGTGTTTTTAGGGCATCGAATTCCCCCAGGTAAGGCGATTCATAAACTGGAATATCGATGTCGCGGATGGCTTCCGTCTTGAAGAACGCCCTCAGCGCTGTCTTATTTGCAGCGAAATTGCCCTTTGCGCCGCTCCTCGCTATATGCTGGATGATGTTCTCAAGCTCGGGCTTGGATACCGCGGTCTTTATGACGGCGAGAACCGCCTTTCGTTGAGGCCCCAGATAGTTGTCGCCGGCTACCGCACCGCCAGCCACGACATCCGCGTAGCTGTGACGCGTCAATTGATGGATAAGCATGCCCTTTGCCTCCGGCGTGACATACTTCAGTGACTCCGGATTGCCGAGGATGCGCTTGGCCAGTTCCAGCCTCGCGTTGGCCTTCCCCATTTCTTTGTCGACCGCGAACACTGCATCTTGAATTGTTTGAACGGTATCTCCGTAGTAGCTCTCAATTGCCCGGCCGGTTCTCACGGCCAGGAACTGAATACCCTTCAGCGCTTCGAAGGCATCTTCATCGATAATCTTCAGATTCTTGAACTGCCAATACGCGATGTTGTAAAACAGGCAACTAAAGAACAGCACCATCTGCTTTGCGCCCACCGCGAAATCCAATGCGCCTTCCGCACCCACGCCCACACACAGGCTGGCGTGCGCCCTGAGTCGAAAGATTCCGCGGGTGTATTCAATTTTGAACTTCGCCCCTGCCCCAATGCCGGCCATTCCCCCGACGGTAGGCGCGATACTCGCAATGCTGGCGAATTCCTTCTTCTCGTCCTTTGGATCCCGCCATTCGAGCTCGCCCGTCAACGTGCCATTGGCTTTCACCCCCGCGAACGCGCCGGCGGAGGCATCGAGCGTGGCAACGTCGGCCTCGTCCTTGGTATTGATCGACACCGTTTGCTTCCTGCGGGCCTTCTTGTCTTTGCGGCCACGCTTGCCGGCCGCTTTCGGCATGTTCTTGTCCAAAGGCGAGACTTCGATCTTCATGGCCAGTTCGGCGGCAATGCTGGCGCCCACCACGCCCGACACCTCCACGGTGACCCGGCAACGGGCCGCAATCAGCTTGAATGTCCTGCCGTCGCCATCAGTAACGGTCCACAACCAACCG
>NZ_JBFREV010000096.1:0-2862 GCF_052114485.1 Cupriavidus sp. KB_39
GGCGAAGCGCGTGCCGGCGGACCAGCCGGTGCTGGCCTTCAATCCGTTCGATGAGGTGCATCGCGAAACGGCGGGCACCGCCGGCGACACGCAGGACCGCGGCATCTTTCTCGCTTACGCGGGCGGCGGCTTTGTCGTCGTGGATGAGCCGGTCGCTCTCGCGCCGGCCAACAACGGCCATGCCAGCGATTTCCTGGACCGTGGCTGCAAGCTAGGCCGATAGATCGGGCGCCTGGGAAGGCGCCGGCCTGACCTCAGGTAATTCCGAGAAAGCCTAGGAAATTCAAGCAATTAGTCACACATGACGTAGCGCAAACAGCGCGCTTTGGGCGCTTCCGGCGCCATCGAAACGGAGTACGGTTCTGCCGCAAATCCGAGTCGATGGGGAAGGAAGTGGAAGCAATAGCGCAGCGGAAGGAATACTGGGCGGACGACGGCGACGCCCGGCTGAAGAGGAGGCAGGTCTACTACCTCGACGTGCCCGGCGCCGCCAATGCCGCCGCGCTGTCGGTGGTGTCATTCACTGCCGAAGAACGGCTTGGCGAGACCTACGTCGTCACGGTGCAGTTCACGCACCCGCTCGAACTCGAGCGTGCCGACTATCTCGGCAAGGCCGCCACCTTCCGCATTGACCATGGCGACCCCATCGACGGGGCCGCGCCGCGCCAGTTCGCCGGCTGCATCACCCGGCTCAGCCGGCTCCAGCGCTCCCGCGACCTGTTCAGCTACGAGGCCGTGGTCGAACCGCTCGCCGCACGGCTGAAGCTTACGCAGGCCAGTCGCATCTACCAGCACCAGACCGCGCCGCAGATCATCGAGGCCATCCTGCGCCGGCACGACCTGCAGGGCCATCAGTTCGCCTTCCGGCTGCGCCGCAAGTATCCGCAGCACGCGTTCCGCTTCCAGTACCAGATGTCCGACTGGGCCTACATCCGGCTGCTGATGGAGCAGGAGGGGCTGTACAGCTACTTCGTGCCCGGCAAGTTCGGCGAGATGCTGGTGTTCGGGGATGACATCGACCATTACCTCTACCAGCCGGAACTGCGCGTGCCGTACCGCGAAACCGCCGGGCTGGAGGCGGGCGTGGAGGCGGTGCTGGCGCTGCAATCTCATGCGACGACCGTGGCGGCGTCATTTCGCGTGGCCGATTACCACCCGGGCAGCGCGTGGGAGCGCTTCACCGGCGAGGCCAACGTCGCGCGCAAGGAGACGACGACCTACGGGCAGTCCTATGTCTTCGGCACCCATCATCTGGACTTCGAGGGCGGCAAGTGGGAGGCGCAGCTACGCCATGAAGCGGCGATGGCCGGCCAGTTGGTGTTCTCGGGCGAGAGTAACGTGCTGGACCTGCGCCCGGCGCGCATCCTCCGCATGGATCTGGCGCTGGCGGAGGCGCCGAACGGGCAGGTCATCACCGAGGTTATCCACACCGGCGCGCGCGATGCCGCCTATCGCAACACCTTCAAGGCCATTCCCTCTGACCGGCGCTTCCGCCTGCCGCTGGCCGAAGACCGCTGGCCGAGGATCCAGGGCACGCTGTCTGCCCGCGTGACCTCGCCGGGCCAGTACAAGTACGCCTACCTGACGCAGCAGGGGCACTACACGGTCCGCTTCGACCTCGATTTCGACACCTGGCCGAATGGCGGCGAAAGCGTGCCGCTGGCGCTGGCCAAGCCGTTCGCCGGGGCGAGGCAGACCGGCTTCCACTTCCCGCTCGTCGATGGCACCTATGTGGACGTGGCCTTCCGCGACGGCAATCCGAACAAGCCATACATCGCCCACGTGCAGCACAACAGCCAGCACGAGGACCTGATCACCAACCGGGACCGCTGGCTGTCTCGCAACGTGATCCGCACCCAGAGCAATAACAAGCTGCGCTTCGAGGACTGGGAGGGGCAGGAGGGCGTCAAGCTCTCCACCGACTTTGCGCGCAAGTCGCAGCTGAATCTTGGCTATCTCGTCGACGACAAGCGGCAGAAGCGCGGCGAGGGCTTCGAGCTGCGCACGTCCGGATGGGGTGCGATCCGGGGCGGCAAGGGCCTGTTCCTGTCGGCGGACGACCAGCCCAGCGCCAAGGGCCCACAGCTCGGCATGGACGCGGCCCGGGGTTTGCTCCAGCAGGCACTCAGTCAGGCCGAAGCGCTGGCCTCCGCCGCGCAGGCGGCACAGGCGGTGGCGGCAGACTACGGCCGCCAGAAGGCGCTGCTCGACAACACGCTGGACACCCTCAAGCAGGCCGGCCTGCTGGCCAGCGCCCCGGCCGGCATGGCGCTGGCGTCTGGCGGCGACCTGCAACTGAGCGCGAGCCAGAACTTGATCGGCACATCGGGTGGCCACGCGGACTTCAGCGCGCTGAAGCGCTTCACCGTCGCCGCCGGCGAGCTGGTGTCGATCTTCGCGCARAAGCTCGGCATCAAGCTGTTCGCCGCGCGGGGACCCATCGACATCCAGGCGCAGAGCGACGACATGCGTCTGCTGGCCGACCGCAACGTGACCATCAGCAGCGCCAACGGCAGGGTGGTCATCGAGGCCGAAAAGGAACTGCTGCTGAAGTGCGGCGGTTCATTCCTGCGGCTGTCGCTCACGGGCATCGAGGACGGCACGCGCGGCGACCGGATCATCCGATCGGCTTCCTATCAGCAGACGATAAAGCAGTCGCTTTCTCAGGCGATGAATACGTGGAAGCACGCGGAGTTCGATGAAGCGTTCACGGTCCGCTGGCCGTTCGACGACGAGCCCGCCAGCCATGAGTCGTATGCCGTGCTCCGCGACGACGGCAGCCGCATTCGTGGCGCGGCCGATGCGGAAGGCAAGACGTCGCTGCAGAAGAGCCTCTTCGCCGAGAGCGTCGACCTGCTTTGC
>NZ_JBFREV010000097.1:0-2857 GCF_052114485.1 Cupriavidus sp. KB_39
GGAGGGGCCGCCAGTGAAGACCCTCCCAAGATGACCACCAAACGCTGTTTCCCGCCGGTCGTCGATGCCCACACCCGCGTCCTCGTGCTCGGCAGCCTGCCGGGCGAGGTCTCGCTCGCCCAGAACCAGTACTACGCGCACAAGCAGAAAGCTTTCTGGTCAATTTGACACCCGGCTTGGATATAATCGGCGGAGCCCTGCCAGCCTGCCGTTTCCATGCCCGCCGCATACTCCTACATCCGGTTTTCCACCCCCGAACAAATCCGAGGCGACTCCCTCCGCCGCCAACTCGAAGCATCCGAGAAATATGCCGCTAGTCACGGGCTGACGCTCGATCAGTCGTTGAGCGTGCGCGACCTCGGCGTTTCGGCCTTCACCGGTTCGAATTTCGAACGCGGCGCTCTTGGTCAATTCGTGGCCGCTATCGACGAAGGGCGCGTACAGCCCGATTCGCATCTGCTGGTCGAATCGCTCGATCGGTTGTCGCGCCTGCCCGTACCAGAAGCGCTGGCCGTGTTCCAGTCCATCATCAATCGCGGCATTACCATCGTGACACTCGTCGATGGGGCTGTATATAGCAAGGACAGGCTCCGGAATGACTGGACTCCGCTGCTGATCGCGTTGGTGAGCATGTCGCGTGCTCACGAAGAATCGGCCGTGAAGTCGCGGCGAATCAAAGCTGCTTACGAGGCTAAGAAGAAGCGAGTCATCGCTAACAAAGAGGTGAAGCTCGGGCGCTGCCCTTGGTGGCTCAAGCTCTCCGATGACAAAACAAGGTATGAAGTCATCGAAGAGAATGCCGTGACGGTCCGATTGATATTCGATCTGGCGAAAGACGGGATGGGCAATGCGTTGATTGTGAAGGAATTGAATCGTCGCGGTATCCCGACAGCGCAACATTCCAAGTACTGGCAGAACAGCACGGTTGGGTTCAATCTGACAAACATCGCTGTCATCGGTGTCCTGCAGATGGATCAGGACAACAATGGGCGTACGACGACCAACACCTTCGTCGAAGACTACTACCCACCGATTATCGACAAGACGCTCTTCTACGAAGTGCAGGCGATGCGCAAGGCTCGCGACCGAAACAAGGGGACAACGAGCGCGGGTCGAAAGGGTCAGTGCTACAACATCTTCCAGGGCACGGCGAAGTGCGGCTATTGCGGAAGTCCGATGCATATTCGACGCAAGCCTGGGATCAACACTGGATTTCTATACTGCTCCGGCGCGTTACAGGGGAGCGGTTGCGTCGGTGTTTCGTATAACATCCGGCAACTCGAATCCGAGTTCATCACGTTCACGCGCGAACTGGATCTTCGTCGAGTCCTTGGAGAGGCATCCGCCGACAACGAGGTGACAGCGAAGCGGGCCAGTTTGGATGCCTGCAATGCCATGGTCGAAGAGACAGAGACGAGGCTCAAGAATCTGATGGCGGCCATCGAAACGGGTGGCGATATGCCGATCCTTATCCAGCGATTGCGGGATGTGGAGGCTCAGCTTAGCGACTTAAAGAAGCAGCGACTTGCTCTGCAAAGCGAAGTGCAGATTTCGTCGAATGCCGCTCGGGACGAACAGGCGTCGCTTGAAGTGCTGAGCCAACTAATGGAGCAGCTTGAATCCAAGGAGACCGGCCTCGATGAAAAGCTGCGGCTGCGGTTTCGGATGCTGAGTGAGGTGCAGAAGGTTATGCACCGACTCGACCTGTTCCCCGGTGGCCCCATGCTCGCGTCGGACGAAATCGAAGCATTGCGCGGTCAGTTGAAGGAGGGTGGTTTCGACGGTAGCCGTGTAGAGGCTTTTTTTTCGCAGCTACCTCTTAAGCCCGATCGGAATGCACGCTATTTCGTCGCACATCTGCGGAACGGCATCAGGCGCACTGTTCGCCAAGGAGCGGCTTTGGAGAGTGACCCATTGCGTTCGCAGAGGGCTATAGCCGCAATAAAGGGAGTGCTTGCGGAGGTGGCCGATGACGCTTAAGCGCTGTTTTCCGCCCGTGGTTGATGCCAACACTCGGGTATTGATTCTCGGTAGCTTGCCCGGCGAAGTTTCATTGGCCCAGGGGCAATACTATGCGCACCGCCAAAATGCCTTTTGGCGGTTGGTTGGCGACGTCCTTGGCGAAGACTTGATTCACATGGACTACCCTGTGCGGTTGCAAACGCTGCTGGCGCGTCACGTCGGTCTATGGGATGTCGTAGCTGAAGCAAAGCGAGAGGGTAGTTTGGACAGCAACATACGCGGTCATGCCGGAAACGATCTGGTGGGTTTGGTCGAGTCGATGCCGAATCTGGCAGCAATCGCGTTCAATGGCGGTACGGCTGAGCGTATTGGTTTGAAGGCTCTCGGTCGGCATGGTGGCAGCCATCGCGTCGTCAGGCTTCCTTCCAGTAGTCCTGCCCACACCATGCCGTACTCGGAAAAACTGCATGCTTGGCGGGAGCTGCAGGAATGGTTGGCCACGTCTCGCTGACGCTCCCGGTGACAACGCGTTCAATTCATTGTTAACTACTGTACGGCGCGAGTTGTCACCGGCCGACGCTTGCTGACAATGGACAGGACGGTCCACAAGATGCGCCGCCAGGGCATCTAGGCTAGCCGCCATGTACGGAACTGCTGACCGAGTTCGAGGGTGTCCCTGGCGGCGTCTTTGGCAATCTGGGCGCTATCCGCTGTCGGGGCATGAATACCGGCTATCGTTCAGACGGCCGCCGAGTCTTTCGGATGACGAAGAACGATGGTATCGGGTAGATCAAAACCACCCGAACGTACTATGATAGCGATCGGCGCGTCGCGTTACAACGCGCCCTCACTGAGAGATCGAAAATAGAGAACTGTAAATAGACGAGGGAAGGAA
>NZ_JBFREV010000098.1:0-2853 GCF_052114485.1 Cupriavidus sp. KB_39
CGTCGGCGCCCGCCGACAGCCGGAGGTGCTGTTTCGTCTCCGGCCGCTGCCCCGTGGTCGTGAACATCTGCGCGCGTGGCACCACCAGCTTCACCGGGCGCCCGGTCATCTTGGCCGCCGCGCAGGCGGCCACGGAGTGCGGCCACAGGAACAGCTTGGCGCCAAAGCCCGAGCCGATGAACGGCGCGTCCACGCTCACGCTCTCCGGCGTGAGTCCGAAGATCAGGGCCAACGTGTTGCGATGAACCAGCACGCCTTGCGAGGCCTCGTAGAGATGCAGGTCGCCGCCCTCCCACCACGCCACCGTGGCGTGCATCTCCATTGGATTGTGGGTCTCCACCGGCGTGTGGTACACGGCATCGACACGGACCGGCGCGGCGTCGAAGTCCCTGGCCGGCTCGCCGCGCGTGTGGCCGCGCCCGCCGTCCTGCAGCTTGCCAGCCGCCATGCCCTGCTCCAGATTGGCGAGTGCCTTGGCCGGGGCATACGTCACCTTCACAAGCTGGGCCGCCTCTCGCGCATGCTCGTAGGTGTCCGCCACGACCAGCGCGACGAACTGGCCGGCGTAGTGCACCTTCGCGTCCTCGAACGGCAGGCGGTGCTCGTCCGTGATGCCGGCGGTCAGGATCGTGGCCGGCGAGATCGGCGCCTTCGGCGCGCGGTAGAGCCGCAGGAAATTGTCATGGTGCAGGATGTCGACCACGCCCGGCACGCGCCGCGCGGCGGCGGTGTCGATGCCCGTGACGCGCCCGCTCGCAATCGTGCTGAATACGCCATAGGCATGCAGCATGCCGGGCAGGTTGCGGTCCGCCGTGTAGAGCGCGGCGCCGGTGACCTTGAGTCGACCGTCGATACGGCGCGGCGACGCGCCGATGGCATTCTTGTTCACGCTGGACTCCCGTTGTCGAGTGAAGGTCCGCTGGATCGGGGATGGATCGGGGCAGCCGGTCAGGCGACGAGCCGCGTCAGGTTGCGCGATACCGCCTGCTGGCCAAGCAGCAGCTTGAAGCCGTTCTGGCCATAGGACTGCGCGCCCGCCATGGCAGCGGCGGCGGTCTCGCGGATCAGCGCGTCCGTCACCGCCTTGCCGCGCAGCACCGCCTCGGCATTGGCGGCCCGCCACGGCTTGGTGGTGACGCCACCGAGCGCGATGCGCACGTCCCGCACGGTGCGACCATCCAGCACCACCACCACCGCACTCGACGCCAGCGCGAACTGGTAGGAGCCCCGGTCGCGCAGCTTCAGGTAGGCCGAGCGGCTGTTCGGCAGCGGCGCATCGAGCGTGATGTGCGTGATCATCTCGTCGGCCTCCAGCGCGTGCTCCTTCCACGGCGTTTCACCGGGCAGCAGGTGGAAGTCCGCGAACGGGATGTCACGCCGGCCCTTGGGCCCCTGCACGTGGATGGTGGCGCCGATGGCGACCATCGCCACGCACATATCGGACGGATGCGCGGCGATGCACTGGTTGCTGCCGCCCAGCACCGCGTGCACGTTGCGGTTCAGCCCGTCGATGGCGGGGCAGCCCGAGCCCGGCTCGCGCTTGTTGCAGGGCGACACGCCATCGCGAAAGTACCCGCAACGCACCCGCTGCATCACATTGCCGGCCGTGGTGGCCTTGTTGCGCAACTGCGTGCTGGCACCGGACAGCAGCGCCTGCGACAGCGCCGGGTGACGCTTGACGATGTGCGGATGGCGCGCCAGCTCGGTGTTGCTGACCATCGCGCCAATCCGCACCCGGCCGTCCTCAGCCACCTCGACCTGGTTGAGGCCGAGTTTGTGGATGTCCACCACGCGCGGCGGGTGCATCACGTCCAGCTTCATGAGGTCCAGCAGGGTGGTGCCACCGGCCAGATAGGCGGTCTCAGGCGCGCGCGCGTGCAGCACGATGGCCTGCTCGACGTCCGCCGCGCGGGCATACTCGAAGGTACGCATAGCTAGCCTCTCTTCATTTTGCCGCGTGCGTCCTGGACGGCCGCGACGATGTTCCGGTAGGCGCCGCAGCGGCAGATGTTGCCGCTCATCGCCTCGCGCACGGCCGCGTCGTCGGTCGGGATGCGCTTGTCGCCGAGCACGCCCACGGCGCTCATCATCTGGCCGGCGGTGCAGTAGCCGCACTGGTAGGCGTCGTGATCCCAGAAAGCCTGCTGCACCGGGTGCAGCGTGCCGCCCTGGGAGAGCCCTTCGATGGTGGTGATCTCGTCGCCGTCATGCATCACCGCGAGCGACAGGCAGGCATTGATCGCCACGCCGTTCACGTGCAGCGTGCACGCCCCGCACTGGCCATGGTCACACCCCTTTTTGGTGCCAGTGAGGTGCAGTTGATCGCGCAAGACGTCAAGCAGTATGGCGTTGGGCGCCACCGTAAGCGACTGGAGCGTGCCGTTGACCTTGAAGCTCACCGCGTGGCCGGCGCCGGCCTGCGGCGCGGCGGGTTGCACGCCGCCGGTGCGGGCACGGCCACCATTCTGCTGACAAGAGTCGTCCATTTCCCGTTCTCCTTGAGCGCGAGCGGCGCAAGTTCACGAGGAACATTGCAGGATTGTCATCTGGCGAAATTGTCCAGACATTTGCAAGTGGCAGGCTTGCGATGCCGGACGGGGCAGTGTGGGTATTTGCAGCTAGTACAACAGTATTCGAACAASCGCTTCAGTTTTTCAAGGTCTCTGGAGAGCCTTGCTGYCGCGCCSRCGCTGGTGTAGSCTTGCAACTACGATYTATTGAGTCYTAGTTAAAMATGTCSCATATCAGCACGGGTGTCGAGTACGGGCTGCACTGCCTGCTCTATCTGTCCCGTTCCAACATGGCCGTGGAAGAGGCCAGCGTGCGCGACCTGGCCGAGCTGCAGGGCATCCC
>NZ_JBFREV010000099.1:0-2713 GCF_052114485.1 Cupriavidus sp. KB_39
GGCGTCCGCATCGGGCGTCCGCATCGTCGACCGCATCAAGGACGTGATCAAGACCGGCGGCGAGTGGGTGTCGTCGCTCGAGGTGGAGGGGCTGGTGGCGCAGGTGCCCGGCGTGCGCGAGTGCGCAGTGATCGGCGTGCAGGACGCGCGCTGGGGCGAGCGGCCGATGGCCTTCGTGGTCGGCCAGCCCGGCCACGCCGTGGATGCGGCCGAGATCCGTCAGCGCCTGCTGGACCATGTGGCCGGCAACCGCCTCAGCAAGTTCGCGGTACCGGAGGCGGACCGCATCGTCTTCGTGACCGAGATCCCCAAGACCAGCGTCGGCAAGATCAACAAGAAGCAGCTGCGCGAGTCCGCGCAAGGCTGACCCCGGCCGGGGGAGGAGAGCAGCAAAAAGGCCAGCCGCGAGGCTGGCCTTTTCTTTGGTTCGTTGTGAGTACCTATAAAGCAGAACCCGCCGATCTGGCAGCACCGGTGCCCCACCAAAGTGAGATAGGCCAGCGTTCCGCCGAGAGATTCATGGGGATTCCATCGGGATGAGAGAGTTCGCGCCGAAAGGCCAACCATCGTTGCGATTGGTAGCCAAACGGGACCATAAGCCACTGGTCCAGTAGCTTTCTGTCTAATGTACGTGCCACTTCCACCTGGGATGTGCGGGACTTTGCCTGCACGAGGGCTTCGATCAATTCATCGATAGCACCCGAAGTCACCCCCATGAAGTTGTCGGATCCAGGTGTGTTGGCGGCTGCAGCGCCAAAGACATTGCGCAGTTCCGTGCCGGGAGCGTCTGAATTCGAAAATCGGACGCCAGCCATGTCGAAGTTGAAATCCCACAGACGCTTCCGATAGGTTTCGAAACTGACGTCGCGTCGCCTCACATCGATGCCCAGCTTTGCAAGATCCTCGCTGAATCGTGCGATCGGCACATTGGTGGTTGCCGCCGTATCGATAAACTCGAACGAGAACGGCTCGCCGCGATTGTTTCGTAGCACACCGTCGCGCAGATGCCAGCCCGCCTGCGCCAGCAATTTTCGTGCTTCGGCCAACGCACTGCCGTAGCTGCCATCGAAAAGGCGGGGCGCAGAGGCCGACAACTTTCGAGCGTTGGCGTTTGCAGCCAGTTCACTATTGGGGAACCAACTGGTTGTGCGCCGATAGATGCCGTCGTAGTGTTCTCGATTCAGTGCTTCGAAGTCGAACGCCAGGGCAATTGCCTTGCGCACGCGAACGTCCCTGAATAGCGCGTTGCGGGTGTTGAAGACGAATCCTTGGGTACTCGCGATGCCGTGGATAGGAAATTCCCGCTTGATCAGTTGACCGCTCTGAAAGCCTTTGCCGGCATACGCGGACCGCCAGGAATCGAGCCGATGCTCGAACGTCAAATCAATCAGGCCTTTGTGCAGCGCCATGAGTCGCTCTTGGTCGCTCGCAAAGAGACGATACTCGATACGATCGAAGTTGAAGGTTCCCACCCGGACGGGCAGATTGCGGCCCCAATAGTCCGGATCTCTCACGTAGACGATACGGTTGCCGTGATCATGCGCGGCAATGCGATACGGACCGGTGGTAATCGGGGGAACGAGGCTGCCCCCCTTGGATGGATCGCCTGCACGCCACTTGCTGGAGAAAACGGGAACGATGCCAGCAATCAAAGGTAGCTCTGCGCTTGGTACTCGGAAGCTGAATCGTATGGTGCGAGGGTCAACGACCTCGGCCGCTTTCAGGTCCTTGAAGAAGTCGCGCGTCCCGGCATCCGCCTTTTCGTTTGTCAGCGTGTCGAAGGAATATTTGACGTCGGCAGCCAGCACGTGGTCTCCATTGGAGAAGCGTGCCTCACGGCGAATGCGAAAGGTTACCGACCGCTGGTCAGCAGACACTGTGACATCTTCCGCCAGCAATCCGTACGCGCTGGCCGGCTCGTCGGCGCTCGCTTCCAGCAGCGTCTCAAACATGAGCGTGCTGATCCCGGGTGCGACGCTGCCGGTTGAGTACGGGTTGAACGTGTCGAAGCTCGTACTCCGCGTGGGGTTGGACAGCCTTATGCTGCCGCCTTTCTTGGCGTCCGGACTCGCGTAGTCGAAGCGCGTAAATGCTGGTGGGTACTTCAGGTCGCCAAATTGCGCATAACCGTGTGCGGCTACGGCGATCTGTGGCAAGGCCATGATCAATGCCGTGAACAGCGCCAGATGGCTAATGACGCGTTTGCATGGGGCCAGCGCGGAGTTGGGCATCGATAGGCCTTCCCTGACTTTTGTAGTTTTCGGGCTGCCGGCACGTTGGCGGCGTTCGCAGCTTAGCAAACCATCGTGTGAAGTAGGGGGTGCCAGAGTGGGGTGTCGTCATCGCGCGACATCGTGATGGCAGACGCTGACGTTCGCGCGTCTCTGGCCGGTGATCATCACGTCTTCCTCAAAGATTCGAGCGCCTTCCCCGAAAACAGCGGGGCGGGGAAGGCGACGCGCCCTTCAAGGCTGGATATTGAACGTCTTCACGATGCCTGCGTTGCGGTCGAACTCGGCGCGCACGGACTGGCTCAGTTGCGGTAGCGGCAGTTCGGCGATGGGCTCGTAGCCGAGGGCTTCCATGCGGGCGCGGACCTTGGGGGTCTGCGCGGCCTTGTCGACGGCGGTCTGGATCTTGCGCGCCAGGTCTTCCGGCATCTGGCCCGAGGCCACCACGCCGATCCAGTTGCTGAAGTCGACGTCCGGATAGC
>NZ_JBFREV010000100.1:0-2590 GCF_052114485.1 Cupriavidus sp. KB_39
TGTGGTTACTTGCGCGCCTCGTCCCCTTTCAGGGGATACGCCGGGTGACCAAGCAGCGTCATGGTCACGAACACCTTGATACTGCCGTCTCGAAGAAAATGGAGAGTCAGAAGCCCCACGTCTTCAGGGCGGTAGGGGGGCACAGGGACRAYCCGCTCCTGCGGMACATCGTCGATGCGATGGASCCACCTGACCTTCGCCGTCATGCCAGGCTTGTAGACCCGTGGCACCGTGACGCAGCAYGTAAAACTGCCACCGCCTTCGTGCGGCCAGATATTCGGGCCACCACGGCCATTGAYCTCGAACGCGTAGATGCCTACATCGGTGTGGTTGTAGCCAACCATTGACACGGAGATTGGCTCKTCGCCACATCCGGACATTGCCAGCGACAGTGCCGCAAGCATGGCCAGCCGGCCGCAACGCCTCAGGCTCGCCGCYGATGCCAGACGATGGTTCATCGTGCATCCTCCTGCTCGTCAGGCGCTTCCCATAAAGGCGTGCCGGCGGCGACCTCAMCCCCARGTCCGCCTGCCCACTTCGCAAACGTATCGCTGTGCGCATTCGCCGGCATCGACAACCGTTGCGTGGCTTGCGGATGATCGACAAAGCGCCCTGACGTCTGGAAGGCCAATATCAGGTACTCCACCAAATCTTCCACGTCGGACAACCCATGCTGGCGCGCGGCACGCAAATGCGCTTCGATAAATGGATGAACTACGCGGTATGGCACGTGCCGCAGCTTTGGCATGATTGCCTGCAGGCCGCCGATCATGCCGTCCGCTTCGGTGGCAGCCTCCAGGGCGGCGATTTGCTTTTCGTCGAGGTGGACGGGCAGGGAAAACGCCCCGTCATGGTGAGCGTCGTCGGCAGGCAGCGTGGCCTGCTGGCACTTACCGAAACGGTCGAAGTAGCGCCATTCCGTGATGCCGCGCGTGAAGAATCCGCGTTGATCGTCGTCAAGGAGCGCGAGCCATGTCGGAAAGATGCGGCCGTCGTACCAGCGGATGATCATTTCGCGATTGTTCGGCACCTTGACCTGATGAAACTGCCGTAGATGCCCGGCGAGGTCGGTCAGCGGACGCGAGGCTGCGATGATGCTGACGCACGGTTTCAGCTCACCGAGGCGCATCGCATCGGCAAGGACGTTCCGGCCAGTCTGATCGTCATGGCTCAGGTCGATCAGCAACGGGGCGATGTCCAGCAGAGATGCCTCGGGATAGCCTTCGAACAGCGACTGGTATGCGGCGCCACAACGGTCCAGCCGAAGGTGGAAGCGCATTTGATGGCTTGAGTCGATCAGGGCGAACCGGTAGTCCATATGGGAGTGCCTCTATTTGATGTAGATGCCGAACTGGCCGCTGCGCATGGCGTCGATCAGGCAGCTCTTGCAAGCCGTGCGGGGCAATTGCTGCGGCGGAATCAACTTGGCCCCCGGCGCGTGCTTGTCCCACGATGCGCACTTCTCGGCGATGTCGCCCAGCGTGACGTTCTCGATCCGCTCGCCAGTGATGCGGATGTAGGAACCTCCGGCACCGATCCAGACCTCCTTGTCAGCGGTAAGAACAACCTTCCCGTCCGTACTGCTGATCGTGACGTCCTTAAGCGCCGCCAGCTGCAGTTCATCGCTCTGCGCCTGGATCTCGACCTTCCCGCCCGCCGCGAACAGTTTCATGCCGAGTTTCTGCGCGAACAGGGACACGGCTTCGCCGGCGGCGACGGTGAAGCGCTTGACGGCGCTGATGTCCGCGCTGCCGCCGGCGGTGGCGATGAGATGGTTCGCCGCGCTCGTTTGCAGGTCCGCCCCGGACACCAGCGCCATGCCGGCAGGGGCGCTGGCGAGCAGGCCGGCATCGCGGAGTTGCTTGAGGCTGTCATTGAGCAGGGCCTGCTGGCGCTCGCAGTCGGCGGCGAGGGCTTGTGCGGCCCTGGCGGTCTCGGCCAGTGCCTGGCTTTGCTGGAGCGCTTGTTCGAGCAGGCGCTGAGCCGGGGCCATGTCGAGTTGCTGTCCGCTGGCCTTTGGCTGGTCATCGGCGGTGATGAACAACCCCTTGCCGCCCCGGATCGCTCCCCAGCCGGACGTCCTGAGTTCGAACCCCTCCCCCCGCCGCTTCCACTTCCCGTCGACCATATGGCCGAGCGTCAGCTGCGATTTGCCGGAATGCTCCGTGGACAGCTTGACGTGCTCCTGTCCCTCCCAATCCTCGAACTCAAGCTTGTTGTCGCTCTGCGTGCGAATAACGTTGCGGGATAGCCAACGATCCTGATTGGTAATCAGATCCGTCTGGCGACTGTTATGGTGGACATGGGCGATGTACGGCTTATTGGGATTACCGTCCCGAAATGCGATAGCCGCTTCGGTGCCGTCGATCAGCGGAAAGTGAAATCCCGTCTGCAGCGCCCCGGCAAATGGCTTGGCCAGCCGCAGTGGCACACATTCCCCACCGCCGGGCCAGTCCTCGAAATCGAAGTCAAAGCGAACCGTGTAATAGCCCTGCTGCGTCAGATAAGCGTATGGATACCGGCTTGGCGAGGTAATGCGCGCACTCAGCGTGCCCTGGATCTTCGGCCAGTTGGCCTCGTCCAGCGGCAG
>NZ_JBFREV010000101.1:0-2555 GCF_052114485.1 Cupriavidus sp. KB_39
ACTTACCGGTCACGTGATGTCGAAATTGCGTCGCAATTTCGAATCCGATCGAATCCTGTCCATCGTCAATAAGTGGAAAGCGAATCGGACCATCGAAATGTACCGGGACAAGGATCATCTGATCGCTGAGCTCATCACGGCGATCGTCGATGGGAAGCGAGTATATGTACCGGTGAGTGAACTAAAGCTGGCAAATGCGCTGAAGTCCTTGCTGGAGCACTTGGTTCGGTCGGACGGCAAGCGAATCGACGTGCTGCTACTGACGGGCGAGACGAACAACGAGGCACGACACACGGCATTCTTTGCGGACCCCAACGGGGAGGCGTCGAAGTATCAGGTGCTGATTGCCACATCGACTCTCAGTACTGGTGTCAGCATCGATGTTGATTGGTTCGATGCGGTGTACGGCATCTTCGGGCAGGGGATCTATACCTATCAGGATTGCGATCAGGCCATCAGCCGGGTTCGGAAATGCGATACCGTGAAGGTTTGGATTCAAAGTGGAGGGAAGCGAAATTTCTTGTCCGAGGAAGCCATTCGCAGCGGGGCGTTTGAGAAGGAAGTGACTACACGACGCATCATCTTCCCGGACGACGACCCTTCGCTCACCCACGCGGAGAGGGTCTATCTTGATATGTACGCACGGATCGCCTGGCTCGATCAGGAATGGAAAATCAAACGCGATGGGAAGTTTGCCGGACTGAAGGAGGAGGAGGGTTGGCGAGTAATGGTCGTTCCGCTCGATGATGAAATGAAGAATGCTGGTCGGGAGATGCTGAGCTTCGGTCGCGATCCGTTCGGCAACAGAAAGGCCAAGCAGATTTTCGATGCGCAGAATCTACCGCCTGAAGACGCAGAAATGTTGAGCGTGATGGACCGTGCCGACCTATCGATCGAACAGAAGCGATCTCTGAAGAAATGGGCGATCGCAAAATTCTTCGGCTTGAGGTCGCCGGAAGAGTTGACCTTGCAGCAGATCCAACTGCATGAAACGCCTTCGGTGCGCGATGTAGTGAAGAACGCCAAACTCCTGCAAGCATCGCGGGCGAGCGCTCTGAATCTCGATCGATACGAGCGAAACAACGACAAGGTGACGCACGCGTTTACTGATCACGATCACCGCTTCATGAAGCGCGATCTGTTCGGTGGTGCGTTACAGGAATCCGGGATTGGACTTCAGGAGGCGCTTCGAAGGGCCGAGCTGTATAGCGTCGTGGAGCGAGAGTATGCGGCCGTTCGGGAGATCCACACGGATTCGAACTCTCGGCCTGTTCGCGAGGCTTCGAAGCTCCGGCGAGAGCAATTGGCGAAGTTGGAATGGATTGTCACCAGTGAAGCGATCGATCGTGTTGCACGATACGCGGCGCAGAATCTGGATGCGATGAACCTGTTCCTCGGCACTAGCTTCGCTTCGCCGGAGGCGCCAGAAACGAAGGTCAAGGTGTTCAATGCATTGCTGGGCAGGCTCGGTATTGCCATCAAAAAGAACCGAAAAACCGGCAGCGAGGGGTATGTGGTGGACTACGACCGGATGGTTGAGCTTGCGCCGATGGTGAATGAAAACGAGCTGGCCTTGGCCTAGTCGGATCGCGCTGTACAAATTTGCATGGCTTTTCAGTAGATTAGTAGTATGTCTACGAACTCGAATGTACTGGGGCGGCTGCAAATTTGTACAGCAATGCCGGAGTGTGAGCTGGTAGTAATTGTCGGCTGAGGGTCGGCCCAGCGCTGGATGGAGTCCGCGCAAGAGTTGGCGATGGGGATGTACAAATTTGCATGACTTTCCGGTAACAAAGTAGTATGTCTACGAACTCAAATTTACTGGGGCTGGCTGTAAATTTGTACACGCGACCCTGCTCGGCAGGGGGCGTGAGGACGGCCGGGTTACCGGCCTGTAGGTACATACTGGTCGAGCTGCTCGGCCGTCCCTGGCGGCGTCCTGGGCGGCTAGTAGTCAGTAAGCAGGCTTTTTCCGGAGCATCAGTTGGGATGAATTTATGGAATCTCACATCGTTGCTTGCATCTTCTGCGGGAATCGAGGCATTTCGAAGAGTAGATCGCATATCATTCCCGAATCGTTGGGCGGTCCGCATTCGCCCATTGCACCGTTCGGAATTACCTGCGACGGATGTAATCAATATTTCGGACAGAAAGTTGAGTCGTTCGCTCTTCGAAGCTTTCCATTTATCGGATACCGTTTGCTAGAAAGCATTCCGTCCAAAAAAAATCGTATGGTTTCGATCCCTAGCACAATCGGCGTGATCCGTGCTTCCGGTACATCCGGTAAGCTCGAGTTGGAGCCTCGATCGCCCCGGGTAGCGCAGCATGTCGTTGCAGGTCACATTTGCAGCTTTCGCTTTTCAGCCGAAGTCACTGACGCTCTTGCTGTGTGCCGCATGCTCTTGAAAATTGGACTTGAGCTGTTGGGCAAGCACTTCTATGAGGTTGCTATCTCTGAGCGCGTCAGGCGCGCGCGTGAGTTCGCCAGACGCCCGAGGTTGGGCGAACGGTGGTGGTTCATTATCCACTCAGATCCCTCGGCGCACCTCAGCAAC
>NZ_JBFREV010000102.1:0-2546 GCF_052114485.1 Cupriavidus sp. KB_39
ATCACGAGCCGCGTGTAGAGATTGAGCGTGGCGTACAGCGACAGGAAGCGGTTCAGCATCTCGCCGAACAGTTCGAGGTCGCCCGCGCCGGCAAAGCGCGTGCTGTCCAGCCAGACCTCGATCTCCACGCCGCGCAGCAGGCCGCCGCTCTCCAGTTTTTGCAAGGGGCGGTGCCGCACCTCGGCGATGGCGTCGATCCGTTGCCGGTTGGTCTCGCCGTCCGTCCAGTCATAGAGCGCCAGCGTGCCGCGCAGCACCTCCGCGTCGAGCAGCGAGAGGTAGTTCGGCGCCAGATGCGAGAGCACGCGCCAGTGGAAGCGGTCGCCGGTGGGCGGATAGACGGGCAGCGTCGGCGCCGTGAGGTTGCGGATCGACGCCACGTTGGTGAAGCCACCGCGCATCTGCGTGATGCCAGCCTCGCGCAGGCCCTTGCGCGGCAGCATGCCGTGGGTGCCGGTGACGGACAGGGACAGCGTTTCCTCGGGCAGCGTGTCCTGCTGCTCCCAGGCATGGCCGCCGAGCACCAGCCAGGTGTCCACCCGGCCTGACGGCCCGCGCCGCACGCGCGTGTGGAAGTAGCGCTCGGGCATCTCGTGCCGCAGCATGCCGCCGCGATGCCGGAACGCCGCGAATGGTGCGTACTCGAAGCGCTCGCCGCTGGCGGGCTCGAAGCCGCGCACGGTGTCCACCGAGTACGCCTCGACATGCCGGCCATGCTGCGCCATCGCCCGCACGCGGTACTCGGTCTCGCAGTGCGTAAGAGTGACCGGGTCAGCCTCGAGTTCGAACAGGTTGATGATCGGCGCGCAATGCAGCCGCACATTCTCGGCGGAGAAGCGCAGGTCGTCCGGGAACGGCCGGGCGAGCACGACCTCGACATCGAACTGTTCCGCCTCCGGCGCCAGCCGGGCGATGGCGGGGAGGTCGAGCCCGAACAGGTCCACGAACATGAACTTCTCGGGGAACGTGAAGTACTCGAGCATCAGTTGGTAGCCGCCGAAGGCGTTGTCCGGCTTGGGCCACAGCCGCTCGTCGGCCGCGAAGCCGGCGGGCCGCAGCGACAGGCCCGGCATCGGGAGGGGCGTGCCGGGGCGGTCGGCCGGGTGACCCGGCACCCGGACGTGCATCGCCACCGGTTTGGCGGTCAGCGCGGCATAGAGCGCGAGCGCCAAGGGGCGGTCGGCATGGAGAAACAGCCGCAGGCGTGGCACCTCCAGCAGCGCGATCTTGGCCTGCGCCTGCAACGCCAGCCGCAGGCGGATCACCGAGCGGCCGTCCTCGCGGGTATAGGTGGCCGCTTCGGTCAGGCGCAGCGGATACAGGTCTACAGCCTGCGTGGTGCGGTAGATGCAGGCAACGCTGTCGGCCTGACTGCTCTGGCCTTGCCCCGGCTGCGCGCCCAGCGCAACCGGGTCGGAGACGACTTCCAGCCCGGCAGGCAGCACCTCGTGGCGTTGCAGCGTGCCCATGGCCGGCGCCATTTCGATGATCGAGAGCGACGGGATCATGCGCAGGTAGTGGGGCCACAGCATGCTGACGAGGCCCTCGGTCAATTCCGGCAGTTCATCGTCCAGTTTGTGACGCAGGCGGCCCATCAGGAAGGCGAAGCCCTCGAACAGCCGCTCGACGTGCGGGTCGCGCTCGCCGATGCGGTCCAGGTTCAGCATGCGCGCGCGGTCCGGGTAGGCCTGGGCGAACTCGGTGCCCGCTTCGCGCAGGTAGCGCATCTCCGCTTCGTARTAGCGCAGGATCTCGTTGTCTTGGGTCGGGTGCTTCATGTCTCGGAAAGGCTAGGCGGTGGCGATGGCGCGCGCCGGGTCGATGGCGATCAGATCGGCCAGCAGGGTGTCGATGCGGTGGGCGATGGCGGGCTTGTCGGCGTCCTTGCGCGACAGCCGCGCCCGGAGCARCCGCAGCAGTTGCTGCTTGGCCTCGAACGCGAGGCCCGGCTCCCACGCGGCCAGCTGGAAGCGCGCGGCGGTGGCTTCCAGCGTGGCGAGCAGGTGCAGCGCCGTATCGGCGCGGTCCGCGCGGGCGGCCACGCGCGCCATCACCAGTTGGCGGATGAAGCGGTCGCGCTCGCCATCGGGCAGGGGCAGCCCTTGCAGCCATGCGAACGCCACGTCCAGACTCTGCTGCGCGGCGAGATCGATGGCCTGGGCCTCGGTTTCTGCCCAGTCGGTGCTGGCGGATGAGACCGACACCGGCGCGACGGCGTCGCCCCGCTCGACATCGCGCACGGTGGCATGGCGTGCGATCCATTCGAGCGTGGTGTCGTCCGCGAACGGCGTGCCATCTACAAAACTCAGTTGCTCGAGGCCGGGCAGCCGTTCGAGCATCAGCGCGCAGTCCGTGGCCAGCAGGTCGCGGACGCGCGCGTAGTCGCCGCCGGCCTGGTCCTGCGCCGTGAAGGCGTAGTACTGGAGGTCCAGCCAGAAATGGTTGGCGCCCTCCGCAAAGGCGCGTTCAAGTCGATCGAGCAACTCCGGCCACTGCTTCTGCAACAGCAGGCGCTTGAGCTGGGCGCGTAGCTCGGCGCGCGGGGC
>NZ_JBFREV010000103.1:0-2513 GCF_052114485.1 Cupriavidus sp. KB_39
ATCGACGCCGCGCTGGCCATGGTCGGCCTGCAGCAGGCGGCCCGGGAGTATCCCGCCAAGCTGTCCGGCGGCATGCAGCAGCGACTGCAAATCGCCCGCGCACTGGCGCTGCAGCCCAAGGTACTGCTCATGGACGAGCCATTCGGCGCGCTGGACGCCATGACCAAGGCCAAGCTCCAGGACCAGCTTCGGCACATTCAGGCCAGCACTGGCACCACCATCGTCTTCATCACGCACGATGTGGACGAGGCAGTCTATCTGGGCGACCGCGTCATCCTGCTCGCCGGCTCGCCGGGGCGGATTACCTCGGAGCTGCGTCCTGCGCTGCCCGCCACGCGCGACCAGATTTCGACCAAGGAGATGCCCGAGTACCTCCACGCGCGTCATGAGCTGCTGGAGCGCCTGCACGGAGCGGCCCGATGACGCCCCGCCTGCGGCAAACGCGCCAATGGCTGCTCCCGGCTGCCCTCCTCGTGGCCTGGCAACTCGCGGCCACGGCCCAGGAGGGGCCCAGCATCCTGCCCTCGCCCGTGGAGATCGGCCAGACCCTGCTAGAGACGCTGGTCAGTGGCCGGCTGCCGGCCGATGCGCTGCATACCTTTGCCGCGGCCATCGCCAGCTGGGTGATCTGCCTGCTGATCGGCATCCCGCTCGGCATGGCGCTCGGCAGCGCCGAGCGGCTGCGCGTCGCCCTGTCGCTCTTTATCGAGCTATTGCGGCCCCTGCCGGCCGTGGCGCTGATTCCGCTCGCCATCCTCGTGTTCGGCTTCTCCTGGCAGACCGAGATCACCGTCACGGTGTTCGCCAGCGTGTGGCCGCTGATCCTGGCCAGCCGGTCCGGCATCGAACGGMTGCATCCGCGCATCCTCGAGGTGGTCAGCACGCTTCACCTGCGYCGCTGGCATGCGCTGCGYTGCGTGATCACGCCCGCTGCGTTCCGCCAGATCCTCGTGGGCGCCAAGCTCAGCTTCAGCCTATGCCTGGTGGTCAGCGTGGTCGCCGAGATGGTTGGCAACCCRGCTGGACTGGGATGGGGGCTGGTCAGCGCCCAGGAGGCCATGCGCGCCAGCGAGACATTTGCCTATCTCTTCGCCATTGGCATCCTCGGCGTCTGCGCGAACTGCGCGCTGGACTTCGCCGTCAAGCATCTGTTTCCTGGACTGGCCCAGGGCAACTGAAAGGACTGTGCTCATGAACAAGATGTCCCGTGGGCTGCTCAGCCTTGCCACGCCCATCGCCCTGCTCGGCGTCTGGGGGGCGCTGGGCGACCCTGCCTCGCCGGTGGCGCCGCCCCCGCAGACGTGGCTCACGCAGGCGGCCGTCATGCTGGCGGCGGGCGACCTGCAACTGGCGGTCCTCGCCACGCTGAAAACCGTGCTGCTTTCCACGCTGGTCGCCGGCATGGCCGGCACGGTGATGGGCGCCACGCTGGGCGCGCGCCGTGCCGTCTCCGACACCGTGGCGCCCACGCTCGAATTCCTGCGCTCGATCCCGCCGCCGACCATCGTCCCGGTGGCCATGCTGCTGATCGGCGCCGGCACCGGGCTGGATATCACGGTAGTCGCGTTGGCCACGATCTGGCCGGTGATGCTCAACGTGCTGCAGGCGACGCGATCGATCCATCCCACACTGATCAGCACGGGCCACACGCTCAGGCTCTCGCCCTGGAGCCGGGTGCGGAACATCTACGTGCCGTGCATCCTGCCCGGCGTGATTGCCGGACTGCGCGTGGCGGCGCCGCTGGCGATCATCGTCGCCCTGCTGGTCGAGATGCTGGCCACGCGACCGGGCATCGGCCGCCTGCTGCTCACCGCCCAGCGGGACTTCGATGCCCCCGGCGTCTTTGCCCTGCTGCTCACCGTCGGCCTGATCGGCGTGGCGGTGAACGGGGCGTTCGAATGGCTGGAGCGATCTGCCGCGAGACGCCTGCCCAACGCCATGCGCTGAGCCCCCCCAACAACCGGAACGGAACCCTTTGAATCCATGTCCATCGACTTTCAGATCATCGACCACGCCATCGCCCACATCGTCATCGACCGCCCGGAACGCCACAACGCGCTCGACGTCGAGCACGACCGCGCACTGGCCGGCGCCTGGCAGCGTTTCAACGACGACCCGCAGCTAAAGGTCGCCGTGCTCTCCGCCCGGGGCGGCCGCGCCTTCTGCACCGGGGCCGATATTGGCGACTATCTCGCCTATCGGCGCGATCTCGCCGAGAGCGACGCGCCCACGTCGATCATCAGCTTTGGCGGCCTGACCGGCGCCGGCGACGTGTCCAAGCCGACCATCGCCGCTATCGACGGCATCTGTGTGGCCGGCGGGCTGGAACTGGCGCTGGCCTGCGACATCCGCCTCGCCACGCCCGAATCGACTTTCGCTTTGCCGGAGGTCCGGCTGGGGATTCTTCCCGGCGGTGGTGGCACCCAGCGGCTGGCAAAGGTGGCGGGGATGGGTGTAGCCATGCGGATGATCCTGACCGGCGACACCTTCGATGCCAGCTTCGCCCTGAACCA
>NZ_JBFREV010000104.1:0-2343 GCF_052114485.1 Cupriavidus sp. KB_39
CCTACCGGCGACGCCAACGTCGCACGCAAGGAGAAGACGACCTACGGCGAGTCCTATGTCTACGGTGCCCATCACCTCGACTTCGACGATGCCAAATGGGAGGCGCAGCTGCGCCATGAGGCAAAGGTTGCCGAACAACTGGTCTATGCCGGCGAGAGCAACGTGCTGGCGCTCTGCCCGGCGCGCATCCTGCGCATGGACATGGCCCTGCCCGACGCGTCCAATGGTCAGGTCATCACCGAGGTCATCCACACCGGCGCCCGCGACGCCGCCTATCGCAATACGTACCGGGCGATTCCTTCCGACCGGCGCTTCCGCCTGCCGATGGACGAGGCGAAATGGCCGCGCATTGCCGGCACCCTGAGCGCGCGTGTCACATCGCCGGGCGAGTACAAATACGCCTACCTGACCCAGCACGGCCACTACATCGTGCGCTTCGATTTCGACTTCGACGCATGGCCCAAGGGCGGCGAAAGCGTGCCGCTGGCGCTGGCCAAGCCGTTCGCGGGCGCGCGGCAGACCGGTTTCCACTTCCCGCTGGTGGACGGCACCTACGTGGACGTCGCTTTCCGTGACGGCAATCCCAACAAGCCCTACATCGCACATGTGCAGCACAACAGCCAGCACGGGGACCTGATCACCAACCAGGACCGCTGGCTCTCGCGCAACGTGATTCGTACGCAGAGCAATAACAAGCTGCGCTTCGAGGACTGGGAGGGACAGGAGGGGATCAAGCTTTCCACCGAGTATGCGGGCAAGAGCCAGTTGAACCTTGGGTGTTTGGTGGATAGCAAGAGGAAGAAGCGCGGGGAKGGCTTCGAGCTTCGCACGTCAGGTTGGGGSGCGATACGGGGTGGRAAGGGCTTGCTGCTGTCAACCGATGACCAACCGAAGGCAAGTGGGGCGCAACTCGACATACAGGAGGCGATGAAGCGCCTTGGCGACGCGCAAGCCCGTATCGAGGGACTGGCGCAGGCCGCGCAGATTGCCCAGGCGGATGCCGCCGACGCGAAGGCGATGCAGGAGGTGCTCCAGACCCAGATCAAGGATCTGCAGCAGGCGGTCATGCTGCTTTCCGCCAACGCCACCATCGCCATGGTCACCCCCGACGCGATCCTGCAAAGCGCCGGCACCGACCTGACGATGACGGCGGGCGCGAATGCCGATGTGGGTGCGCTGCGCCGATTCACGGTGGCAGCAGGCGAATCCATCTCGCTGTTTGCGCAGAAGATGGGCATCAAGTTGTTCGCAAGCAAGGGAAAAGTCCAGATCCAGGCGCAACACGACGAGATGGAACTCGTCTCCCAGCAGAACATGACGATCAGCAGCAGCGAGGGGCACGTCGTGCTGCAGGCGAGGAAGTCCGTCACGCTGACCGACGGCGGCGGCGCCTACATCAAGCTGGAGAACGGCAACGTGACGATCGCCTCGCCAGCGCAGGTGACCATCAAGATGGCCAACTTCAAGTGGGACGGCCCCGATAGCATCGCCGGAAAGTTTCCTGGGTTTTCCGCATGTAGTAAATCGGCCGACGCMGCTGCGGGAGCGGGTGAGAACAGTGTGGCCTTGACATGACGACCTCCAACCAGACCATGCCGCCTTCGGCCGGCGCAATTTCCACATGCCAGCCGCCCTCACTTTTCCATGGTGGATACCTGTTGCTCGACCCCGGCGCGTTTCGCGCCACCGAAGAGCTGACTCCGCTCCACGGACGTGTCTGCGTTCCGACTAACTGGAGCGGCGATCTCACCGGCTTGCCGATGCTGATAGATCTGCGCCAGTGTGGTGAACGGCAAGTGCAGTGGCTGGAATCCATCGTGGGCGAAGAGTACGAAGCTCAACAGCTTGAGCCGCTGTCGCGACCGCGCATCTGTGCGCATCTCAAGGCGCCCGTTCCCGTAGATGCGCTCGCGTCTCACCTGGCGAATCAGATGCTCGTGCTGCCGATCGACAAGACTCGCAATCGGTCTGGGCAGGGGGCGCTATGGCGATTCTTTGATCCTCGGGTGTTCGCCAATCTTTGTTGGCTGCTGAATCCGGACCAACTGGCGGTATTGCTCGCGCCGGTCTCGACATGGGCGTTCCCATGGTTTGGCAACTGGTTTGCCATCGACATGGCGGCGAATGGCGGGTCTACGCTAGACGAGATCCCRCAAGAACGGATCGCCGGGTTCACGCCCATCGCGATCGACCTATGGGCGCGCGCCCAGCGCATCGCCCTGGTCAACCAGGTCCTCGCACGCCTGGCTTTGCCGCGAGACCTCTCCTGGGCGCAGCGTGCGGCGCAAGCGATGCGCATTGAGCCGGACCTCGCCGTCATGCTGACGCCCGAGGACTACGACC
>NZ_JBFREV010000105.1:0-2327 GCF_052114485.1 Cupriavidus sp. KB_39
GATGCCCTCGTCGCTCGCATTGGTGACGACAAACAGGTGGATGGGGCCATGCTCGCCCGGGTCGCGGCCCCAGGCTATCTGCTTTGCGGCGGCCGCCTTGATTTGCTCGGCCAATGGCGGAAAGCGGAAATACTGATTCTCGATATAGACAAAGCTGCAGGCGTTGTTGACCACCTGCAAATACATTTTCTCGATATCGAACTTGCCGTGTTCCGGCTGAGTCCGCAGCACCTGGGCCATGACCTTGACGCCGGTGTCGTGCAGCATTTTGAGTGCTGTCGCGGCAGGTTTTCGGGTGGTTTGCAGTGCTTCGCCGGTAGCGCGGTCCCATGCCTCRCAGAAATTCTGGTTCAGATACCGGAGAACCGGGCCGGTGACSCGGCTTGAAATGTCCTGYCGTGGYGTCGCGCCATTCCGGCCCTGATCGCCCRAGAGMCGSACCGCGCTATGGTCGTCCTTGTCCCAGTACGGGTCGAGCATGTTGTGGCCCATGACATAGCCAACTGCCCGGTCAGGCAATTCATAATCGACCAGCACCATTTTCTGGTGGTGCGTCGGCACGATCGCGCCCATGATGGCGCCGCCTTGGGCCTTAYTRCCGGCAGAGCGCGTGTCGTCGGTCCCCCACAAGGCCGTGCGAAATGCGATTTCCAGCCGGTTAGACAGGCCAAAATCCCGCACGACAAATTCGACGTTGACCAGCTTCGGCAGCCCCAGCAATCCCGGCAGCTTTTCCATGACCTGCGATGGAACAGGCCCTTTGAATATCTTGGCGGTAGGGGAGGTGCGTGCTGCACGCCAATGCCAGTACCGGTTGAATTCCTTGGGATTGACGCGGGGATTGGGTGGACGCGAGAACCAGGGATGCTGATGCATGCGGTCAGGCAGGTTCGGCTCGTCGCCCATATCTGACATGCCGGGAATGCCCAATGCTTCGCCGCCCCAGCTAAGCAGACGGACCTTTACCCCGCGCTTTCCCGCTGCCTCGAGCAGGTCGCCAATACAAGGCGTGCCGCGCTCCCTGGCGCCRCGTTTGAAGAACATYGATGGCTGGAAGCCCCAACAGATAATGTCGACGGTCTTCTGCGCGGCGGAAATGGTGTCGTGGAGGTCGCCGAACGCCTCTTCGCCATTGACGAGGGGATGAAAGGTGCASGGCTGAGGCGCATATTCGGCACGCTGGACGAACCACGGCAGCGTGATGAGCGCCCGATTGGTACGCGACAGAGCGATGGGCGTGGTAATGGGTTGTTGTCTCATACCTGATCCTCGGGTGTTGAGCCGAGCAGTTGGTCATAAACCTGGCGATGGACGGCGCGATCGGGCGCCTCGGGCGTTCCGGGTGCGGACTCGWAGAATTGAAAGCCGCGCGCGGCAAGTTCGCCGTTTTCGGCGTTGCCGCGATATTCCTCAGTAGTAGGAATGGCGTGGACCGCGCCGCTAGCCAATTGCAGTTCGTACTGCTTGKTGGCCATCTGATGGTCGATCGGAATGTCGCCTGTTTCGTCGATCACGCCCTGCCGGAACAGCACGCCTTCGGCAAACAGCTTGTACGGCATGCCGACAGGCAGCCGGGTTCTCGATGCCGGCGAGGCGCCGGTGTTCAGCGTCAGCGGGTGTGCGGGCAGAATGTTTGCCATTTCGGCGTGGATCTGCATCGAGGCGGGCGGGCGCTTRACCCACACCGCACACTTTTCAAAGATGTCTCCCGGCGTTGCATTTTCGATCCCGCACTGCGTAATCCGAATGTAAGACCCGCCCGACCCAATCCACACCTCCTTGGCGGCTGACAGCACCAGCTTCCCGTCCGTACTGCTAATGGTGACGTCCTTAAGCGCCGCCAACTGCAACTCATCGCCCTGCGCCTGRATCTCGACCTTCCCGCCCGCCGCGAACAGCTTCATGCCGAGTTTCTGCGCGAACAGGGACACGGCGTCGCCGGCGGCAACGGTGAAGCGCTTGACCGCGCTGATGTCCGCATTCCCGCCCGCTGTGGCGATGAGATGGTTTGCCGCGCTGGTTTGCAGGTCCGCCCCGGACACCAGGGCGATACCAGCGGGCGCGCTGGCGAGCAGGCCGGCATCGCGGAGTTGCTTGAGGCTGTCATTGAGCAGGGCCTGCTGGCGCTCGCAGTCGGCGGCGAGGGCTTGTGCTGCCCTGGCGGTCTCGGCCAGTGCCTGGCTTTGCTGGAGCGCTTGTTCGAGCAGGCGCTGAGCCGGGGCCATGTCGAGTTGCTGTCCGCTGGCCTTTGGCTGGTCATCGGCGGTGATGAACAACCCCTTGCCGCCCCGGATGGCCCCCCAGCCAGACGTCCTGAGTTCGAACCC
>NZ_JBFREV010000106.1:0-2305 GCF_052114485.1 Cupriavidus sp. KB_39
GGCATGGTCGCGGATATTGCTGTCGAGGCTGCCATCGCGCCGCGCCTCGGCCACCACGTCCCACAGCCCCACGCCGTACCSAAGCAGCGCTTGCAGGCGGGCYGGGTAGTCCWGKYCGACSAGATCGAYCCCGAGGACATCGCCCATCAGGTGCCAGAAGCGGTTGGGTTTTTGGTCAATTTGACATCTGCTCGCGGCCCCACAGTTGAGTCAGGATCTCGGAGTGCGGGACGTTGGCTCCCTGACAGCCAAGCGATGACCCAGTGCGGACGTTTGCGAAACTAACGCGCGACGCACAAGCCGTTTGTCGCCTACTGTATGGACCCATTACGCCAACGTTTTTTGCCACCCCAGCTCGGCTGAGGTGCCGCCCCCTTACTTCGACTCGCGCAAAATCTTCAAATATGACCGCTCGGTCTCTCGATTTTTCCAAGTTTCGGCGATGAATTCTGATAGCGCCGGAACATCCGTCGCCAGCGTAGATGCCCATAGGGATGGGTTGTAGTCAAAGACGCGCAACATGTGATCAATGTCGAAGATTGGCGCTGTACCTCGCGCGCGAATCAAACATACTGGCTTGTTAAAAGCAATTCGCATCCCTAGTTCGAACAGAACGTTCGGGTTGTGCTCGGTCAGATCAACGATCACCAAATCAGCGTTATCGAGATCGTTGACAATCGTGGACTGGATGACTTCGCTGCCGGCTTTTTTTGCGGTCCGAGCGTTGAAATTGGCCTGCACGGCAGCGGGAGTGATGAGATGCTTCAGCACCTCATCAAAATAGCCAGGCGCATGATCTTTGGTTTTTTCCGAAAATGGCATTGCCACAAATGCAATGAGGCCTCCGGCATTTTTTGATTCGCCAAGGATGATCGAGCTGCTGCCTGTCCGGCTGCTGGGTTGAACCTGGGGACTAGGTGTAGAACCATCGAGATCGCCCCCCTGCGCTTTCAAATACGCAAGATTCGTCTGATAGAGCGCGTAGAACTCGTCCTGAAACTCTTCTGCCACACCAAACTCAAGCTTCAACGTGTTCTTGAGATATTGGATGTCCGGGAGATTCTCTCCTTGGTAATAGTCGTAGACCTTCTTGAACAGCTCGATATTGCGGAATGCCGCAACGATAGCATCGCTGCCCTCCTTCGGAGTCTTCGGATATACCAGCGATCGACCCAGATCTGCCAATTCAATCTTGTCTGACTCTCGCGTGCCGGCCGTGAAACCGTAGTCACGTGAACTCTGAGTCAGGTAGAAATAGTTGCTACCCGTCCCGACACCAAGTGACTGAGCGATGTCCCTGGGCGGCCAAGGATTACCCATGTTGAACTGCTTGAGCGCATCCGGTATCTTCCGCGCCTCCTCAATAGAATAATGAGGAAACGTCCGCTTGGGTTTCGGCGGGGTGGTTTTCGCGGCGACCTTCTGCGTACGGGTGGCCTTTTTGGCTACCGCAGCCTTCTTTTTCGCTGGAAGCGATCCTTTCTTCGCAGAAGTAGTCGCCTTCTTCCGGGCTGGGCTTACCCTCTCAGATAGCGATTCTGACTCCGCGGACGGAACTGTCTCTTCCATTTCTGATGGTGTTGATTGTGTTTTGTTCACGTGGCCTCCCTGTTAGCTGAATGCTATCAGATGTCGACATTGCTTCTCTTCTGTTGTCGGCAGGTAACATCATCGCAGTCGCCTCAACGTTTTGCGGCGCCGTACGCAGTGCTTCCTGATTTGCACTACCGCATGCCAATGAGAACCCATCCTCATATGCCCTGCGGCCGTTGGGTTTTTGGTCAATTTGACACCCTGACCGCGAGCCAGCCGCGTACTACTTCGAGAGCCCGGCGACCAGTTGGCGGATCACGCCCATCAGCATCTCGCGCCTCTCATCCGACAAGCCTTCAAGCAACTCCAGGATCTTCCGGGCTTGGTCAACCTCCCGGTTTGAGGCGTCGGTCAGCAGTTCCTCCATGCCGCAGCCGAAAATCTCGGCTAGTTCGGCGAGCCGGACTATAGAAGGCACAGCAACGCCCGTCTCTATGCGGGATACCGCTTCGCGGCTGATACCAAGCGCTTCGGCCACCTTCTCCTGAGATAGCCCAGAAGCGGTACGCCTTAAAGCAATCGCCTGCCCTACTGCCTTCACCAACGCTGCCTTTTTTCGCTCGTCCATGTGTGACCTCATACGCACGGTCGTAATAGTCGGCGTGGTGAGGCCAGAATCACATGAAGCAGGAGATCACATTGTGATGTTAAAGGTTACAATGTGATGCCGATATATCCACMAGAAGCGCATCGAATGGAGCCGGTTATGCAC
>NZ_JBFREV010000107.1:0-2242 GCF_052114485.1 Cupriavidus sp. KB_39
CTTCCACACTTCCACACTGCGTCGATAGCTGTCAGGATTCCCTGCGATACCGCGCCGTAAATCGGGATCGAGCTGCCGATCTTCAGTACGCCGTATTCGTGCAGGCTCTTTGGGGTTTTCACATGTTCGACCAGCCAGGCGATTCTCTTGGTTGGGTCCTTGATGTTCGCGAGCGCCTTATCCATGTCGTCAGTGATAAACACGGCAATCTTCGCTTTTACATCCTTGGACGCAATGGCTGTATTGAATGCCCCGATATTGCCGGTGGCGAAGCTTCCTGCCACCTGCCGTTCGGCATACGTGGTCGGCTGTCGAGCCTGGCGCGCCCCGTGAGGCCTGCATACATCCCTATCGATACCCGATCGGATTCGTGCTCGAATCCCGCACGTACGGATCGCCCGGTGCGATCCGGCAGGCCGCTTCGACATCGGCAGGCCAGAGTGGCACTTTGCTGGTGGCGCGGTGGATGAGACGGCCAAGGAAGAAGAACACGTGGAATGGGGACATGAACCACCGGAGGATAGGGTTCGAAGCGTCCATGGACACCAATGCTATCCAGCCCTGATAGAGGGTTTCCCGCTTGTCTGCAATCGGCAAGCAAAACTCGAAACCCGGCGCGTCAATCACAGACTGCGGGCCTTCTTCCATGTAGCGGCGAATGAACTCCCAATGACGGAGACAGTGCTCTCGGCTAGGCGAGGCATAGCCGATTACGAACATCTCGTCGACGGTCTGTTTGTCCTTCAGCACAAGGCCACAGATGCCCAATATGCGTACTCCAAATATTCGGCTGTTCACCCGCAAGGTGAAGTACGCGTCGTCCCATGCCGCCGCAAGAACTGTGTCGTCGCCGCGAAAAACGTAGACCATACGGTTCTGCCGGTTGAAACGCATTGGATAATGTGTGTAGTGAAACCACTCGCCGATCTTGAGGTTGAAGGCAACTATGCCGGCGATGAGAAGTGAAAAGGCGACCACGCAAATAAATATAGCCCACAGCATTTCAGATTCGTCCTGCCTGTCCCAGCTTGGATCCAGGTAACGAACGATTACAGTACGGATCAGTACAACTAAGACGAATACGCTCACACCGACGCCGAGAAGTCCGGCGGCGCTCATCCCTCCGCGATTCGGGTATAGCCCGTCGACTAGTTCCAGGTAGGTCGAATTCATCCGAATCGCACGGGCCGATGCATGTGGGTCAGCCTCTCGCTTATGGACCGCCAAGTGCCATTCATGATCCATATTATTCAGCGGGCGTTGTTTTTTGCTCGTCGTAAACATCATGCTCCTGCCATTGCGCGAGTGAAATCGGACTGTTCTGTGGCCGGATCGGTGTAGCGACCTGACGTGAGCTTGCCCCAATAGCAGCGCTCTAACCACTGCGCGAAGTTGTCACCCCTAAGGTGGTTGATCGCTATGCTCAATGCAACCAGCGCAACAGCTAACACCAAGCCCCATACAGTTAAACTGAGGCCCCCTATCACTGTCGCGCTGGCAGCTGGCGGGAAGAGGGTCCAGAATGCGGCGACGGCTGCAGTAATTCCAACGGCCCCTGACAGGAGTTTCAGTGCCGCGAGCATCCATTGCCCGCGACCCAAGCTTTGAAAGCCGTCCACAAGGTCCATCGCCGCCGCCACCCCAGACACCACCGCCATCAGTCCACCCGCCACCCGCAGCGCAATCCCTGCACGTGCCGCTAACGCTTTACCCGTCACCCGCTTCACCATCCCCGTCGCATACAAATTACTCCACGTCCCATACACCTGCACCACCGCCGCCGCGCCCGCAGCCAGCGCCCCCACATACAACCCGTACCCCAGATTCACCCGCACGTCCTGCGTCCAGGTCTTCTGGAACGACAACGCCTTCGCTTCGGCTTGCAGCATCTGCTCCCAGCCCGCGAATTTCCACACGGCGTCGATGGCGGCCAGGATTCCCATCGATACCGCGCCGAAAATCGGGATCGAGCGGCTGATTCTCAGTACGCCGTATTCGTGCAGGCTCYTTGGGGTTTTCACATGTTCGACCAGCCAGGCGATTTTCTTGGTTGGGTCCTTGATGTTCGCTAGCGTCTTTTCCATGTCGTCAGTGATAAACACGGCAATCTTCGCTTTCACAGCCTTGGACGCAATGGCCGTGTTGAATGCCCCGATATTGCCGCTGGCGAAGCTTCCCACCACCTGCCGTTCGGCGTATGCCGTCAGCTGCCGGATCTGGCCGTTGCTCAGCGGCTTGGCGC
>NZ_JBFREV010000108.1:0-2212 GCF_052114485.1 Cupriavidus sp. KB_39
CTCGGGCTGAACTACACCGAGGACACGCTCCAGGACGACATCCACACCCGGTTTATCAAGGAAAAGAAGGGCTTCGGCATCATCGGCCAGATCGTGGCGATGGTGGCTGCGGTGGCGATTTCGATTGTTACGGCGGGGGCGGGGGCGGCGATTGTGGGTGCTGCCTACAGCGCGGCAATGGGCGCCACCGTCGCGGCAGGTGCGGCCTTTGCCTCTGCGGGCATCGGCGCTGTGCTATCCGCGGGGCTCACGGGGCTCATCGCCGGCACGTTGTCCAGCATGGTGACGCAGGTCATCACCACGGGCTCGCTCAACATGGGGGCCGCGCTCAAAGCAGGCGCCGTCTCCGGACTGACCGCGGGGCTCACGCAAGGCGCGATGGGCGCGCTCGACCTCAGCTCCCCGGGCGTTACCAGCTTTGGCGATAACATTGCCAAGGGCAACTGGGCAGCAGTGCAAGCGAACGCCGGCAGCTATATCCAGGCCAGCATCGTGCGCTCGGCGATCAGCGCCGGCGTAAATACGGCCGTCTATGGCGGGAGCTTTGGGCAGGCGTTCGCCGGTGGGCTGGTGCGGGATGCGGCGGCCGTGGGCGCCAACGCGGTGGGGGCGAGTGCGCCGGGTATTGGCATGCCGGGGTCGGACCCTTCCACGATCCTGACCAATGTACTGGGTCATGCGCTGGTGGGGTGTGCTGCGCAGAGCCTGAGCGGTGGGGATTGTGCGGGAGGCGCGATTGGCGGGGCGGCCAGTGCGGTGGCGGCGCCGTTGATTCGGGACGAGGTGTATGCCGACAGCCCCGTACTCAATTACAGCGACGACAAGATTCGGCAAGCCGTTACGGTCGGTCTGGCAACGCTTGTGGGCGGGGCTGCAGGTGCGCTCCTGGGAGTTGATGTCACTTCGGCTGGGTTAGCGGCGCAGAATGAGGCGATCAATAATGCCACCGGTGCCATGATGGTGCCGAGACCTGCGCCAACTGGGCCGGGCGGTACGTACACGCCGAACAACGGCCCGCAAAAGTCCGACCCGTTGACCAACCCGCTGGAAGCGGAGAATGATGGTGGTCCGATTGGGACGCCGAATAGTGGGCCGCAGGGTTCGACGCTGATTGGGACGCCGAATGTCGGGCCGGTGGGAGCGACATTGTTGTCGAATCCCGGGTGCGTGCTGATGCCGGTCATATGTGCTGGGCTGACGGCAATTGCGCAGGTTCAGAACGATGCTGGGTCGTTGTGGTCGTCAACGGGTTCAAAATCCGCTGTCGAAAATGCCTATAGTCACTGGGATAAGCACATGACCGAATTCCCGGAGTATAACAATTCTGTTCAATATGTTCGTGGAGCACAGATTTTCGTTGCAACTCCTCCACCAGGAACGTTAGCTATAAGTCGTTCTAATGGTGACACGGTTCTATATAATCCGAACACCAATACACTCGCAGTAAAGGGGGCGGATGGATCGCCGAAAACTATGTTTAGGCCGGATCCGGCTCAACACGGATATCCGACGAACTTGGACTACGTCAATGCACAAAAAAGATAATGGCTGCCGAGTATGTGGATATATGTTGGATTTTCGCCCATGGGGTGATGATGGGTGTTCTCCAACGTGGGAGATTTGCCCTTGCTGCGGAACAGAATTCGGATATGAGGATTCCACGCCGGAAAGCGCTAGAGCGAGGCGAATTAAATGGATCTCCTATGGGATGAAATGGTTTAAGGAGGGGGAAAAACCAATGGGTTGGGATTATGAGAGTCAGTATGCCAACATTCCCGATAATTTTAGGTAGATGATTTGTCCACGAAGCCTACCAGGTCTCATGAATCGCCCCCTACCAGGGGGTTACCTTCCTTGGGGAAGAGCATTACGCCCCGCTTTCCAACGCAGTTCCCATCTGGCGGCTTCTTCTTCGTGAATCGTCCGGCTTGTAAGCACGTCGCCTCGGCTGCCACCGAGACGGAAAAGACGCTCAGCTTTGTGCTCGATTCCGGGAAATCAAGTATGTGCGTAGTTGGCCATCGTCGGGTCTGATGGTCGGTCGCTTGGTACTGGAGGTGGAAACGCCGGAAAAAGCAAAGGAAGATCTCGCGTCGCTGAGCTATACGGGCGATCAGGTCAAGACGGCTGCGAAGTAATAAGAAGTGTTTGGGAGGGTGCTCCGGCATTCCTCCAGGTTGAGGCATTGCGCTTTTAGCTGACCGATTGACCG
>NZ_JBFREV010000109.1:0-2172 GCF_052114485.1 Cupriavidus sp. KB_39
ACTCCCCAGGGTGCTGGGCCTACTGTACCGAAAACGTTTTCGAAACAGCGGGACCGGGCTAGCGGGATATGTTTAGGCTTGCGGGTTCGATCCAGCACCCTGGGGATGACCATGAAACGCTTGAAGCTCTTCTTTTCGATCCTGACCGTGTGCTGCGCGGGCAGTGCCGGTGCACAGACGGCCGATTGGCCGCACAAGCCGGTCAGGCTGGTGGTGCCTTACGCGGCAGGCGGGCCGGTCGACAATCTGGCGCGTGCATTGTCAGTGCAGCTGGCCACCATCTGGGGCCAGCCGGTGGTGGTAGACAACCGGCCGGGCGGCAACGAGGTCATCGGCGCCACGGCGGTGGCCAAGTCGCCGGGCGATGGCTACACGCTGCTGCTGGCCACCGATGCCGCCGCTACCCTGAACCTGTATGTGTTCAAGAAGCTCCCGTACGACCCGATCAAGGAACTGTCGCCGATTACGCGGGTGGCCATGGCCAATATGGCGATCGCCGTGTCGCCGTCGCTGCCGGTAACCGACCTGCGCAGCTTCGTGACCTATGTGAAGGCCCATCCCGGCCAGGTGAGCTACGGCTCGGCGGGCATCGGCAATACCACTCACCTCGCGCTGGCGTGGTTCGCCAAGGAGAACGGTCTGGAAATGGTCCACGTGCCATACAAGGGGCTCGCGCCGGCCCTGCAGGACGTGATGGGCGGCACCATCCAGGTGACGATTGGCGCGGGCTCCGTGGTCGGCCCGTTCGCGCTGGGCGGCAAGGTCAAGGCGTTGGGCATCAACGGGGCCAAGCGGGCTTCGATCCTGCCGAGTGTGCCGACGTTTGCCGAGGCCGGGTATCCGAAGCTCGACGCCAGCTTCCCGTTCAGCCTGCTGGCCCCGGGTGGCACACCGGAGGCGTTGCGCCAGAAGATCTATACCGACGTGAAGAAGGTGGTCATGAACCCGCAATTCCGCAGTGACAATCTCGAGAAGTACGCGCTGGACCCCGTGCTGGACTCGCCCCAGGAATACGCCAAGGCGCTGGTCAAGGATCGGGCGCTGGCCGTGGAGAAGGTCAAGGCCTCSGGCGCCCAGYTGGACTAAGCTACGCGCCCTGCCTGCCAGGACGGCGGCGGATGCTTCCCTGTCAGGGGCGTCCGCCGCCGGATGCATTTCTGCTTCAATCACACCACTGCCCCATGGAAGACGACGTCTATTTCTATCGCCCGGATGCCGGCCACGGCCTGCCCCATGACCCGTTCAAGGCGATTGTCGCGCCGCGCATCATCGGCTGGATTTCGAGCCTCACCGCCGCCGGCACCCCCAACCTCGCGCCGTACAGCTTCTGCGCGGCAATGTGTTCCGATCCGTACATCATTGCGTTCTCCAGCGAGGGCTACAAGGACAGCGTGCGCAATATCGAGGCGACGCGCGAGTTCGCGTGGAACTTCGTCAGCCGCGAACTGGCCGAGAAGATGAACGCCACGTCCGAGCCGGTGGACCCCCACGTCGACGAATTCCGCCTCTGTGGCGTGGCGCCGGCGCCCGGGCGTGCCATCCGCGCGCCGCACGTGGCGGCGTCTCCGGCCGTGCTGGAATGCAAGCTGCTGGATGTGCGCGAGATCAAGGACCTGAACGGCGACGGCACCGACCACTGGCTGGTGCTGGGCCAGGTGGCCGGCGTGCATATCCGCCGCGCGTATCTGCGCGATGGCCTGTTCGACACCTTCCTGGCCGACCCGGTGCTGCGCGCCGGCTACCGGGCGGACTACATGCACAGCGGCAAGCGGCTGGAATTGTATCGGCCTTATTGAACGATCGTGGCCGATGCCGGCCCCGGCAGAGAAAAGCCCCCGCAACTCCTGGAGTGGCGGGGGCTTTGACTTTGGATGCGCGGACAGGGCTAGCGGCGCCGCCTGAGTTGCTCAAGATGCCGGGCGTGGCGATGGCGCACCGTCCAGATCAGCGCGCGCAGCACGGTGGCGCCGGAAGCCTTGACGGCCTCGGTGCAGCGCTCCAGGTCGGCTTCGGCCGGAAAGACGCGCAGTTCCGCTGCGCTGCCCAGCGCCACAGCCATCTCCGAGATCGACCGGGCGGCAATGGCATTGCGCAGCAGGCTGTCCAGCCGCTGCTGTACCGCATGGTCCCGGTCGTCCGCGCCCCGGGCGCCGTGCCGGACGTCCTTCACGC
>NZ_JBFREV010000110.1:0-1985 GCF_052114485.1 Cupriavidus sp. KB_39
GCGATATCGGAGCGCCAGCCGTTCGATCTGTCGCCGCGACAGGCCAAGCTTCTCGGCCGCGCGCCATATCGGCAGGCCTTGTTCGACCACGGCCTGAATCACCTTGAATCGGTCGARTTCGCGCATCGTCATCGTGATGGACTCGGGCATCGGCATGGCGGCCTCCGGTCTTGCGCAGACGGGAAACCGCCAGAATGCCAGCCTTGGCTAAGGGGGCGACATTTCTATTTGGCTGGAAGGGGCTGCGGACGATTTCTTGGACTGATTCAGGTTGCGATTCCCAAGCGGCGCCGGTAGTCGACCGGGCTCATCGCCTGCAGGGACAACTTGATGCGCCGCTCGTTGTACCACTGGATGTACGAGTTTAGCTCGTTCATGAATGCCTCTACCGTGGTGCCGGCCCAGTTGCGACAGTAGTACATCTCGTTTTTCAGGCGCCCAAAGAAGCCTTCGCACGCAGCGTTGTCAGGTGAGCAGCCTTTTCGCGACATGGATCGGACGAGACCCGCCGCATCGATACGTTGTAGCCATCCCGGCCAACGATAGTGCGAGCCCCTGTCACTGTGTACGACGGGGCTGTCGCCTTCGGTGAGCGTCTTGATAGCGCCGTCGAGCATGCTATTGACCAATTGCGCGTCAGGCCTCGTTCCGATAGACCAACTCACAACCTTGCCGTCAAAGCAGTCGATCATGGGTGATAGGTAGACCTTGCCCGCTGGAAGCTGGAATTCGGTGATGTCCGTCAGCCACTTTTGATTTGGAGCCTGCGAATGGAAGTCCCTGGCAATCAGGTTCTCGGGCGCAACGCCAATCTCCCCGCTGTAAGAGCTATACCGGCGACGAGGTCGATGGACAGTAAGCTGCTCCTCCGCCATCAATCTGCGCACAACTTTCTCGGAGATCTGCATATCGCGCTGGCGCAGTATCGCGTGGATACGGCGGTACCCGTAACACCGATGGTTGCCCTCAAAGATCTCGACCATGGCGTTACGAACCTCGCCATATTTATCGGCCAGGCCTAATCTTGTCTTGTGATAAAAATAGCTACTGCGTGCAAGCCCGACGATGCGAAGAAGTTCGGACAACGGATACGTAGATTTCAAGGCATCAACCACCTGTGTCTTCTCCCTGTTTGTCAGGGCCAGGGTGTTGATGCCTTGGTCTTTTTTTATTAGATCGCCCGCCTGCGTCAGGATGTCGCGCTCAAGTTGCAGCTGGCGTACCTGCTGTTCGAGCTGCGCGATTCTTTCCAGCAACGCCGCATGCTCGTCTTCAGGCGAAGCCAATTTACGTTTTCGCATAGATCGATATGCCTCGTCTCCGAGCAGTTGATCTTTCCACTTGTACAACATCGGTCGGCTTACTCCAACCTTTTTTGCCACATCCTCCGCTGAGCCCGGGCGGGTGCAAAGGTCAGTGACTGCCTGACGCCTCTGTTCGGACGCAAACGGCGCACTGGTGTTTGTGCTCGTGACCATGCGGCGCGACCCAGGGCGCAGCTCCTCAATCCAGCGGGCCAGCATTTCGGTGCTGGGATACCCGAGGGCTCTGCGGGTATGAACTAAAGAGCAGCCATGACCGAAATAGTGATCCACCGCCACGCGTTTTTGCTCCAGCGTGTATCGCTGCCTTGGACGGCGGAGCTTGGGCAGGTCCCCAAGCGCCTGGTACAGGTGAACCCACCGCTTCAGGTTCTTGCCCGACGGATAGCCCAGCTCACGAACGACCGTTGCCGTCTTTCCCCCGTACTTGAAATATAGCTTGACCGCCCTGATGCGATCCTCGTACGAATACATGAACTACCTCCAAGTAGTCCAAGTTTTCATCCGCACCCCCTCTTCCGCTAAATAGAAATGTCAGTCCGGGCGTGCTTTTTGTGCGGGGTGGGATGTTTTTTGTGGGGTGCCCGTAAGGCGGTGGCGCTGGCCGATGGCGCCTGAGCCGGGAGCAGGGTGGGACATTCCGTTCCCGCGATGGCGCGTTCC
>NZ_JBFREV010000111.1:0-1850 GCF_052114485.1 Cupriavidus sp. KB_39
CAGAACTGGAACGAGGTGCCGAGCTGGCGCTGCAGGCCGATGCGCACGTTCTCGCGCACGGTCAGGTGCGGGAACACGGCGGAAATCTGGAACGAACGGATCACGCCGCGCCGCGCAATCTGCGCCGGTTTCTCGCGGGTGATGTCGATCCCGTTGAAAAGGATGGTGCCGGTGGTCGGCTCCAGGAACTTGGTGAGCAGGTTGAAGCAGGTCGTCTTGCCCGCGCCGTTGGGGCCGATCAATGCGTGGATCGAGCCGCGTCGCACCTGCAGGTCCACGCCGCTGACCGCCGTGAAGCCCTTGAAGGACTTGGTCAGGTTGCGGACTTCTAGTACGTTGGTTTGCATGAGTCTCTTATAGGCTGCCGGTTGGCTCCCCTCCGTCTGCGGGAAAGCGGCAGGAGAGGGGAGCAAAGCATGGCTGTCGTCTATTTACTTCTTCACCAGCGGGCAGCGCGATTGCGACAGCGGCTGGAAGGCTTCCTCAGCCGGCACGGTGGCCACGAGCTTGAGGTAGTCCCACGGCGTCTTCGACTCGTTCGGCGCCTTCACTTCCATCAGGTACATGTCATGCATCATGCGGCCGTCGGCGCGGATGTAGCCGTTCTTGGCGAACGCGTCGTTGATCTTGGCCTTCTTCAGCGCCGCCATCACGGCGTCCGAATCGTCGCTGCCTGCCGCCTGCACGGCCTTCAGGTACTGCAGCACGGCCGAGTACGTGCCGGCATGCACCATGTTCGGCATGCGCTTCATGCGGGCGAAGAAGCGGGCGCCGAACTCGCGCGTCTGCGGGTTCAGGTCCCAGTACCAGGCATCGGTCAGCTTCATGCGCTGCGTCAGCTTCAGGCCCAGGCTGTGCACGTCGCTGATGGTCATCAGCAGGCCCACCAGGGTCTGGTTGCGCGGCAGGCCGAAGTCGTTGGCCGCCTTGATGGCGTTGATGGTGTCGCCGCCGCCGTTGGCCAGCGCCACCACCTGGGCCTTGCTGGCCTGGGCCTGGAGGATGAACGACGAGAAGTCCGATGCGTTCAGCGGGTGCTTGATGTTGCCGGCCACCGTACCGCCCGACGCCTTCACCACATCCGCCGTGGCGGTTTCCAGCGACTGGCCGAACGCGTAGTCGGCCGTCAGGAAATACCAGCTCTTCAGACCCTGCTTGACCATGGCCTTGCCGGCTACGTTGGCCAGCGCGTACGTGTCATACACATAGTGGACGATGTACGGCGAGCATTCCTCGTTGGTGTGGCGCAGGTTGGCGCCGCCAGTGATCAGCGAGATGCGCTTYTTCTCCGACGCGATGCGCGAGACGGCCAGCGCGACCGACGAGTTCGGCAGGTCGACAATGGCGTCGACGCCGTCCCGGTCGATCCACTCGCGCGCCTTGGCGCTGCCRATGTCCGCCTTGTTCTGGTGGTCGGCGGTAACCAGCTCGATCTTCTTGCCCGGCAGCCCATTGCCGAAATCCTCGATGGCCAGCTTGGCGGCTTCGACCGAGCCCTTGCCGGCGTAGTCAAGGTAGACGCCMGACAGGTCGGTCATCACGCCGATCTTGACGACATCTCCGGAAATCGCGGCGCTGGCAGCGCCGGCAAACGTGGAAAGGCTGAACGCCAGGGCGGACAGCAGGGTGGCTCGCTTCATCTCTTCTTCTCCGTGGTGGTGTTGCTAGAAAAGCTGGGCGGCTGCTCAGACCGCCATRTGCGCGTACCGGTAGTCGGCCGGCGGCACGAAYGTTTCCTTGACCGTGCGCGGCGACACCCAGCGCAGCAGGTTCAGCGGCGAACCGGCCTTGTCGTTGGTGCCACTGCGGCGCGCGCCGCCGAACGGCTGCTGGCCGACCACCGCGCCGGT
>NZ_JBFREV010000112.1:0-1845 GCF_052114485.1 Cupriavidus sp. KB_39
GGCTGCCCACTGGGACGGATGATCGCCTCGCGACTCGGCGACCATGCGCACAGCTCGCTCGCGAACCTCCGGGGAAAACTTGACTGGTTTCTTCATCGTGGCTCCATTCTCTCAAGAAGTGGAGCCTCCACTAAACCCGGGGCGGTTCACGAGGGATGCTCAGCGGCGTCTATGTTCGCGCTTTTGAAGCCTTTTTGAAATTCACTGAGGAGGAGTGGCCGCAGGCGGTTGACGACCCCCTCGTCGGACTCTTCCTTCTCATTTGCGACGTCGCGCTTTCTCCCTCGGAGGGCCTCTTCTTACCAATGACTGATCCATCTTCCCTCATTTGGTCGACTGACCCGGGCTGGAGGTTCATCTTTCTTTGTCGATTGGCCAAGGACGAAGGTAAGTCTTTCAAGGACTCTATCCGGAACTACAGTGCTGAGGAGTACTGGGAGGTTAGCCAACGGTTAAGCGACCGTTTACTGAGTCCCAGCCCTAGGCAGCTCGCCGAAGCGGTTTCGCGGTACGCCGACACGCATCCAGCGTGGATCCAACTGATGGAAGAGGATGCGACCTTCGAATACCGGGAAGGGAACTTCCCAATCCGAGTGCTGCTCGGGCGCTTCACACGCGTGCAGCGCGACAAACTAAAAGCGCCCCAGTTTTTCTGCTGGCCCGGCATGTGCCTGACCAGCTTCCGACAGGCGCTGGACAGCGAGACTGTCCAATTGCTGTTCAGAGAGCATCAGGCGCTGTTCCTGGATCGAGCCGACAGAGACGTATATCCGCGACTGGTGCCAGGCAAGGACGGGAAGACACTACAGCGCCTCTTGGACGATTTCTACATTTGGGTGTCCATGTACGAGATGACTCGTCAGTGGTTGGTCGAAGATGGCCCGTTCGACTATGACTATGGCTGGCTGACGAGCAAGTTCAACAACGCAGAAATAAAGGACTGGGTGGATAGCGCATTCAAGATCGGCACCGGCGTACACCCGGATGCTTTCTCGATCTTGCGGTGAATTGGCGGGGCGGTACTGGAGCGTTTTGGGAGGATGCGTCTGGAGCAAATGACCGGGCTTAAGAGATAGTTGCGTTGCCCGCACGAATTTTTCACTTTCCGTGGCAGAAGCGGTGGATTCTTCCACTTTTGGTGTCACACGCGATCTAGACATGTGTCATGAAACCTGAAAATTTCGTTTATGCTCCGTGGCGGCTTTTCACTTTCTGTGACATCCGACAGGTGGTGCGCCGATCCTAGCGAGATCATAAAAACGCTAGTCATCAAATGGGGTTACGGCTTGCCAGGCCGTAACCCTTTTTCATTGAAGTGAGACTGTCCATGCCTCTCATCGATATCAAGAATCTCCAACTCGCCGCCGCCGCCTTTGGCGAGCGGCGCGGCTGGGGCAAGTATCACAGCCCCAAGAATCTCGCCATGGCGCTGAGCGTCGAGGTGTCCGAACTCGTGGAAATCTTCCAGTGGCAGACGGAAGAGGAATCCCGCAACGTCATGGCGACCGCGGAGCGGGCGCATGTGGAGCAGGAACTGGCGGATATTACGATTTACCTCACGCAGCTTGTGACGGCGTTGGGGGTGGATCTGGATGCCGCGGTGAGGGCGAAAATGGAAATGAATGCGGTGAAATATCCCCCACCGGCGGGGGAAGCGTAGCGGGATACCGCCACCTACCGATTCTCTATCCCTACCCGCCAGACCCGCGCTGCAGCGTCTCCCTCATACCGCACAAACGCCACGCTGGACACCATCGGCTCAACAATAGGAATCTTCTCCATCGGGGTGACGATCAGGCATTGCACGTTGGCGGCGCCTAGCCGTTGTAGCCAGTTGCGCGTGGT
>NZ_JBFREV010000113.1:0-1819 GCF_052114485.1 Cupriavidus sp. KB_39
CGTGCGCTGGACGAGCTGACGGTCTGCGCCTACTACATCGGCGCCCAGGAACAAGGCCGCGCCGCGCTGATCCGGCTGCTCGCCGAAGGGGCGTTCCCCGAGTCTGAGCGCGCCCGAATCGAGGCGAATCGGCCGTATTACGGGATGTAACCCTCCCTCTGGTTCCCCTAGGGCGCTTCAGCGATACCCCTTCGGGTTCGTACTGGAATCCCGCACGTACGGATCGCTCGGCGCGATCCGGCAGGCGGCTTCGACATCGGCGGGCCAGAGTGGCACTTTGCTTGTGGCGCGGTGGACAAGACGGCCAATAAAGAAGAAGACGTGGAATGGGGACATGAACCACTTGAGGATAGGGTTCGATGCGTCTCTCGACACCAGCGCTATCCAGCCCTGATAGAGCGTCTCGCGCTTGTCGGCGATCGGCAGGCAAAATTCGAAACCCGGCGCGTCAATTACCGACTGCGGGCCTTCCTCCATGTAGCGGCGAATGAATTCCCAGTGGCGCAGGCAGTAGTCGCGGCAGGTCGAAACGTAGCCGAACCCGAACATTTCCTCGACAGTATGTTCGTTCTTCAGGACGAGGCCGCAGATGCCAAAGGTGTGCACGCCCGCAATATTGTTGTTGACCAGAAGGCTGAAATACACGTCATCCCAAGATGCTTCGAGCACTGTGTCGTCACCGCGAAATACGTAGACCATACGGTTGCAGCGGTTGAAGCGCATCGGGTAGTGCGTATAGCGGAACCATTCGCCGATCTTTTTATTGAAGGCGACAACGCCGGCGATGAGAAGTGAAAAGAGAATTGAGCAAAGGATCGTTGCAAACATCATTTCGAATTCATCGTGACGGTCCCAATCTGGATTCAGATAGCGGGCGATGGCGGTGTGAACGAACGAATTGATCATGAACACAGCTGCACTCACCCCGAAAATTCCAACCGCGCTCATCCCTCCGCGGTTTGAGTAGAGACCGTCGACCAGTTCCAGATAGGTAGAATTCATCCGGATCGCACGGCCCGATGCATGTGGGTCGGCACAGCGCCTGCGGATCGGCAGATGTGATTCACGATCTCGATCATTCAACGGACGTCGCTTTTTGCTCGTTGTAAACATCATGCCCTTGCCATTGCTCGATCGAAATCGGATTGCTCCGTGACAGAATCGGTATAGCGGCCCGACTCGAGCAAGCCCCAGTAGCAACGCTCTAGCCACTGTGCGAAATTGTCCCCCTTGAAGTGCGCGATCGCCATGCTTAGCGCAACCAGTACAACAGCTAGCACCAAACCCCAATAGGCCAAACTGAGTCCAGCGACCACTTTTGCCCAACCGTCGACAGCGAAGGCAGCCCAGAATGCAAAGGCGACAGCAGCAATTCCAGTAATACCCGAGATCGATTGCAGTATCGCCAGCGTCCATTGCCCGCGTTCCTTGCTTTGGATTGCATCCGCGAAATCCATCACCGCCACCACCCCAGACACCACCGCCATCAGCCCACCCGCCACGCGTAGCGCAATCCCTACACGTGCCGCCAACTCGTTACCCTTCACCCGCTGCACCATCCCCGTCGCATACATGTTCTGCCACGTCCCATATACCCTCACCACCTCACCCGCCCCAGCAGCCAGCGCCCCCACATACAACCCATACCCCAGACTCACCCGAACGTCCTGTGTCCACGTCTTCTGGAACGACAACGCCTGCGCTTCGGCTTGCAGCATCTGCTCCCAGCCCGCGAACTTCCACACTGCGTCGATAGCTGTCAGGATTCCCTGCGATACCGCGCCGTAAATCGGGATCGAGCGGCCGATCTTCAGTACGC
>NZ_JBFREV010000114.1:0-1753 GCF_052114485.1 Cupriavidus sp. KB_39
CGCTCCGGCGTGCCGGTGCTGGCCATCGCCGCCCATATCCCGAGCGCCGAAATCGGCCGTGGCTACTTCCAGGAGACGCATCCCGAGCAGTTGTTCCGGGAGTGCAGCCACTACTGCGAACTCGTCACCAGCATCGAGCAGTTGCCCGGCGTACTCGAATCCGCGATCCGCGCGGCAGTGGGCCGCCGGGGCGTGGCCGTGATCGTGATTCCGGGCGATGTGGCGCTGCGCGAGGGCACGTTCGCCGAGTCCGCGCCCGCCGCCATTGCCTTGCGGCCCCCGGTGGTCACGCCGGACGCCGACTCGCTCGACGCCCTGGCCAGCCTGCTGCGCGGCAGCCAGCGCACAACGCTGCTGTGCGGGCGCGGCTGCGCCGGCGCGCACGACCAGGTGGTGCAACTGGCGGCCACGCTGAAGGCACCCGTGGTGCACGCCCTGGGCGGCAAGGAGTACATCGAATACGAGAATCCGTACGACGTGGGCATGACCGGGCTGATCGGCTTCAGCTCCGGCTACCACGCCATGCAGGAATGCGACACGCTGCTGATGCTCGGCACCGATTTCCCCTATCGCCAGTTCTACCCCGAGGGCGCGCAGGTCGTGCAGATCGATATCCGTCCGGAAAACCTCGGGCGCCGCACGCGGCTGGACATGGGGCTGGTCGGCGATGTCGGCGCCACGCTGGACGCCCTGCTGCCCCGCCTGGCCCCCAAGGCCGACGAAGCCCATCTGGCGGCGAGCCTGCGCCACTATCGCGACGCACGCCGTCAACTGGACGACCTCGCCACGGGCGACAGTGGCCGCAAGCCCATCCATCCGCAGTACCTGGCCCGCCTGCTGAGCGAGCAGGCCGCCGAGGACGCCGTCTTCACCTTCGACGTCGGCACGCCGACGATCTGGGCCGCGCGCTACCTGCGCATGAACGGCCAGCGCCGGCTGATCGGGTCGCTCGCGCATGGGTCGATGGCGAACGCGCTGCCGCAGGCGATTGGCGCCCAGTCCGCCTATCCGGGGCGGCAGGTCATCAGCCTGTCCGGCGACGGCGGTTTTGCAATGCTGATGGGCGATTTCCTGACGCTTTCCCAGCAGGGCCTGCCCGTCAAAGTGGTGATCTTCAACAACAGCGTGCTCGGTTTTGTCGCGCTGGAGATGAAGGCGTCTGGCTACCTGGAGTCGGGCACGTCGCTGCAGAATCCCGATTTCGCGGCCATGGCGCGCGCCATCGGCGTGCATGCCCAGCGCGTGGAAGACCCGCTGCTGCTGCCGGAGGCCATCGCCACCATGCTGGCGCATGACGGGCCCGCCCTGCTCGACGTGGTGACCAACACGCAGGAACTGGCGATGCCGCCGTCCCTGAAGGCGGAGCAGGTCAAGGGCTTCAGCCTGTGGGCGATGAAGGCCGTGATGAACGGCCGCGCCGACGAGGTCATCGAGCTGGCGCGGTCGAACCTGCTGCGCTAGACGGCGGCTTACCGGCTCAACGTGGGTTGAGCTTCACGCCGGGGAAATCCACCGGCACGTTCAGCGCCACGTTGATGTAGTTGGTGAACAGGTTCAGTGCCACGTGGGCGACGATTTCCACGATTTCTTCGTCGCCGAAGCCGACTTCCCGCAGTTGGGCCACGTCGGCGTCCGACACCTGGCCCCGGTCGTTCACCAGCTTCAGCGCGAAGGCCAGCGCGGCGGCCGTCCGGGCATCCTCGGCACGCCCAGCCTGGGCGGCAGCCATCTCCTCAGCGGTGGCGCCGGCCTT
>NZ_JBFREV010000115.1:0-1744 GCF_052114485.1 Cupriavidus sp. KB_39
GCGCCGAATGGCTCGTCCATGAGCAGTACCTTGGGCTGCAGCGCCAGTGCGCGGGCGATTTGCAGTCGCTGCTGCATGCCGCCGGACAGCTTGGCGGGATACTCCCGGGCCGCCTGCTGCAGGCCGACCATGGCCAGCGCGGCGTCGATGCGGTCGTCCAGTGCCGCGCCTGAGACCTGTTCCTCGATGCCGAGGGCCACGTTGCCGCGCACCGTCCGCCACGGCAGCAGCGCGTTGCCATAGTCTTGGAACACCGTCACCACGCCCGCCGGCGGACCGCTGAAGGCCGCGCCTTCATATAGGACGGCGCCGCCGGTCGGCGCGCAGAACCCGCCGAGCGCGCGCAGCAGGGTGGTCTTGCCCGTGCCGGAGCCGCCCACCATGCAGAGGAACTCGCCCCGGCCGATGTTCAGGTCGATGCCCTGGAGAATCATCTTCTCCCCACTGGCCGACGTCAGTCTGACTTCCGCCTGCTCACAGCAAAATACCGATGCATTCATAGGTCGTGAACTAGTTGAGGCTGGCGCCGGCGGCGCTCACTTTCTCGTGGATGGCGCCGACGGCGAATGAGGTCTGGATCCAGGTGTCAATCTCGGCATCGCCGAGGCGGGTGGTGTAGGCCGGCAGGCGGACCGAGCCCGCAACCGCATCAGGCAGGCGGGTCCACTTGGCCAGCACCGCGCGCGACGCCTGGTCGTTCTTCTGGATGTACTGGATGGCGTCGTTGAGCGCGGCGCGCCAGGCCGTCACGGCGGCCCGGTGGTCACGGGCCCACTGGCCATTCGCCATCCAGCAGGTCAGGATCACCGGGTCGGCCACGCCAAGCATGGGGTTGCCGAGGGTGCGCACGCCTACCTTCATTGACACCGAGGCGTAGGGTTCGACGATCTCCGCCGCCGCCACCCGCCCTGCGGCCAATTGGTCGCCCATATTGGCGAAGGCCATTTCCTGGAAGCGGACGTCCTTGGGGTCCACGCCGCGCTGCCGCAGCGCATTGAGCGTGGCAATGTGGATCACCCCGTTGAGCGAGGGCGTGGCCACGACCTGCCCCTTGAGATCGGCCAGATTCTGGATCGGGCCGTCGGCGCGGGTCACCAGCTGCATCTGCTGGTTCGCCGTCAGCTCCTGCGTATTGCCCGCGATGCCCACGACATCGAGCTTGCGCAGCCGTGCCTTGATGATGTCGATGGGCGTGCATCCGGAGACCTCGAACTGCCGGCCGAGCGCGCCGACCACGGTGGAGACGTTCTGCACGGTGGTGATGTCCACGTCCAGCCCATGGGCTGTGAACATGCCCTTGTCCTTGGCAATCCACAGCGGCAGCCAGGCTGCCGAGACCACGGACGCCACGCGCACCTTAGTCCTGGCCGGCGTTTGCGCCATCGCGGTGGGCGGCTGGGCCAGTGCCAGCCCGGTCAACAGGAAAACCAGCAGCCGAAAGCGTGTCGTCATCGAAGTCTCCTTGTATCCTTGTAGGGTTAGTCCGAGATTTAGTATCTTGATATAAAGATACTTTACGCAAAGCTAGAATGCGACTGAGACAATTTCTTATATGGATAAACACGATTTGATAGACAGCTTCGATGAAGAGTGGTCGCGCGTGCGGCCTGATCTCGTCACGGACCACGTGCTGGTGCTGGGCCGCATCCTGCGGATTCGCGATCTGGCGATGAGGGCGTCCGAGCGGTGGCTGGCGCCTCACGGCATCACCTGGGACATGTTCGACATGATTGCCACGCTGCGG
>NZ_JBFREV010000116.1:0-1743 GCF_052114485.1 Cupriavidus sp. KB_39
CCGCAGCGTGGCAATCATGTCGAACATGTCCCAGGTGATGCCGTGAGGCGCCAGCCACCGCTCGGACGCCCTCATCGCCAGATCGCGAATCCGCAGGATGCGGCCCAGCACCAGCACGTGGTCCGTGACGAGATCAGGCCGCACGCGCGCCCACTCTTCATCGAATGTGTCTATCAAATCGTGTTTATCCATATAAGAAATTGTCTCGGGCGCTTGCTATCTTTGCGTAAAGTATCTTTATACAAAGATACTAATGTTTGACTAACCCTACAAGGATACAAGGAGACTTCGATGACGACACGCTTCCGGCTGCTGGTTTTCCTGCTGACCTGGCTGGCATTCGCCCAACCGCCCACCGCGATGGCGCAAACCCCGGCCAGAACCAAGGTGCGCGTGGCGTCCGTGGTCTCGGCGGCATGGCTGCCGCTGTGGATTGCCAAGGACAAGGGCATGTTCGAGGCGCACGGGCTGGACGTGGACATCACCACCGTCCAGAACGTCTCCACCGTGGTCGGCGCGCTGGGCCGGCAGTTCGAGGTCTCCGGGTGCACGCCCATCGACATCATCAAGGCGCGGCTGCGGAAGCTCGATGTCGTGGGCATCGCGGGCAATACGCAGGAGCTGACGGCCAACCAGCAGATGCGGCTGGTGACCCGCGCCGACAGCCCGATCCGGGACCTGGCCGACCTCAAGGGGCAGGTCGTGGCCACGCCCTCGCTCAACGGGGTGATCCACATCGCCACGCTCAATGCGCTGCGGCAGCGCGGCGTGGACCCCAAGGCCGTCCGCTTCCAGGAGATGGCTTTCGCCAATATGGGCGACCAGCTGGCGGCGGGGCGCGTGGCGGCGGCGGAGATCGTCGAACCCTACGCCTCGGCGTCGATGAAGGTGGGCGTGCGTACCCTCGGCAACCCCATGCTCGGCGTGGCCGACCCGGTGATCCTGACCTGCTGGATGGCGAGCGGCCAGTGGGCCCGTGACAACCGGGGCGCCGTGGCGGCCTGGCGCGCCGCGCTCAACGACGCCATCCAGTACATCCAGAAGAACGACCAGGCGTCACGCGCGGTGCTGGCCAAGTGGACCCGCCTGCCCGATGCGGTGGCAGCCTCGGTCCATCTGCCGGCCTACACCACCCGCCTCGGCGATGCCGAGATCGACACCTGGATCCAGACCGCCGTCGCCGTCGGCGCCATCAACGAGAAAGCAAGCGCCATCGGCGCCAGCCTCAACTAGTTCACGACCTATGAACGCATCGGTATTTTGCTGTGAGCAGGCGGAAGTCAGACTGACGTCGGCAAGTGGGGAGAAGACGATTCTCCAGGGCATCGACCTGAATATCGGCCGGGGCGAGTTCCTCTGCATGGTGGGCGGCTCCGGCACGGGCAAGACCACCCTGCTGCGCGCGCTCGGCGGGTTCTGTGCGCCGACCGGCGGCGCCGTCTTCTATGAAGGTGCCGCCTTCAGCGGCCCGCCGGCGGGTGTGGTGACGGTGTTCCAGGACTACGGCAACGCGCTGCTGYCGTGGCGGACGGTGCGTGGCAACGTGGCGCTAGGCATCGAGGAGCAGGTCTCCGGCGCGGCACTGGACGACCGTATCGACGCCGCGCTGGCCATGGTCGGCCTGCAGCAGGCGGCCCGGGAGTATCCCGCCAAGCTGTCCGGCGGCATGCAGCAGCGACTGCAAATCGCCCGCGCACTGGCGCTGCAGCCCAAGGTACTGCTCATGGACGAGCCATTCGGCGC
>NZ_JBFREV010000117.1:0-1705 GCF_052114485.1 Cupriavidus sp. KB_39
GGTTTAACCTCGCACACTGACGACGCCAGCCTCACGGAAAACTGTAAGACCTTCAAGCCAACAGTCAGCCAAGTGAAACGGTATTTCTCCAAGGCCTATCCGATAGAGAGCCGCATTCTGACGCACGAGCGTTATTCCCCATGCTTTGCGATCGGCGAGGTATCGTTCAGCGATAACACTTCCGGCAGATTCCGGCTCTACTCAGGAGGGACCTCTACATTATTCTGGTTAGGAGGCAATACGGTCGACCTGCTCTACAAACGCAACAAATGGCACGACCCGTTCGCTTGCGCATATGGTCTTAGCGACGAGCCCGAATGCTGACGGCCCAAGGCCGCGTGGAGCACTATCCGGACGCTCCCCAGCCGCCTTGGATCGTGTTCCCGCACATCGAATCTGGCGAACTGGCGCCACGTGTCAGACAAGGTGTAGCCGAACCATGGTTCGACCGGGAATGGAGGCCCTTCTGGGCGTCGCTGACGTCGATACAACGGGATCTCTATCTAGACGGCTGGCAGGCCAGCCCTGAATGGCGAGAGGCAATTGCGTTTGTCTTCGAGTCTTTCTCGGAGCGCGATGTCGATCAAGACGCCAAAGAGTCGGAGGAATACCTGAGAGCGAATAGCTCACACCCAAAGAGGTGCTCGCTTCTCAACCGACTCTTCAAGCGGTAAGCGATATATGGAGGGCAGAGCCTGGACTCCAAGCTCTGTCCACCCTCCCTCACCCACCCAAATTGCGCGCGCCCCGGGAAGAAGTCAGCCTTTCATTCTCGCGAGTGAAGCAGGAATACGTCGTGCAGAACGCCTCCGGCGGCAGTGCCGGGACGGTCAGCATGGGTTATGACGTGAAGGCGAATCGCGCAAACTAACCGGGAGACTTGCGATGCTGTTTATAGACAAGAATGGAATCGTCGATGCGGAACGCATCAAGATCAAGAGATTTCCAGGTATCGAACGGGGGTTGATGGCCCAGGTGAATGGCATTGTCGTCCACCAGACAGACGCCGCGACTGCGCAGAGCACTTTCAATAGCTATGGCGATAAGGGCGCGCATGGTGCGCACCTTTTAATCGACAAGGATGGCACGATTTACCAGACTGCCTCCTTGCTCAGAGTAACCAACCATGTTGGCAGACTAAAATCCCGCTGCATTGCCACGTGCAATTGCTCGCCGACGGAGCTACGGCTGGCAATGGCCGTAGAACACAACACCTCCCAACTATCTCGCCATGAGCATAAGAAACCCTGGCCAGAACGCTATCCTTCGAATTACGACTCAATCGGTATCGAGATTGTGGGGAAATCCTATGAAGTACCACAAAAGCCGGGCAAACCAAAGGAAGAGCCTGTCTACGAAAGCGTTACCGGACAGCAGAATGCCGCGCTGCAATGGCTTATCAGTGAACTGACTGACACGCTCTCGATAGCATCCAACGCAGTTTTCCGTCACCCACTGCTATCCAAGAAAAACAAAACCGAAGCGAGCACCGCAAGATGGTAAGTGCTCCTACAGCTATTGTCTTGGTGACTCTCCTCCTGGCGCTACCCGCAACCAGTGACGCCAGAACCGTCAAGAAAGTCATCATCACCGAGACCGGGCAAAATGCCGAGCCGGACGACGTGGACATGACCGAGCGCTGCAAGATATTCCAACCAACGGTGGCACAGGTAAAACGATACTTCTCGAAAGCCTATCCCGTGGA
>NZ_JBFREV010000118.1:0-1670 GCF_052114485.1 Cupriavidus sp. KB_39
TGTGTACGGCGGCGGCAAGCTCCCGTCCGAGACCCCCCTGTCGACAGCGGAAATGCGGCGGCGAGGCTGGGGCGAAGTGGCATTTATGAGCTATGGGGAGTTCCTCGCGTGGCTTGAAGGGGCGCTCAACGATACGCATCAATGGCAGACGGGCATACGTTCGACGCTGCTAAATGAGGCGAAGGCCCGCGCGATCGGCGTGGCCCCGCTCACGCGAGACGAAGCCGCCTTGTCCTACAAGTACCGCTATCCCGTCCATGCCGTGGGATACAACTGGCTGCAGTCCAACGAAGATTCGGCAAAGCGCCTGGCGGCCAGAGTCAATGCGTTCATGGCCTTCTACCGGAGTAAGGGATTCATGTGTGACCGCGCCATCCTCGTCACGCATTCGATGGGGGGGCTTGTCGGGCGCTACTTCACTGAATCGATGGGCGGCAACGAAGTCATCCTTGGGGTAGTGAATGGGGTCATGCCGGCTACCGGTGCGGCGGTCGCCTACAAGCGGGTGAAAGCCGGTACGGAGGGTGCGGCGGGCAGCGTCCTGGGTCGTAATGCCGAAGAAGTGACGGCGGTTTTCGCACAGGCTCCCGGACCCCTGCAATTGCTCCCGACGCCCGAGTACGGCTCCCATTGGCTGAAGATCCGTGATGGCAATCGCATGGTCTCGCTTCCACGATCCGACCCCTATAACGAGATCTACACCGTGCGGGGAAAGTGGTGGGCGCTATGCCACGAAAAACTTATCAATCCGCTCGATACGCGCAAGAAGACGGTCGACAAGGACTGGCAACGGTACGTGCAAACCGTTCAGAAGCTAGTCCGCCCATTCCATCGTGCCATCGCGAACCGATATCACCCGAATACGTATGCGTTCTACGGCGACGATACCGCACACAAGACCTGGGGAGAGGTCACATGGCGGCGGCGGCATGCTGCGCCGCGCTTCGGGCCGCGCGCCATTGACGACCTTGCCGAGGGAACGGTTACGGGTGACACAGGCGTGGGAAGCATCTCGATCCTCACGCGCAGTGCCGGAAACCCATTGCGCGTCGCCTTCGACCTGAACGGCGCGGACGAAGATGGCGACGGCACCGTCCCGCGCCGGTCCGGCGCAGCGCCACGGGAGAAAGCAAAGGTCTGCCTGGCTTACCGAGGGATCGAGCACGAAGCCGCGTACAAGGTCTTGCCACTCCAGCTATTCACCGTATGGTCGATCGTCAAGATCACGGATGCCGTGAAACAAACTTCCATGGCCTATCGCAAATGAAACGCTTCTTGTCGCTACTTATCGTGATCTTTACGCTCGCGCTGCCGGCTTGTGGGAAGACCCCTCCATTGACGCCTCAGGAACAACAGACAGTGAATGCCCTGACTACCAACCTAATCCCGCGTTGTGTGGGACGCCATCTTATCGATTTGCCCGCCGGCGTGACGGTCAAAGGGTCCGCCACTGTGGAAGACGCACGGCTCGAGACGAAGATCATGTCCCTCGATGCATTCAACAAGGAAATCTCCGCGCGGGAAGCGGAACTCAAGGCGGTGAAGAGCATGGATGCGCATCCATTTCTCTATCTCAATCTGCCCGCGTGGGATGAGCACTCCCGCTATTTTATGCACCGGGGTTCGGAACGCAGCCACATCGCAAACCGGATTCTGGAGGGCTATCGTTG
>NZ_JBFREV010000119.1:0-1670 GCF_052114485.1 Cupriavidus sp. KB_39
CAACGATAGCCCTCCAGAATCCGGTTTGCGATGTGGCTGCGTTCCGAACCCCGGTGCATAAAATAGCGGGAGTGCTCATCCCACGCGGGCAGATTGAGATAGAGAAATGGATGCGCATCCATGCTCTTCACCGCCTTGAGTTCCGCTTCGCGCGCGGATATCTCCTCGTTGAATGCATCGAGGGGCATGATCTTCGTCTCGAGCCGTGCGCTTTCCACAGTGGCGGACCCTTTGACCGTCACGCCGGCGGGCAAATCGATAAGATGGCGTCCCACACAACGCGGGGTCAAATTGGAAGTCAGGGCATTCACGGTCTTTTGTTCCTGAGGCGTCAATGGAGGGGTCTTCCCACAAGCCGGTAGCACAAGCGCATGGATCACGATAAGCAGCGACGTGAGGCGTTTCATTTGCAATAGGCCATGGAAGTGTCTTTCACGGCATCCGTGATCTTGACAATCGACCAGACCGTGAATAGTCGGAGTGGCCCGACATTGAACGCGGCTTCATGCTCGATCCCACGATAAGCCAGGCATACCTTCGCTTTCTCTCGTGGTGCTGCGCCGGACCGGCGCGGAACGGTGCCGTCGCCGCTCTCATCCGAACCGTTCAGGTCAAAGACAACGTGCAATGGGTTTCCGGCACTGCGCGTGAGGACCGAAATGGTGCCACGGCCTGTGTCGTGCAGTACCGTTCCCTCGGCAAGGTCGTCAATGGCGCGCGGCCCGAAGCGCGGCGCAGCATACCGCCGTCCCCATGTGACCTCTCCCCATGTCTTGTGTGCGGTATCGTCGCCGTAGAACGCATACGTATTCGCGTGGTATCGATTCGCGATGGCACGATGAAATGGACGGACTAGCGTCTCAACGGTTTCCACGTACCGTTGCCAGTCCTCGTCCACTGTTTTCTTGTACTTATCGAGCGGATTGATAAGGTTTTCGTGGCATAGCGACCACCACTTGCCCCGCACGGTGTAGATCTCGTTGTAGGGATCGGATTGCGGAAGTGAGATCATACGGTTGCCATCACGGATCTTCAGCCAACGGGCGCCGTACTCGGGCGTCGGCAGCAATTGCAGGGGTCCGGGAGCCTGTGCGAAAACCGCCGTCACTTCTTCGGCATTACGACCCAGGACGCCGCCCGCCGCCCCCTCCGTACCGGCTTTCACCCGCTTGTAGGCGACCGCAGCACCGGTCGCCGGCATGACCCCATTCACCACGCCCAGGATGACTTCCTTGCCGCCCATCGACTCAGTGAAGAAGCGCCCCACAAGCCCCCCCATCGAATGCGTGACGAGGATGGCGCGGTCGCACATGAATCCCTTGCTCCGGTAGAAGGCCATGAAGGCATTGACTCTGGCTGCCAGGCGCTTTGCCGAATCTTCGTTCGACCGGAGCCAGTTGTATCCCACGGCATGAACGGGATAGCGGTATTTGTAGGACAGGGCGACATCGTCTCGCGAGAGCGCGGCCACGCCGATCGAGCGGGCCTCCGTCTCACTTAGCAGCGTGGAACGTATTCCGTTCTGCCATTGATGCGTATCGTTGAGCGCCCCTTCAAGCCACGCGAGGAACTCCCCATAGCTCATAAATGCCACTTCGCCCCAGCCTCGCCGCCGCATTTCCGCTGTCGACAGGGGGGTCTCGGACGGGAGCTTGCCGCCGCCGTACACA
>NZ_JBFREV010000120.1:0-1585 GCF_052114485.1 Cupriavidus sp. KB_39
CGCAATTCCAGCAAGTCACCTCGATCGACCACGCCGCCTGGCAGCAGGAACTGGCGCTGCACGACGAACTGTTCACCCAGCTGCAGCACAACCTGCCGCAGGATTTGGTGGAAACGAAGGACAAGCTGGCCAAGCGGCTGGCAGCCTGAATCTGCCGGATTGGATAACGGAACGGCGCCTGCGTGGCGCCCTTTTTTTTTCGCAGGCTTCGCTTCAGTAATTTTCTAACTTCATTAATGAAGATCACATAGGTGAATCCCCAGTATGAGAAATCTATGTGGTCGATAAATTCCATCCGGTAGGCCGTATCGAAATCACCTTCGCTGTTCCGTTTGAATCTCTCGACCTCCTTCACGACCAGTTTCCGCGCTGCTGGGTCCGCCCCCTCAATATAGGCCTGGATAATCTCATTAAAGGTACCACCAATTAGGTCGTAGTCCTCATGAAAATACCCGCCGATGAGCTCCTGAAGTGCAGGGTAGCGCGTCCCATTCACTTTAGCCAGATAATGGAAATTCGCGATCATGGAGCATCAGAGCTTTCATCAAGCAATTGTCTAACCCTTTCAAAAAAATGCGCAGTAGCTGATCCCCTAATCAATCTCCTCGCCAAATCTACAGACTGTTTTTCAGAAGTCTTTGAATTTCGTCGAGAAAGGTTTCGTAGGTGAAGCCCCAGTATGACAGGTCGATATTGTCGTTGAACTCTTTTCGGTAGACCTCTTCCACCGTGCCCGGGTTGTTTTTCTTTAATTTATCGATATCCCGCATTACTAATTCGCGGGCTGTCGGCACTGACTCCCTAATATAGGCCTGAACAACTTCATGAGCACTGTCTCCCTCACAATCCTCATGAAAATAACACCCTATAAACTGTTGCAAGTGGGGATAAGGCGATCGGTTCATCATTAAGTTCAGACTCCAACGAAGGCGGTCAGAATATAGTATGGCATCTCGTTATATTCTTCGTTCCGAAGCACTACTGTAACGGTGCGTGCTTCGTCCAGCTTGCCGGACTTGCGCATCAGTACTTTCCCGAGCGGTCTTGAAAAACTCTGACGCAGTTCCAGGCGTGGATCCCCAGTCGATGACCATGACATTATTCGACTACGATTGGCACTCAACATGTCGGAAATCGCTTTTTCTGCTGTCCGTAAATCGGTGAATGATGAGGCACTGATCAAGTGTCGCTCCCTTACTAACCTCGCCCGCAATTCCTCCTCCGTTTTCCCCACGTGCTTCGCAATCGTGTGCCCACCGGGACCTTTCAGGTATTTCGCCTCATGCTGCACCAGGTAAATCCGCCCGGCGGTAATGCTCGCCACCCGCGCGGCCTTCAGCATGCCGGCGAGGCCGAATCCCACACCAATATCCAGCGACAGCCCGATATTGCCGGCCATGTCCGGCGGCGCCCGCATGGTTTCGGCGAGCTTGGCGGCGCCCTGCTGAGTCAGTGTTGCAGTGTCGTGCCCGGTCCAGGCTTGTCGCATGCCGCGCCAGGCCGTGTCCGCGCCATGCATGCCGAACGCGATACAGCCAGCTTTCGTCACGCCAGTCGGTTCCGGCGCAATGCACAGCACCCCGGC
>NZ_JBFREV010000121.1:0-1550 GCF_052114485.1 Cupriavidus sp. KB_39
GCAGTATCAAGGTGTTCGTGACCATGACGCTGCTTGGTCACCCGGCGTATCCCCTGAAAGGGGACGAGGCGCGCAAGTAACCACAGTTCCACGAGGAGAGTCATGCCTTACACAGTAGCGCGCCCACGGGCGTGGATAGCCGGCCTGCTAGCAGCATTGTCACTGGCAATGTCCGGTTGCGGCGACGAGCCAATCTCGGTGGAAATGGTTGGCTACAACCACACCGATGTAGGCATCTACGCGTTCGAGGTCAATGGCCGTGGTGGCCCGAATATCTGGCCGCACGAGGGCGGAGGCAATTTCACTTGCTGCGTCACGGTGCCACGGATCTACAAGCCTGGCATGACGGCGAAGATTAGGTGGGTCCATCGCATCGACGATGTTCCGCAGGAGCGGATCGTCCCGGTGCCGCCCTATGGGCCGGAGGAAATTGGAAGGGTCGCGGTGCATTTTCTGCGAGACGGCAACGTCAAGGTCTTCGTGACCATGATGGCGCTCCGTCATCCTGACTATCCCTTGAAGGGCGACGAGGCGCGCAAGTAACCACAGGTTCATGAGGAGAGTCATGCCTTACAGCACTGCACCACCGACTTCAGGCAGCAAGAATCGATTCAACGCTATGCGCCCACGGGCGTGGGCAGGCAGTCTGCTAGCCGCACTGTCGCTAGCGATTTCCGGTTGCGGCGACGAGCCAATCTCGGTGGAAATGGTTGGCTATAACCACACCGATGAAGGGATTTACGCCTTCGAGGTAGACGGGCACGGCGGTCCATACATCGGCCCGCACGAGGGCGGCGGAAAATTTACTTGTTGCGTCACGGTGCCACGGGCCCACAAACCTGGCATGACGGTGAAAGTCAGATGGGTCAACCACATCAAGGATGTTCCCCAGATGCGAGTCGTCTCCGTCCCGCCCTATCGGCCGGAAGAATTGGGAAGGTTTGCCGTGCATTTTCTGCGCGATGGCAATGTCAAGGTGTTCGTGACCATGATGGCTCTGCGTCATCCTGACTATCCCTTGAAGGGCGACGAGGCGCGCAAGTAACCACAGTTCCAAGAGGAGAGTCATGCCTTACACAGTAGCGCGCCCACGGGCGTGGTTAGCCGGCCTGCTAGCAGCATTGTCACTGGCCATGTCCGGTTGCGGCGACAAGCCCATCGCGGTGTCAATGGTTGGCTACAACCACACGGACGTGGGGATCTACGCGTTTGAGGTCAACGGTCATGGCGGACCGAATATCTGGCCGCACGAGGGCGGTGGCAATCGCACGTGTTGTGTCATGGTGCCCTTGGTCCACGAGCCCGGTATGACGGTAAAGGTCAGATGGGTCAATCGCATCGACGATGTKCCACAGGTGCGATTCGTCTCCGTGCCTCCCTATCGGCCAGACGAAYTGGGAMGGTTTGCCGTGCATTTTCTGCGCGACGGCAATGTCAAGGTGTTCGTGACGATGATGAATCTTCACCATCCCGACTATCCCTTGAAGGGCGATGAAGCTCGGCTGTAACGACATCGATTGGAGAAAGAACCATGCCTTACAGCGCTGCAC
>NZ_JBFREV010000122.1:0-1435 GCF_052114485.1 Cupriavidus sp. KB_39
CAGCGGGAGGGTAAAGGCGGCGATGATCGCCGACCCCGGAAGCAAAGCCCTGGATGGCGGCATGCGGGCGCGAGGGGAAGGAAAGGCGCCATGATAGCTTGGCGGCTTGGGGAAGCAGGAAAAGAAAAAGCGCCCGAAGGCGCTTTTTCTACATCAGCATCAGGCGAGGGAAAGGCTCGCTGATGGCTTGATATTAAATCGCCTGGCCAATCGGGCAACCCGAAGGAGCGTAGCTGGCTTTCCAACCAGCGTTGTTGCTAGCTGTAACGAAGCAGCGCCACGTACCAGTATCTTGGCGCTGCCAGTTGATGGTGGCACCTGCCACGGAAGGGCTAGCATTCTTGTTGGTGCCTGCGTCCGTGGTCAGCGTCGACGACCAGACAAATGCGCCGGTGTTCACGTTAGCGGGCACATTCGGATCGGCATACAGATTCGACTGAACAAAGCCAATATCGGCCAAGGCGGCAACCGCGGCGCCGTTGCTCAGACGATCTTCAAATGCCGTCTTGTACGCGCCCATTTCGCTGACTGCACGTGCCACCTGCGTACGCGCCGTGTAATCCTGATATTGCGGAATCGCGATAGCAGCCAGGATACCGATGATCGCAACCACGATCATCAGTTCGATCAGCGTGAAACCCTTTTGGGCTTGGCGACCCAGTTTTTTGATTTGTTGTACCCGTTGCATAAGGATTGACCCCTCGATGAGATTTTCGTTACAGAAAGAAACATCTGCTTGCATGTGATGCATTACCCCTAAAGCAGGGAGTGTGCCAGACCAGCAAATGCCGATAATCTCATGCGGGAGTGACAAAATTTGGCCGATCTACGATTCCAAGGGACGGCTAATCAACAAAATTTGTCACATTTTGTGTCTACGGGACTGACAAAGTTTTGCAGTGGACCGGCGTGGGCGGATCAAGCCTCAGGCGTATAGCCCCACCGGTACCGACATGCCTTAGGCCGCACATTTTCACGGGTATTCGAATAACAGTCCCAGGACGCCGCGCCGCCGCCAGCGTAGCCTTCAGACGGTTTGCCGGTCCCACTCAACTCAAGCTCCACGAACTTGCCCCGGAGCAGCGGCGACGCGTCCTCGCGGAAGTACGCCCGGAGAAAGCACCCGCCGCCGTCTGAGACCTGGCCCATGCGCTGGGCCACCACGCGCTCCACGTACTTTCCGTTAATGGTTGCAGCCGGCGGCAAGGCGGCATCGTTCTCCCCGGTGTTGTCAGGACATTGAGAGGACAAGACATAGGTCTCCAGCACCGAGACCTTCAATCCCCCCAGCAAATACAGCCCCTCGGCGAACTGGGCCCGCGCCACGTACGCGCGGTACTGCGGCAGGGCGAGGCTGGCCAGGATGCCGATGATCGCCACCACGATCATCAGCTCGATCAGCGAAAAGCCCGCCCGCCGTGGAAGGCGCTTGCGG
>NZ_JBFREV010000123.1:0-1387 GCF_052114485.1 Cupriavidus sp. KB_39
CGGTCAATCGGTCAGCTAAAAGCGCAATGCCTCAACCTGGAGGAATGCCGGAGCACCCTCCCAAACACTTCTTATTACTTCGCAGCCGTCTTGACCTGRTCGCCCGTATAGCTCAGCGACGCGAGATCTTCCTTTGCTTTTTCCGGCGTCTTCAGTTCCAGTACCACGCGACCCACCATCAAGCCCATCGACGGCGAGCTGCGCACGTACTTGGTTTCCCCGGAATCGAGCACAAAGCTGAGGGTCTTCTCCGTCTCGGTGGCAGCCGCGGCGACGTACTTCCCAGCCGGACGATCCACAAAGAAGAAGCCGCCGGGGCTTCGATTCTCACACCACTTCGTTATTCAGGCGAATATCGGGCTGGATGGCAGCACCGAACATCGACGCCGAGCGCAGGAAAAAAACACGCCCCTCGCCCAATTTTTTAGCGACGGGATGGAAGACGCCATTTCCGAATGCTTCACGCCCGAAGCGCAACCGGCCATCAGGAACGACAGGGCCATACCGGCCAGCGCGAGGCGAACGACTCGTTTCATTAAAAATTTCGGGGCGTCCCGTTAATGCACATGCACTGGCTCTTGAAAACTATTTGTGAATACAAAAAATAGTTCGATGACCGGCTCGTTGATGCAAAAAACCACCGATTTTCTTTCATAGATGCGGGCGACCATCCTATCCCGGGGCCTGTGATGGCGTTCTTATCAACACTTCGGAACGATGTCCTCGCAGTTATTGCGAGTTGCCTTGCGGTTGGATTTTGGAGTTAGCTTTTCGGAATCTGGTCTAGCACCATTTGAATCTCTGCCATCAATTTCTCCGCAACCGCACGAGAGGTTCCTATTCTAGTTTCGAATTCATGGACATCTATTCCGTTACAAATCTCGTTGAGTGCTGCGTTGAGCGTAAGCAACTCCTCACAATCAAGCTCGATTTGAGCAATCTTACCCTCGACTTCATTGATTTTCATGTCTCACCTTAGATTATCGAAATAAATCTTACCATTCGTCGGCTTAAATGCAGTTCCACGATCCGAAGCCTTCGGATTAACAATTATCACCACGCCGGTCGCGTCATCCCAGTATGCTGCGCGCTCATTACTCAATTGCTTGGTCGCCGATGRGTTGTTGAGTATAGTCTCAATTTTTTCAGCAAACTGCTGTTTCGATGTAATAGAACCTCCGAACTCATTCTGAATTAGCACATGCTTGTCAAACGCGTGACCATTTGCTATTTGCTCAGCGGTCAGCTGATTCGCCAGCCTCTCGCTATTGGCCGTATTCGCGGCGCTGTCGGCACCGGCGGGTGTACTCATGCCGAGCGCGTTGGAAAGCTTGTCAACACCGTCCTTGACGGAAGCAATAACCGAAAGTCCGACACAACCCAAGCC
>NZ_JBFREV010000124.1:0-1378 GCF_052114485.1 Cupriavidus sp. KB_39
GGACTCAGCCCTTTTAGTTTGAGCTTGATGCGGTCATGATTGTAGTAGTGAATGTATTGGCGCAGTCCATCCTGCAGTTGCTCGATGCTGGTGAACTTGTTCAGGTAGAAGAATTCGGACTTTAGGATGCCGAAGAAGCTCTCCATGGCWGCGTTGTCGAGGCAGTTACCTTTGCGCGACATACTGGGACGGACACTGCGCTGCTTGAGCATCGATCGATAGGACGCCATTTGGTATTGCCAGCCCTGATCCGAATGCAGGATCGGTCGGTCCTTGGGGCCGAGTCGAGCAAACGCCTTCTTGAGCATTTTGCTTACCATCTCGAACAACGGACGCCTGGCCATCTCGTATGCGACGATCTCGCCGTTATGCAGGTCCAGCACCGGCGAGAGGTATAGCTTCTCGCCGGCGACGCTAAATTCGGTCACATCGGTTACCCATTTCTGATTCGGACGCCCGGCGTGGAACTGCCGTTGCAACACGTTGGGCGCAACTCGGCCCACCGCACCTTTGTAAGAACGGTATTTCTTTGGCCGGACGAGAGACTTCAGGCCCATGGCTTTCATCAGGCGCTGAACCGTCTTGTGGTTGACGATCAATTCCGCTTTCCGAAGCGCCGCCGTAATGCGGCGGTAGCCGTAGCGACCTTTGTGCTGCGCAAACAGCTCACGGATTCTTGCCTTCAGTTCCGCATACCTGTCCTGCGCCTGAAGTACTGTTTGCTGATAGTAGAAGGTGCTTCGTGCCAGGCCTGCGACCTTCAACAGCCCCGCCAATGGATACTGCCGCCTTAGCTCAAGCACTATTTGCGCTTTTKGGGTTGCGCAGATTTCTTGTTCGCTTGAACTAAGGCGTCGAGTTTTTTTAGGTAGGCGTTCTCCATGCGCAGGTAGTTCAGCTCGTCAATGAGCTCCTCGCGCGTGCGCGTGCGATCACCAGATGGCTTCGGTGGCTTTGCTTTGGGAGTGGGTGGCGACATCTTCCTGGGACGCCCTTTTGGGCGCGATGACAAGGCCTCTATACCCCCTGCATCATACTGGCGTTCCCAAATGCCAATCGCACCGAAGTTGCGAATATCGAACCATGCTGCGACTTCGCGATGCGACAACCGCTGGCTTCGCATCCGCTTCAGCACGGCAAGCTTGAACTCGGCGCTGTAGTGCGTGTACTTCCGTTTGATGCTCGCCGCGCCATGCAGGCGGTATCCCGCCACCCAGCGCCGTACTGTTCCGCTGTCTATTTCATGGCGTTTGGCGATCTCACCATAGCCTGCCTGACCGTCCAGGTAGCTCTGGATAACTGTCAGCCTGAACTGCTCCGAGTACCGATACATGAAAACACCCCAAAAGTTGGTGTCCAACTTTTGGGGTGCAGTTCA
>NZ_JBFREV010000125.1:0-1345 GCF_052114485.1 Cupriavidus sp. KB_39
GGGGCCCAGGGCAACTGAAAGGACTGTGCTCATGAACAAGATGTCCCGTGGGCTGCTCAGCCTTGCCACGCCCATCGCCCTGCTCGGCGTCTGGGGGGCGCTGGGCGACCCTGCCTCGCCGGTGGCGCCGCCCCCGCAGACGTGGCTGACGCAGGCGGCCGTCATGCTGGCGGCGGGTGACCTGCAACTGGCGGTCCTCGCCACGCTGAAGACCGTGCTGCTCGCCACGCTGGTTGCCGGCATCGCCGGCACGGTGATGGGCGCCACGCTGGGCGCGCGCCGTGCCATCTCCGACACGGTGGCGCCCACGCTCGAATTCCTGCGCTCGATTCCGCCGCCGACCATCGTCCCCGTGGCGATGCTGCTGATCGGCGCCGGCACCGGGCTGGATATCTCGGTAGTCGCGCTAGCTACGGTCTGGCCGGTGATGCTCAATGTCCTGCAGGCAACGCGATCGATCCATCCCACACTGATCAGTACGGGCCACACGCTCAGGCTCTCGCCGTGGAGCCGGACGAGGAATATCTACGTGCCGTCCATCCTGCCCGGCGTGATAGCTGGACTGCGCGTGGCGGCGCCACTGGCGATCATCGTCGCGCTGCTGGTCGAGATGCTGGCCACCCGGCCGGGCATCGGCCGCCTGCTGCTCTCTGCCCAGCGGGACTTCGACGCCCCCGGCGTGTTTGCCCTGCTGCTGACCGTCGGCCTGATCGGCGTGGGCGTGAACGGCGCGTTTGAGTGGCTGGAGCGATCCGCCGCCAAACGCCTGCCTAACGCCATGCGCTGAGCCCTCTCTCTTATCAACGGAATTCTTGAGATGTCCATCGACTTTCAGATCATCGACCACGCCATCGCCCACATCATCATTGACCGCCCCGAGCGCCACAACGCGCTCGACGTCGAACACGACCGGGCGCTGGCCGGCGCCTGGAAGCGCTTCAACGACGACCCGCAACTCAAAGTCGCCGTCCTCTCCGCGCGGGGCGGTCGCGCCTTCTGCACGGGGGCCGATATTGGCAACTATCTCACCTATCGGCGCGAACTCGCCGAGAGCGACGCGCCCACATCCATCATCAGCTTTGCCGGCCTGACCGGCGCCGGGGACGTGGTCAAGCCGACGATTGCAGCTATCGACGGCATCTGCGTGGCCGGCGGGCTGGAGCTGGCGCTGGCCTGCGACATCCGCCTCGCCACGCCGGAATCGACTTTCGCTTTGCCGGAGGTCCGGCTGGGGATTCTTCCCGGCGGTGGTGGCACCCAGCGGCTGGCAAAGGTGGCGGGGATGGGTGTAGCCATGCGGATGATCCTGACCGGCGACACCTTCGATGCCAGCTTCGCCCTGAAC
>NZ_JBFREV010000126.1:0-1325 GCF_052114485.1 Cupriavidus sp. KB_39
ACCACGCGCAACTGGCTACAACGGCTAGGCGCCGCCAACGTGCAATGCCTGATCGTCACCCCGATGGAGAAGATTCCTATTGTTGAGCCGATGGTGTCCAGCGTGGCGTTTGTGCGGTATGAGGGAGACGCTGCAGCGCGGGTCTGGCGCGTGGCAATCGGGAATGTGTAGGAAGAAAATTACCGATCGATAACGCGAAAGCGTCTATCGAGCGATTTAGGAAGGAAATCTTCCCGATCGGTAAGTCGGCAGATCCGAGACAGCCCGCTCTATCCGCGAAAACCGTATCCCTCACAGTCCCCGAACACCACGGCACTTTGGAAACGCCTCACATCCCCAAAATGCCTTACCCACGTTAGCGCCTTGCTTTGCGATCCGCTGGAGCATCTGTGCACCGCACTTCGGGCAAGCTGGCGTCGGGCCGGCACTTGAGGCCATCGGTTCGACGGAGGTATATTGTGCCGACAGTGCAGGAGATGGCGCGATCGCTTCGTTTTTTCGAATCCGAGCCAATAGCGACGCGCCATCCACGAGTTCGATATTCTTGCCCCTGGCAAATGCCGCCGCATCCGACGTGAAAACGCCTGACGTCACGACAAAACCGCCAGCCGCGCCTCTATCCGTCATGACGCCGTAGAGTTCCCGAACCACTTTCACGGAGACCTTGTACGCCTTCCACTGTTTGCATTGAACCAGGAATATCTCGCCGGACTTTCGCAATTGTAGGTCCACGCCGCCGTCAGCTCCACCGCCACCGACTTCTGTCACGGTATAGCCATCTGCGCGAAACGCCTGTCCCACAAGCATTTCGAACTCGCGCCACGACATTTGATTCAGGGCTTTACCTGACGCATCAGCGGCTACCGCGCCAATAAGCCTCTCTCGCTTTTTCTTTTCAAAATACGACGCCAACGCGCCTGCGAGAACGATGGTAGGGACGATGTACTGGCCATATGTGGCGAACGCCTTGACCATCTGTGCAACAACCATACTGCCGATCTGACCAGGCGGCACATTGGTGGGAACGTCGGCGATGGCATAACGATGCAATATGCCGTAGGCGACCACAGCAAGGACTACGCTGGCCCACCATGGCAACATCCGGGCAATACCGAAAAGATCCTCGAAGACACCGTTATTATTTCTTCTTGCCATCGCGATGCTCGCTTACGCCCGTAGGGTTTTTGAATTCGTCCTTATGCCGCKAGTGTGCCTGAATTCGATTCCGCTACGCTTCCCCCGCAGGTGGGGGATATTTCACCGCATTCATTTCCATTTTCGCCCTCACCGCGGCATCCAGATCCACCCCCAACGCCGTCACAAGC
>NZ_JBFREV010000127.1:0-1304 GCF_052114485.1 Cupriavidus sp. KB_39
CGAAGAAAATGGAGAGTCAGAAGCCCCACGTCTTCAGGGCGGTAGGGGGGCACAGGGACAATCCGCTCCTGCGGAACATCGTCGATGCGATGGAGCCACCTGACCTTCGCCGTCATGCCAGGCTTGTAGACCCGTGGCACCGTGACGCAGCACGTGAACTTTCCACCGCCCTTGTGCGCCCCGATATTCGGTCCGCCATGACCGTTGACCTCGAACGCGTAGATGCCCACATCGGTGTGGTTGTAGCCAACCATTGACACCGCGATGGGCTTGTCGCCGCAACCGGACACTGCCAGTGGCAATGCTGCTAGCAGGCCGGCTATCCACGCCCGTGGGCGCGCTACTGTGTAAGGCATGACTCTCCTCGTGGAACTGTGGTTACTTGCGCGCCTCGTCGCCCTTCAAGGGATAGTCGGGATGTCCAAGACCCATCATGGTCACGAACACCTTGACATTGCCGTCGCGCAGAAAATGCACCGCGAACCTTCCGATTTCCTCCGGCCCGTAGGGCGGCACGGGGACGATCCGCACCTGCGGAACATCGTCGATGCGATGGACCCATCTGACCTTCGCCGTCATGCCCGGCTTGTAGACCCGTGGCACTGTGACGCAGCACGTAAACTTGCCTCCRCCCTCGTGCGGCCAGATGTTGGGGCCACCACGACCGTTTACCTCGAAGGCGTAAATCCCCACATCGGTGTGGTTATAGCCAACCATTTCCACCGAGATTGGCTCGTCGCCGCAACCGGACATTGCCAGTGACAATGCTGACAGCAGGCCGGCTACCCACGCCCGTGGGCGCGCTACTATGTAAGGCATGACTCTCCTCGTGGAACTGTGGTTACTTGCGCGCCTCGTCGCCCTTCAAGGGATAGTCAGGATGACGCAGAGCCATCATGGTCACGAACACCTTGACGTTGCCGTCGCGCAGAAAATGGACGGCAAACCTTCCCAATTCTTCCGGCCGATAGGGCGGGACGGAGACGACTCGCATCTGGGGAACATCCTTGATGTGGTTGACCCATCTGACTTTCACCGTCATGCCAGGTTTGTGGGCCCGTGGCACCGTGACGCAGCAAGTGAAATTGCCACCGCCCTCGTGCGCCCCGATGTTCGGGCCACCATAACCGTTGATCTCGAACGCGTAGATGCCCACATCGGTGTGGTTATAGCCAACCATTGACACAGCAATAGGCTCGTCACCGCAACCGGAAATCGCTAGCGACAGTGCGGCTAGCAGACTGCCTGCCCACGCCCGCGGGCGCGTTGCTTTGAATCGATTCGTGCCGCCTGAAGCTGGTGGT
>NZ_JBFREV010000128.1:0-1294 GCF_052114485.1 Cupriavidus sp. KB_39
CGCAATTCCAGCAAGTCACCTCGATCGACCACGCCGCCTGGCAGCAGGAACTGGCGCTGCACGACGAACTGTTCACCCAGCTGCAGCACAACCTGCCGCAGGATTTGGTGGAAACGAAGGACAAGCTGGCCAAGCGGCTGGCAGCCTGAGGGTTCGGGTTGGAATGAAGAAGGGCGCCGCAAGGCGCCCTTTTTTATAGGCTATCGTGAATGAGACGCTCGACTTTGCCGAGGAACGCCTCGTGGCTGATTCCCCAGTCGATTTCTTCACGAAACTCCCTGCGATAGGCTTCCTCGAAGTCTCCCGCGTGCTTCGACCTGAATGTCTCGATGTCGCGGAGCACCCGCCTTCGTGTCGCCCCGTCCGACTCGAAAATGTACAGATCCGTCAGGTCTTCGATGCTGTTTCCGAACAGATCAAAATCCTGGTTGAAGTAAGCGCCTAGCAACTGCCATAAATCGGGATACCGGGTTTTGCTCATGGTCGACAATCGGATATGCGGTCAGGATGAAATACGGCATGCCGTTATAGGGCTCGCGGCACAGCACGACAGCGAGTTTGTTCCCATCGTGCGTTGTCCCGGTTTTCCGGGAGGCGACCTTGCCAGTGGATCTGGCCGTGGTTTGCTCTAGTGCGAATCGCGTCGCGCCATAGCCTTCTGCCCATTTCGCTATCCGGCGCCTGTTCGCATGCACGGCCGCGGTGATGGCCAACTCCGCCGTGTCGCAATCCAAAAATGACGATGCCGCTCGCAACCTGGGTTCTTGCGAAAGCCTTTCCCACAATTGCGCTTCCGTGTGGCCGACATGTTCGCGCAACGTATGGCCACCTTGCTGGCCCATGCGGAGCGGCTCTCCCGCCAGCAGCGCCTCTAGTTGCTCCGCGCTCATGACAATGCGTAGGCCATCTATCTCGTCTTCTTGCGTCATCGGCGAATCTCGATAAAGGAGAGGCCAGACCCTACCGTTCTACCGTATGTGGGGGATTGAGATGACGCAACGTCAGGCGGGAACAAGGAAATTGCGAGATGGCCACCCACGATGGAGCGGGCGCCGGTTGTCTCCCCTCTCCCACTGGGGGGAGAGGGAGCAAACCTCGTGGCAGGGAACTGCCACTTGGGCGCCGTTTGCGGCGTCGCCGCCGTACCTACCGATACAACACCTGCGGCAGCCACAGACCAATCCCCGGGAAGATATAGAGCAGCGCCAACGCCAGGATCTGGATCGCCATGAACGGCAGCATGCCGGCGAAGATCTGGTTCAGGGTGACGTGGGGTGGGGCCACGCCCTTGAGG
>NZ_JBFREV010000129.1:0-1255 GCF_052114485.1 Cupriavidus sp. KB_39
CCTGAGCCGGCTGATCCGGGCGCAGAAACGAAGAAGCCCGCCGGAAGGCGGGCTTCTGTCATGCGTACAGCGGTGTAGTGCTTACTGCGGACGGTTCACCGAGATGTCGAAGAACGGCACCGGCGCGCTGAGGCTGATCATCACGCCCAAGCCGGTGTTGTTCAACGTCATGGCAATCCCCTCGCGCAGGCCGTTGGCGGCCGCGCGATAACGCAGACCCGGCACCGGGCTGTTCTGCGTCCAGCTGTCCGGACGGCCGTCGCCGCGCAGGCGCGAGTAGACGCCGGTCACCGGATCTGCCGCAGTGATCGTCGTCGACGCCGTTTCCATCAAGAGCGTGCTGTCGGCGAAGGCCGTGAGGTCCCAGTACGAATTCTTCGTGCCGACCACCGGCATCGCGCGGGCAATCGCCTTGGTGGCGATCATGATGCCGTTCGGCTGTGTGATCACGACCGTGAGCTGGCCGTCCGTGCCCTTGAACGCCACGGCTTGCGCAACGCCCGAGGTGTCCGTCAGGTCGAAGCCGCCAGTGGGGTTGACCGTGACCGTGCCCAGATCAGCGTCGAGCCATGGCGTGCAGGTGCTGGTACCCGTGCAATCCGCGCCGGCGGTCATCTTGCCGGCGGCATTCAGGGTGAACTTCACACGCGCGGGCGCGTACGGCACGCTGGGGTCGTCACGCTCGAAGCCCAGGCCGTTCCAGTCGCCAGCCAGTTCCGCCAGCGGCAGGGTCTGCGCCGGGACGATCAGCGGCGGGAAGACCGTGGGGGCACCGACACCCAGGCTCGGCACCACCATCATGCCGATGCCCGACTTCGCCACCATGATGTCCAACGCCATCGGGGCGGTGCCGAACGTGAAGTGGCAGGCGTCGCCGACAACCGGGGTCAACGGCGTGGGGGGAGCAATTTCGATACCGTCGGCGAAGCTGGTCACGGGAACGAACGACGTCGTGTCGGCGTTGAACTTCATCGGCCCGATGATGCCGCCCGTCACCATGAAGTAGTTGCCCGTGCGCAGGCCCGCGCAGGTGGCCGAGGCCGGCTGGAGAACCGTGCCGATGGCGGTCGCGCCGGCGTTGCTGCCCACTGCCGACGACAGGTCGGCCAGCGTGGTCTTCGYCGTGGCCAGGCGTGCCATCAGTTGGTCCAGCAGCTTGTCCAGCGCATTGCCGGCGTTGCCGCCATTGGCGGCCACCAGCGGTGCCTTGAACGGGTCGATGCCCGTCAGGTCGACCACGCCGGTCAGGACCAGG
>NZ_JBFREV010000130.1:0-1249 GCF_052114485.1 Cupriavidus sp. KB_39
CCTGGTCCTGACCGGCGTGGTCGACCTGACGGGCATCGACCCGTTCAAGGCACCGCTGGTGGCCGCCAATGGCGGCAACGCCGGCAATGCGCTGGACAAGCTGCTGGACCAACTGATGGCACGCCTGGCCACGGCGAAGACCACGCTGGGCGACCTGTCGGCAGCGGTGGGCAGCAACGCCGGTGCAACCGCCATCGGCACGATCCTGCAGCCGGCCTCGGCCACCTGCGCGGGGCTGCGCACGGGCAACTATTTCCTGATGGCGGTAGGCGGCGGTGGCGGTGCGTTCAAGTTTGACGCCAACACCACGTCGCTCATCCCGCTGACCAGCTTCAGCCCGGATGCCGAACCGGGCCCCGCCCTGCCGCTTACGCCCGTTGGCGGCGATGACTGCCACTTCGCTGCCGGCATCGCCCCATACGGGTTCGACATCATGATGGCGAAGTCGGGCATGGGCATGTTCGTGCCGCCGACCACCTCCGGCGTCATTCCCGCCCTGATCGTCCCGGCGCAGACCCTGCCGCTGGCGGAACTGGCCGGCAACTGGAACGGCCTGGGCTTCGAGCGGGACGACTCCACCGTGGCGTTCGCCCCGACGCGCGTGACGTTCACCCTGAACGCGGACGGCAAGATGACCGCGGGCTCGGATTGCACGGGGACCAGCGCCTGCACGCCATGGGCCGCCGAGGAACTGGCCGAGGTCTCTGCCAACCCCCAGGGCGGCTTCAGCCTGACCTATACCTCGGGCGGTGTGGCGCAAGCCGTGGCCTTCAAGGGCACCGATGGCCTGATCACCGCCGTGATCTCGCATGGCAACGGCATCGTGGTCGCCACCAAGGCGATCGCGCGCGCGGTGCCGGTGGTCGGCACGACCAATTCGTACTGGGACACCACGGCCTTCGCCGACGGCACGATCCTGATGGAACAGGCGTCGACGACGATCACTGCGGCAGATCCGGTGACCGGCGTCTACTCGCGCCTGCGCGGCGACGGCCGTCCGGACACCTGGACGCAGAACAGCCCGCTGCCGGGCCTGCGTTATCGCGCGGCCGCCGCCAGCGTGCGCGAGGGCATTGCCATGACGCTGAACAACACCGGCGTGGGCGTGATGATCAGCCTCAGCGCGCCGGTGCCGTTCTTCGACATCTCGGTGAACCGTCCGCAGTAAGCACTACACCGCTGTACGCATGACAGAAGCCCGCCTTCCGGCGGGCTTCTTCGTTTCTGCGCCCGGATCAGCCGGCTCAGG
>NZ_JBFREV010000131.1:0-1189 GCF_052114485.1 Cupriavidus sp. KB_39
GGGCAGCATCGCCGGATGCCGGCCGCTGGTGGCGCCGCCGGGCGGCAAGACGCTCGAGATCAAGCGCAACCATGAAATCCATGTTGCCGATGACGGCCTGGTGACCATCGTCGGCGGCAAGCTGACCACCTCGCGCCATATGGCCGAGCAGACCATCGACGCCGCGCAGCGCGTGATCGGCAAGCGCGGCAAGTGCCGCACGAAGAGCGCCTACCTGCTCGGCGCCGCCGGCTATGACGCACAGGCCATCGTGGCGTCAGGCGGCATGTCGGCGCACCTGGGCGAGCGGTACGGCACGGAGGCGCGCTTTGTCAGCGACATCCTCCAGGCCGATGCCGCGCTCGGCCGGCCCATTGTCGAAGGCCTGCCCCACACCGAAGCGGAAGTCGTCTACGCGGTGCGCCACGAGCTGGCCGGCACCGTGGACGACGTGCTGTCGCGCCGCATGCGTGCCCGCCTGATGGCGCGCGATGCCTCCGCCCACGCCGCACCGCGCGTGGGCCAGATCCTCCAGGCCGAACTCGGATTGTCCGAGTCGGCCGTCGCCCGGCAGGTCAGCGACTACCTGGCCGCCGTGGCACTCGAAAAATCCGTCCTCATGGGAGAAGCAGCATGATCAGCAAGGAAGCCATCAAGCGCGGTTACAACCGCGGCAACTACGTCGTGGGCGCGCACACGCCGCCGGGCTACGCAGCCACCATTACCGAGACGCCAGACGCCCCCGGCCTGCAGCGCGACGCCGTGCCGCTCAGCGACGCCACGCTGGCCGCGCTGCGCCAGGTGGCGGATGCGGTCCTGACCAGCACCGGCGACGTGGTGACGTGGACGCGCGACTGGTGGGCGGGCTCGATGATGACCGAGACCGGCGGCAAGCCGGCCACGCCGCGCGGCGTGATCGTGCGCGTGTCCACCGTGGACCAGGTGCAGGCCGTGATGCGCATCGCCCACGCCAGTGCGGTGCCGGTCACGGTTTCCGCCGGCCGCAGCAACGTCACCGGCGCCGCGCTGCCGGTACGCGGCGGCATCGTGCTCGACGTCTGCGAGTTGAACAAGCTGCTGGGCTTCGACAAGGACAGCCAGATCGTGGAAGTCGAGGCCGGCATGTTCGGCGACATCTTCGAGCAGACCATCCAGCAGGAATACGGCATGACGATGGGCCACTGGCCGTCGTCATACGCCATCAGCACGG
>NZ_JBFREV010000132.1:0-1163 GCF_052114485.1 Cupriavidus sp. KB_39
CGCTCCAGCTGTTCGTCATCGTAGCTTTGATGCGCGTTGTACTTCTCCATCTCGTCGGCACCGTTATTGCGTACGACCACGCCGGTCTCGAATGTCTCGCGGCTGTCGATGACGGCCTTGCGGGCAATGCGTTGCAGCAGGGTCGTGTTGGCGGGCAAGCCGGTGATGCCGATAGCGGCCACGCCTAGTGAATCCAACAGCGGGCCGCCGCCCTCGGTGTCCGGGGTCAGATACCCCATGTCGAAGGTGTAGGTGACGCCAAGCGCATCGGGATAGCGCATGCCGAGCTTGATGAGGAAGGGAAGCGTGCCGTCGTCGGCCAGGAAGGCATAGGGGATGCACAGTCCGGGCTCGGTGGGAATCTCGAACTCGGCACGCGCGCGGAAGCGTTTGAGGAAGGCACGCATGCGGGCCCGGTTGGCCTCTGGCTGGTCTGCCCGGCCGGTCTGCTCGAAGATATGTAGCCAGGGCTTGCGGTAGACGTAGGCGGTGAGTGTTTGCGTGAGATTGTCTCGACGAGGGTCGTCTTCGCTATAAAGCTCGGGGTAATCCGAATTCCAGATTGCAATGCTATCGGGAAGGCCGGTATCGAAGCGACGGTCGATTCTCGCCCGGGCTTCGTTCAATGCGTGATTAAGGAGCCTGTTCTCCGCCCATAGCCGGTCAGCAGGGGAGGCCTTTGGGTTCTCCAGATCAGCTTTCCATTCGGCAACGCGCGCATCTCTCCATTCACTAGGCGCGCGATCGCCGCGATAGTCTCGAGAATTGAAGTGCGACATGTACTCCACCGCTTCAGGATCGGAGATTACTGCGATCCTGGTGTCATCGATGACCATCTTGTTCACTTCTTTCACGTTGTAGCTGTGTCGAAGAGAGAAGACGAACTCTTTGTCAGGATTAACGGGCCATTGGACGGAGTTGTCTACGTCGAAAACATGTCGCCCCAAGCACTCCCGATGTTTGCCAGATGGTTGCGTCGAATAGGCCGCGTGCGCGGCCTGCTGTAACGTTTCAAGCCATTCCTGTGCCCGTTCTGTCTCCTCACGTTCGGCGCGCGACGGGCCGCAGCCCATCAGAAGCGACACGGCCACAGCTGTGAGCAGGCATCGACTGATCGTGAAGGGCTTCATTTACCGGTCCCCACGGTAGAGACGCCGTACCCC
>NZ_JBFREV010000133.1:0-1156 GCF_052114485.1 Cupriavidus sp. KB_39
GTCTTCCTCGAAAAGGCCGTCTATAAGGAAAGGCCCGGCCAGGGCGCCGCGTGGAACCGCGGCGCCTATCTGGTGCAGGGGCTGGGGCATTGCGGCTCCTGCCACACGCCGCGTGGCGTCGGCTTCCAGGAGAAGGCGCTGGACGAGGGTGGCAAGGCGTTCCTTGCCGGCGCGCTGCTCGATGGCTGGTACGCCTCGAACCTGACCGGCGAGCACAACGTGGGGTTGGGGCGCTGGAGCGCGGCTGATATCGCCACGTTCCTGAAGGATGGGGCGAACCGGCATGCGACCGCGTTCGGGCCGATGTCCGAGGTCATCAACAATAGCACGCAGGCGACGACCGATGGCGATGTTGCGGCGATGGCTGCCTACCTGAAATCGCTGCCGGCGCAGGGTGGCAACGGCGCCCCGCCGTACGCCTATGACGCGCGGATGACCAAGGTGGCCTTGCAGCATCCGTCCGCCAATGCCGGCGCGCGGCTCTACGCCACGTACTGCATGCAGTGCCATGGGGCGGATGGGCGCGGGGTCGCGCCCATGCTCGCGCCGCTGGCTGGCAACCCGAACGTGCTGGAGCGCGATGCGTCGTCGCTGATCAACGTGACGCTGCACGGCACGCCGGATCTCGTGATCCGCGGCATTCCGGCGCCGTACCCGATGCCCAAGTACGCCGCCATCCTGAGCGACCGCGATATCGCCGAGGTCTTGACCTTCATCCGCGCCAGTTGGAACAACGGCGCGCCAGCGGTCAGCCCGGACACGGTGGAGAAGCTCCGGCACGAGTGATGTCGCGCCGGAGTCCCACGGGCCGGCGTCAGCTTCCCATATAGGCGGCTGGCCGCCGTTCGACGAATGCCGTGGCGCCCTCACGGGCGTCCCGGCTGCACAGCAGTTGCCGCTGCAAGGCCGATTCCTCGAAAAGCCCGGCTTCCAGCGTCAGGTCATGGCTGGCTAGCACGGCACGGCGCGCTGCAGTGACCGCCAGCGGACCGTTTCCGGCGATCTGCCGCGCGATCTTGAGCGCGGCTGCCTCCAGTCCCGCCTTCGGCACCAGTTCGGTCACCAGCCCGTGGTTCAGGGCGAAGCTGGCATCGAAGGTGTCGCCGGTCAGGATCATCCGCATGGCTACACCCATCCCCGCCACCTTTGCCAGCCG
>NZ_JBFREV010000134.1:0-1156 GCF_052114485.1 Cupriavidus sp. KB_39
GTCTTCCTCGAAAAGGCCGTCTATAAGGAAAAGCCCGGCCAGGGCGCCGCGTGGAACCGCGGCGCCTATCTGGTGCAGGGGCTGGGGCATTGCGGCTCCTGCCACACGCCGCGTGGCGTCGGCTTCCAGGAGAAGGCGCTGGACGAGGGCGGCAAGGCGTTCCTTGCCGGCGCGCTGCTCGATGGCTGGTACGCCTCGAACCTGACCGGCGAGCACAACGTGGGGCTGGGGCGCTGGAGCGCAGCCGATATCGCGGGGTTCCTGAAGGATGGGGCAAACCGGCACGCGACGGCGTTTGGGCCGATGTCCGAGGTCATCCACAACAGCACGCAGGCGATGACCGATGGCGATCTCGCGGCGATGGCCGCCTACCTGAAGTCGCTCCCGGCACAGGGTGGCAACGGCGCTCCGCCTTACGCGTACGACGCCCGGACGACCACGGTGGCCTTGCAGCGCCCGGCTGGCAACGCCGGCGCGCGGCTATACGCCACGTACTGCATGCAGTGCCACGGCGCGGACGGGCGCGGCGTTGCGCCCCTGCTCGCGCCGCTGGCTGGCAATCCGAACGTGCTGGAGCGCGATGCGTCGTCGCTGATCAACGTGACGCTGCACGGCACGCCGGACCTCGTGATCCGCGGCATTCCGGCGCCGTATCCGATGCCGAAGTACGCCGCCATCCTGAGCGACCGCGACGTCGCCGAGGTGCTGACCTTCATCCGCGCCAGCTGGAACAACAGCGCCCCGGCCGTCAGCCCGGACGCCGTGGAGAAGCTCCGGCGCGAGTGACCCTGCGCCGGTGCTTCACCGGCCGGCGTCAGCTTCCGATATAGGCGGCCGGTCGCCGCTCGACGAATGCCGTGGCGCCCTCGCGGGCGTCGCGGCTGCGCAGCAGCAGCCGCTGCAAGGCCGATTCCTCGAACAGCCCGGCCTCCAGCGTGAGGTCATGGCTGGCGAGCACGGCGCGCCGCGCGGCGATGACGGCCAGCGGACCATTTCCGGCAATCTGGCGCGCGATCTTGAGCGCGGCTGCCTCCAGTCCCGCCTTCGGCACCAGTTCGGTCACCAGCCCGTGGTTCAGGGCGAAGCTGGCATCGAAGGTGTCGCCGGTCAGGATCATCCGCATGGCTACACCCATCCCCGCCACCTTTGCCAGCCG
>NZ_JBFREV010000135.1:0-1133 GCF_052114485.1 Cupriavidus sp. KB_39
CTCGGGCTGAACTACACCGAGGACACGCTCCAGGACGACATCCACACCCGGTTTATCAAGGAAAAGAAGGGCTTCGGCATCATCGGCCAGATCGTGGCGATGGTGGCTGCGGTGGCGATTTCGATTGTTACGGCGGGGGCGGGGGCGGCACTGATGGGTGTAGCCATGGCCCAGATGACGATCGCCTAGGCGATGGTGGCTATGGCCATCGATGCGGCTATCTCCGCCACGTTGTCGAGCATGGTGAGCCAGGTGATCACAACAGGCTCGCTGAATATCGGCGCGGCGCTGAAGGCGGGCGCCGTCTCTGGGTTGACGGCCGGGCTCACGCAAGGCGCACTGGGCGCGCTCAACCTCAGCGCCCCGGGGGTAAGCAGCTTTGGTGACAACATCGCCAAGGGCAACTGGGCAGCGGTGCAGGCGAACGCCGGCAGCTATATCCAGGCCAGCATCGTGCGCTCCGCGATCAGCGCCGGCGTAAATACGGCCGTCTATGGCGGGAGCTTTGGACAGGCGTTCGCCGGTGGGCTGGTGCGGGATGCGGCGGCAGTTGGGGCCAACGCGGTAGGGGTAAGTGCGCCGGGCATCGGCATGCCGGGCTCGGACCCGTCGACTATCCTCACCAATGTGCTGGGACATGCACTGGTGGCCTGCGCGGCACAGAGCCTGAGCGGTGGGGACTGTGCTGGTGGCGCGATCGGCGGGGCGGCGAGTGCTATTGCGGCGCCGTTGATTCGCGATGAAGTATATGCCGGCAGCGATGCCGTCAGATACAGCGATGATGCCGTTCGGCAGGCACTTACAGTTGGTCTTGCGACGTTGATTGGTGGTGCAGCCGGCGCGCTACTGGGTGCTGACGTGACCTCAGCCGGCTTGGCGGCGCAGAACGAGGCGATCAACAACGCCACCGCCATGATGGTGCCGAGACCTGCGCCAACTGGGCCGGGCGGAACGTACACCCCGAACAACGGCCCGCAGAAGTCCGACCCGTTGGCGAATCCGCTGGAAGCGGAGAATGATGGTGGGCCCATTGGGACGCCAAACAATGGGCCGCAAGGCGGGACGCTGACGGGGACGCCCGCAAGCGGTCCACAAGGGCTGACAATTTTGGCAAATCCGGGGTGTGGCTCGGC
>NZ_JBFREV010000136.1:0-1105 GCF_052114485.1 Cupriavidus sp. KB_39
CCCCCATGAAAAGAGAGGCCCGACGCTACCGACCCAGCGCCAGCGCACTATTGAGATGGCGCAAACCCACGCGGGAACAAGGAAATTTCGAGAGGACTACGATCGCTGACGCCAGCGTATCGCTCCCCTCTCCCCGCCCGGGTTGGAATGAAGAAGGGCGCCAAGGCGCCCTTTTTTTATAGGCTGGTGTGAATGAGATGCTCGACTTTCCGGAGGAACGCCTCGTGGCTGATTCCCCAGTCGATCTCTTCACCAAACTCCCTGCGATAGGCTTCTTCGATCGCGCCACGGTTTTCAGCCATGAACCTCTCAATATCCTGAATCACCCTCTTCCGCGTAGCGGGATCGGATTCCGAGATATATACCGCGATCAGATCCTCGATGCTGTCCCCAAACATATCGAAGTCCTGATTGAAATAGGCCCCAATCAACTGCCATAGCTCCGGGTATCGGGAATCAGTCATAAAATCAGCTTATCGGAAATGCTGTCAGTACGAAGTAGGGCATTCCATTGTATTGCTCTCGCAATAGCACCACGCGAACTTTGCGAGCATCCTCCAATCTGCCCGTCGTCCGCAAAACAACCTTGCCAACAGGTTTGATCGTAGCGGCATCGAAGCGCAGCTTTGCCGCCCCGTAGCCCGCCGCCCATGTCTTTATCTGGCCACTATGGGCGCGCAACGCCTCCGAGATGGCGAACTCGGCTGTGCGCAGGTCCGTGAACGATAATGCCGCCGTTAACCGGGGCCCCTGCATCAACCTCGCTCGCAATTGCGCCTCCGTTTTCCCCACGTGCTTCGCAATCGTGTGCCCACCGGGACCTTTCAGCGATTTCGCCTCATGCTGCACCAGGTAAATCCGCCCGGCGGTAATGCTCGCCACCCGCGCGGCCTTCAGCATGCCGGCGAGGCCGAATCCCACACCAATATCCAGCGACAGCCCGATATTGCCGGCCAGTCCGGCGGCGCCCGCATGGTCTCTGCGAGCTTCGTTGCGCCCTGCTGAGTCAGTGTTGCAGTGTCGTGCCCGGTCCAGGCTTGTCGCATGCCGCGCCAGGCCGTGTCCGCGCCATGCATGCCGAACGCGATACAGCCAGCTTTCGTCA
>NZ_JBFREV010000137.1:0-1097 GCF_052114485.1 Cupriavidus sp. KB_39
TGACGAAAGCTGGCTGTATCGCGTTCGGCATGCATGGCGCGGACACGGCCTGGCGCGGCATGCGACAAGCCTGGACCGGGCACGACACTGCAACACTGACTCAGCAGGGCGCAACGAAGCTCGCAGAGACCATGCGGGCGCCGCCGGACATGGCCGGCAATATCGGGCTGTCGCTGGATATTGGTGTGGGATTCGGCCTCGCTGGCATGCTGAAGGCGGCGCGGGTGGCGAGTATTACCACAGGGCGGATTTACTTGGTGCAGCACGAGGCGAAGACCGCCGGCGGATCGGGCGGCCATACGATTCGGAAGCACGTTGGAAAGACTGACGCGCAACTGCGGGAGAGACTTGTCAGGGAACCGGGTCTGGACAGGGCTTCAACGTTCACCAACTTACGTGCGGCGGAAGAGGCGATTTCAGACGTGATGCGTGCGCAAAGCAAACAGATTGCGGCATGGGCCTCCGGCAGTGCTTCCACGTTGAGGCTTAAGGGGATCTTGGGAAAGCCAGTGGGAAGAGTGTTGCTACGAAGTACGGGAAAATCGCACGATGCACGGACTGTAACCGTTGTGCTGAAACGCGGGCAGCACAACGACATGCCGTTCTATATTCTTACCGCATACACGAATATCTAACTGTCATGGACGAGACGAGATACACGGAGCTATCCCATTTCCTCGGAATATATTTTGGTCAGGACTATGATTTGTGGGGCCAGAACGCGGAGGAGTTGATTCGTGCTTATATCTGCGAATCAGACGCGACTATGTGGAAATCGATGCTTCTGGAAATCGAAGCATTCAGAAAGAACCATATTGCGGACCTCGACGCGGCATTCCAGCGCGAGTTCGACTGTGCGATTGACTTGACCGTTTGGGGATTCACAATCGAATCCTTCCTCGAGGAAGTCCAAAGGCATCTGAAAGAGGCCATATAAAAAAGGCCGGGATTCCAACCCGGGCGGGGAGAGGGGAGCGATACGCTGGCGTCAGCGATCGTAGTCCTCTCGAAATTTCCTTGTTCCCGCGTGGGTTTGCGCCATCTCAATAGTGCGCTGGCGCTGGGTCGGTAGCGTCGGGCCTCTCTTTTCATGGGGG
>NZ_JBFREV010000138.1:0-1084 GCF_052114485.1 Cupriavidus sp. KB_39
AGTCCAACTGGGCGCCGGAGGCCTTGACCTTCTCCACCGCCAGCGCACGGTCCTTGACCAGCGCCTTGGCGTATTCCTGGGGCGAGTCCAGCACCGGGTCCAGCGCGTATTTCTCGAGATTGTCACTGCGGAATTGCGGGTTCATGACCACCTTCTTCACGTCAGCGTAGATCTTCTGGCGCAGCGCCTCCGGGGTGCCACCCGGGGCGAGCAGGCTGAACGGGAAGCTGGCGTCGAGCTTCGGATACCCCGCTTCAGCAAACGTCGGCACAGTTGGCAGGATCGAAGCCCGCTTGGCCCCGTTGATGCCCAGCGCCTTGACCTTGCCGCCCTGCGCGAACGGGCCGACCACTGACCCCGCGCCAATCGTCACCTGGATGGTGCCGCCCATCACGTCCTGCAGGGCCGGCGCGAGACCCTTGTACGGTACATGGACCATTTCCAGCCCGTTCTCCTTGGCGAACCACGCCAGCGCGAGGTGGGTGGTATTGCCAATGCCCGCCGAGCCGTAGCTCACCTGGCCGGGATGCGCCTTCACATAGGCCACGAAGCTGCGCAGGTCCGTCACCGGCAGCGACGGCGAGACGGCGATTGCCATATTGGCCATGGCCACCCGCGTGATCGGCGCCAGTTCCTTGATCGGGTCGTACGGAAGCTTCTTGAACACGTACAGATTCAAGGTGGCGGCGGCATCGGTGGCCAGCAGCAGGGTGTAGCCATCGCCCGGCGACTTGGCCACCGCCGCCGCGCCAATGACCTCATTGCCGCCCGGCCGGTTGTCCACCACCACCGGCTGGCCCCAAAGCGTGGCGAGCTGCGCCGAGAGTGCGCGCGCCAGATTGTCGACCGGGCCGCCTGCGGCATAAGGCACTACCAGCCTGACCGGCTTGTGCGGCCAGTCGGCCGTCTGTGCACCGGCACTGCCCGCGCAGCATACGGTCAGGATCGAAAAGAAGAGCTTCAAGCGTTTCATGGTCATCCCCAGGGTGCTGGATCGAACCCGCAAGCCTAAACATATCCCGCTAGCCCGGTCCCGCTGTTTCGAAAACGTTTTCGGTACAGTAGGCCCAGCACCCTGGGGAGT
>NZ_JBFREV010000139.1:0-1057 GCF_052114485.1 Cupriavidus sp. KB_39
GCGTGAAGGACGTCCGGCACGGCGCCCGGGGCGCGGACGACCGGGACCATGCGGTACAGCAGCGGCTGGACAGCCTGCTGCGCAATGCCATTGCCGCCCGGTCGATCTCGGAGATGGCTGTGGCGCTGGGCAGCGCAGCGGAACTGCGCATCTTTCCGGCCGAAGCCGATCTGGAGCGCTGCACCGAGGCCGTCAGAGCTTCCGGTGCGACCGTGCTGCGCGCGCTGATCTGGACCGTGCGGCACCGCCACGCCCGGCATCTCGAACAGCTCAGGCGGCGCCGCTAGCCCAGTCCGGTCAACGGTCGGAAAACATAAGCCCCCGCCACTCCAGGAGTCGCGGGGGCTTTCTTCTACCGGGGCCGGTATCGGCCCCGGTCATTCAATAAGGTCGATACAGTTCCAGCCGCTGGCCGCTGTGCATGTAGTCCGCCCGGTAGCCGGCGCGCAGCACGGGGTTAGCGAGGAAGGTGTCGAATAGGCCGTCGCGCAGATACTCGCGGCGGATATGCACGCCGGCCACCTGGCCCAGCACCAGCCAGTGGTCGGTGCCGTCGCCGTTCAGGTCCTTGATTTCGCGCACATCCAGCAGCTTGCATTCCAGTACGGCCGGAGACGCCGCCACGTGCGGCGCGCGGATGGCGCGCCCGGGCGCCGGCGCTACGCCACAGAGGCGGAATTCATCGACTTGGGGGTCCACCGGCTCGGACGTGGCGTTCATCTTCTCGGCCAGCTCCCGGCTGACGAAGTTCCACGCGAACTCACGCGTCGCCTCGATATTGCGAACGCTGTCCTTGTAGCCCTCGCTGGAGAAGGCAATGATGTACGGGTCGGAACACATTGCCGTGCAGAAGCTGTATGGCGCGAGGTTGGGGGTGCCGGCGGCGGTCAGGCTCGAAATCCAGCCGATGATGCGCGGCGCGACAATCGCCTTGAATGGATCATGGGGCAGGCCGTGGCCGGCATCCGGGCGATAGAAATAGACGTCGTCTTCCATGGGGCAGTGGTGTGATTGAAGCAGAAATGCATTCGGCGGCGGCGGCCCCCTGACAGGGAGC
>NZ_JBFREV010000140.1:0-983 GCF_052114485.1 Cupriavidus sp. KB_39
ATGGCGGCCACGCCCAGCGAGTCAAACAGTGGGCCGCCGCCTTCGGTGTCAGGGGTGAGATACCCCATGTCGAAGGTGTAGGTCACGCCAAGTGCATCGGGATAGCGCATGCCGAGCTTGATGAGGAAGGGAAGCGTGCCGTCGTCAGCGAGGAAGGCATAGGGGATGCACAGTCCGGGCTCGGTGGGAATCTCGAACTCGGCACGCGCGCGGAAGCGTTTGAGGAAGGCACGCATGCGGGCCCGGTTGGCCTCTGGCTGGTCTGCGCGGCCGGTCTGCTCGAAGATATGCAGCCAGGGCTTGCGGTAGACGTAGGCAGTGAGCTTTTCCCTGAATTCTTCGGGATGTGGGTCGTTCTTGCGGAGGCGTTCCGGGTCCGCGGACCACACACCCAGGCTGTCGCGCAAGCCGGTATCGAAACGATGATCGAGGTTGGCGTGTGCGATCCACATGTCAGCATCGCGGATTGTCTTTTCAAACGAATCCTTCGACTCAGCGTAATGTGGGCTGAGAAGCAGTTCTCTTGCGGTGGCGACTTCGCTGGCTTGACGATCTAGCGCGTTCTTTCGATCAAGATCGAGGGCCCTATGTTGGAAATCAAAATCGCTTCCATTGGGGTCGAAGATAACCGCCACCCTCGTATTGTCGACCTCAATCTTATTCACTTCTTTCACGTTGTAGCTGTGTCGAAGAGAGAAGACGAACTCTTTGTCAGGATTAGCGGGCCATTGGGCGGAGGTGTCTACGTCGAAAACATGTCGACCCAAGCATTCCCGATGTTTCCCCGATGGTTGCGTTGAATAGGCTGCGTGCGCGGCCCGCTGCAACGTTTCTAGCCATTCCTGTGCCCGTTCTGTCTCCTCACGTTCGGCGCGCGACGGGCCGCAGCCCATCAGAAGCGACACGGCCACAGCTGTGAGCAGGCATCGACTGATCGTGAAGGGCTTCATTTACCGGTCCCCACGGTAGAGACGCCGTACCCC
>NZ_JBFREV010000141.1:0-907 GCF_052114485.1 Cupriavidus sp. KB_39
GCCTCGCAAACTCGTAGCTGCCCTCAAGGTAGTTCGCAAGGTGATTCGCCGTACTGAACACCTCGAGTTTCACTTTCTCGTCATTGGATTGCCGGAATGACTTGATGGCGCCATCGAGTGCAATCAGATTCCGGTGCGTGGTGGGATAGCTGCCGTAGCCGTTTTTCTTGTCGTATTTGCCGGCTGGCACGTACGTGTCCAGCAAGCGCTCCTGATGCCAGTGGATCAGGGCGGCGAGGTCCTGCGCAACGCCGGCGGGGTCGTCCAGTGCGATGATCGCGGCCTGCATGTCCGGGCTGCGACGCCGACAAGCTGATTGGGTGGCATCGGTTCGCCCTACGCGCCCACTAAAGTTGGGCGCGGAAGGCGGCATGAAGGCGCGGGGGCCGATGGGTGCCGATTTGGCGATAGCTACGTAGTCGGCCACGGTGGTGGCCAGGGCGCCGATCGGCACCGCATGGGGCGTGTTGCCCCGGGCGTTGCCGGCTGGCTTGCCTGGTGAGGTTTGGTGCGCCTTGGCCCACGCGCCCGCATCGAAGGCACGCATATGCAGTTCACGCAGCGGCTTGCCGGCGGCCCCCCTGTGCGCGTCCATGACGCTTCGCGTCCATTGCACGTCGGAGTAGCCGAACCAGACGATGCCTGCCTGCGTGGCGTCCGGGATGCCGATGCATCCGGCGAGTTCCACGTGTCCGGCGTCACTGCAAGGCTTGAGCGATCTTGAGCTTTCCGATACGACGGTCGCCGCGGGAATGCTCCTGTAGTAGCCATCCTCTGAGATCCAGTAAGCGTCCATTCGATCGCGTTTTTCGTCATACACATACAGGTAGCCGCAGCGTAGCAAGCGGGTCGTGTAGCGCGCGCTGCCATGCAGCGTCAGGTCCTGCTTCTGGCCTTTGCCGACGCT
>NZ_JBFREV010000142.1:0-904 GCF_052114485.1 Cupriavidus sp. KB_39
GGTTTAACCTCGCACACTGACGACGCCAGCCTCACGGAAAACTGTAAGACCTTCAAGCCAACAGTCAGCCAAGTGAAACGGTATTTCTCCAAGGCCTATCCGATAGAGAGCCGCATTCTGACGCACGAGCGTTATTCCCCATGCTTTGCAGTGGGTGAAGTATCGTTCAGCGACAACACTTCAGGCAGATTCCGGCTCTACTCAGGAGGGACCGCTACATTATTCTGGTTAGGAGGCAATACGGTCGATCTGCTCTACAAACGCAACAAATGGCATGACCCGTTCGCATGTGCATATGGTTTGAGCGACGAACCCGAATGCTGATGATGGAAGGCTTAGGCACCAATCTAGTAGCGCACCATCCCGACGCTCCAGAACCGCCCTGGATCATCTTCCCTAACATCAAGCCAGATGAACTGGCGGCACACGTTCAACAAGGAATTTCCGAACCTTGGTTCGATCGGGTGTGGAGGCCATTCTGGACACCCCTGACTTCAAGACAGCAGGACCGCTACCTAGACGACTGGCAGGCCAGTCCCGAATGGCGAGAGGCGATCGTTTTCGTCTTCGATTCTTTCTCTGACCTAGATGTCGATCAGGATGCCAGGGAGTCGGAGGAGTACCTCAGGACGCTTGGAAAAACCACGCAAGAAAAGAAACGCTCGTGTCTGAGCCGACTCCTCAGGCGCCGCTAGATGGTAAGTGCTCCTACAGCAGTTATCTTGGTGACTCTCCTCCTTGCGCTACCCGCAACGAGTGACGCCAGAACCGTCAAGAAAGTCATCATCACCGAGACCGGGCAAAATGCCGAGCCGGACGACGTGGACATGACCGAGCGCTGCAAGATATTCCAACCAACGGTGGCACAGGTAAAACGATACTTCTCGAAAGCCTATCCCGTGGA
>NZ_JBFREV010000143.1:0-893 GCF_052114485.1 Cupriavidus sp. KB_39
TTCGTCGTACTTCTTGGCCGAGCCGCCAAACTTCGCAGCCAGCACCGTGGCGATTGCTGCCGTCAGCGTCGTCTTGCCGTGGTCAACGTGACCAATCGTACCTACGTTCACGTGCGGCTTGGTCCGCTCGAACTTTTCCTTTGCCATTTCGCGACTCCTGTCTCGGTAGCAATTGCCAGTGCGGGTATAGATGGTGCCCATGGGCAGGATCGAACTGCCGACCTCTCCCTTACCAAGGGAGTGCTCTACCACTGAGCCACATGGGCGAAACTTGACTTACTTCTTTGACGGCAACCGCGGTGCTGGAGCGGGTGAAGGGAATCGAACCCTCGTCGTAAGCTTGGAAGGCTTCTGCTCTACCATTGAGCTACACCCGCCCGGTTACTTCCTTCACCGGCTCATCGCCTGGTTGCTGCCTTGCATTCTGGTGGAGAGGGCTGGATTCGAACCAGCGTAGGCGTAAGCCAACAGATTTACAGTCTGCCCCCTTTAGCCACTCGGGCACCTCTCCGCAGAGAACTTGTGATTATGGTGGAGCTCGCTTGGGCTGTCAAGCACTTTCCCTTGCGGTAAGTACCTTTGCGGTAGCCTGGCGGGCCCTGCGAACAGCACGCTTTGCACGGCTGTCGCGAACCAGAATCATCGTTCGAAAAACCGACGCTCTCACCCTATAGGGGCTCTGAAATCCAGCGCTGGCGCGGCTTTCAGGGCTTCGGCGGGGCAACGCGAGCGGCAACGTCAATCCGTCGCCGCAAAAGCAAAACCCCCAGCCTTTATGGGGCTGGGGGTTCTGGGTATAAGAGCCTGGCGATGACCTACTTTCACACGGGTAGTCCGCACTATCATCGGCGCAAAGTCGTTTCACGGTCCTGTTCGGGATGGGAAGGGGTGGT
>NZ_JBFREV010000144.1:0-884 GCF_052114485.1 Cupriavidus sp. KB_39
GTCCGACGGGGTGCGGCAGGCCTCCATCGGCAAGGACAAGATCCTGGTGATCGCCTCGGCCGTCTCCAACGGCGGCGGCGCGGCCATCGCGGCGGCGGAGCAGGATACGAACGGCCTGATCGACGGCGTGGCTGTGGGCGAACCGAACGTGAACATGCCCGCCGTGCCGGCAATCACGGTGAAGCGGGGCGGGGTGACGGTGGGGTCATCGGGGCGGCATCTGTATGACTACACCACCACGGCGAATCTGTTCTCGCTCTGCGCTGGACAAAAAACTCTACCGGCACCGTTTACGACCAGCCCGGCGCTACAGGGTGGCAATCGATGTACGTCGCTGGTGAGCGGTGGCCAGTTGGTGGGCGCGGATCTCATCACCCAGTCCAGTGATGCCTTGGACCGGTTGCACGCCGCCGGCTGGGAGCCAGAGTCGGATGTGCTTCATGCATCGCTTTCGTCGCTCGAAGTGGCTAGTTCGATCTCGGTGACGTACGCCAACTCCTACTCGCGTGCCAGCGTGACCGACAAGCTGTGCGGCTACACGTTCGCCTCGCCGGGCGGCGGCACTCCCACCCCTGTGACCATCCCGCCCAACACATTGGCCCTAACCTTCGCCAACGGCAACGGTGTGCCGCCGAGCACGGGGGCGACGCCGACCACGGGGATCACGCTAATGAACGAGAGCGCCCAAGGTGGCGCGATCCGCGACTTCGTCTCGATCAATGCTGACGGCACTCGGGACGCCAACCTGCCCGGCGCCAATTGCCTGCGCGACCTGCTGACCAACAGCGCAGCACTCCAGGCGGGCATCGGCCAGACCTTGCGCACGGGCAATCTGCGCGGCAAGCCGGCGATGATCGTCCATGGCCGCAGCGACGGCCTGCTGC
>NZ_JBFREV010000145.1:0-834 GCF_052114485.1 Cupriavidus sp. KB_39
GGGCGGCCGTGGTCAGCGTCTCCACCTCGGCGAAGGCCTCGGCGGTCTCGCGCAGGCCGCGGCGCTGGGCGATGCGGAACCAGAGCCGGGCCGACGCCAGCGCAATCTGCGCGACCAGCGGCCCGGACACCCGCACGGCGAAGTCGTAGCGCGGGCCKAGTTCGGGCAGGTCGAGCGGGCCGTGGTTGTGGTCGTCGATGATATTGATGCCGCCGACGAACGCCACGCTGTCGTCGATCACGGCCATCTTGCGGTGGAGCCGGCGCAGGTGCCGGCGCGCCAGCTTGAACCCGCGCAGCGGCCGGTAGATCTCGAGCTTCACCCCGCCGGCCTGGAGGCGCTGTTGCAGGGCTTCGGGCATGTCGCCGGCGCCGAAGCCATCGACCACGAGCCGCACATCCACGCCACGCTGCGCCGCAGCGACCAGCGCCTCGGTCACGCGTTGGCCGACCGCATCATCGGCATAGATATAGGTCTCCAGCACGACGTGGCGCGTGGCCGTGCCGATGGCGGCGATCAGGGCGGGGAAGAAGGTTTCGCCATTGCGCAGCAGGTCCACCGCGTTGCCGGGCACCGGGCTGCCGCGCCGGCGGCCCCAGCGCAGCAGGGGCGCGCGGAGGTGGACGTCCGCGGGCGCCGCCTGGGGGATGGGCGGTGCCGGGGACTGGGGCGTCGAGGCGGGTGCGGGGCGGTCGACCCGGTCGTAGATCCGTGACATGGCTTGATTATCGGATAACGGGCGGCTCCTGCACATCGCCCTGGCCAACTCTGCTATTGTCGGGCCATTGTGTGGCGGAAAACGGAAAGAATTGTGAAGGTATTCGGCATCGCCGG
>NZ_JBFREV010000146.1:0-819 GCF_052114485.1 Cupriavidus sp. KB_39
GCGCGCTGGGGCTGGACAAGCCGCTGCCGATGGAAGTCGTGGCCGCGCAGACCGCGACGCTCGATGCCGGCCATTGCGGCAACTTCCCCAAGGCGATGCTGCCCGGCATGCTCAACGCCCAGGCCGCCCGCGACGCCGTGATGGCCCGCACGCTCGCCCCCTACGCCAGCCGCGGCGCCGTCCTGATCGCCGGTAACGGCCACGTACGCCGCGACCTCGGCGTGCCCCGCTGGATCCGCGCCGACGCCGCGAAAGTGCTCAGCGTGGGCTATCTGGAGGATGGCAGCGGCGGGGAAGGCTTCGACGAGGTGGTACGCGTGGCGCCGATGGAGCGGAAGGACCCTTGCAAGGAGGCGGTGGTGAAGCCGCGGTAGGCGTTTGATTCGTGGCTGACCTCATCGGCCACGGTCTCGCCGTCGAGGAGGGCTGGTACCGCAGGCGGCACAACCACGGCGAGCCAGTGCTGAAATCGGTGTAGGAATTCGAGGACTTTGAGCTAATTGGGGGCTCAATACACTTGCCGGTAGCGGAAGTAGCCGTTGGTGACGCGCCGGGGCTCCATGAGCCCGCCCATCCGGAATCCGCATCGGGAGTCGTGGACGTAGTCGTCCATCAAGGCGCGAACCGCCGGGGGCACGGCGAGCGAATGGGTGGCATGCTCGAGCATGTGGTGAGTCTCGGCGTCCACGGGCTCGGTTACGTCATCCTGCAACACGCGCAGGACGGCAGCGCCGATGGGGTTAAGGGTGCCGACGAGGTCAGTCTGCGACGACCCGGCATGCTGCAAGCGGCGGCGCAGGGCCGTAATGTGCTCGGCGA
>NZ_JBFREV010000147.1:0-782 GCF_052114485.1 Cupriavidus sp. KB_39
ACGACGCTGGCCGATTCCAACGCCGACCTCGCGGTGGACCTGCGCGCCCAGATCCGGGAGCAGCTACGCAGCGGCGCGAGCGAGACCGCCGTGAAGGACTTCCTCGTGCAGCGCTATGGCGACTTCGTGCTCTACGACCCGCCGGTGCGGCCCTTGACGTGGCTGCTGTGGTTCGGGCCGGCCCTGCTGGTACTCGGCACCGCCGTGGTCGTGGTGCGGGCGAGGCGGCGGCATCGGGCCGTGTTTCGTCCTCGCACCGATCCGCCGGAATTGGCTGATCTAGTTGCGCCACCGGGGCGGTCCCGCTGGGTAGTCGCCGCCTCGCTGGCCCTGCTGCCGGGCGGGGCGATGCTGCTCTACCTCCACCTCGGCAACCCCGGCATGGTCCGCGCAGCCTGGGCCAGCACGCCGGCCACGCTGCCGGCTGGCGATGGGCACACCGTAGACATGCAGCAAATCGACGCCATGGTGTCCCGGCTGGCCCTGCGCCTGCGGCAGGAGCCGGGCGATGCCAACGGCTGGTACATGCTGGCGAGGTCTTATACGGCGCTGGAACGGTTTGACGACGCGGCGGCGGCCTACGCGAAGGCCGTGGCGCTGGTGCCGGATGCGGCGGCGCTGCGGGCCGACTATGCCGATGCGCTGGCCAGCGCGGCTGGGGGGCAACTGGAGGGCGCGCCAATGGAGCAGGTGCGCGCGGCACTGGCGCTGGATGGGGATGAGCCGAAGGCGCTGGCGCTGGCGGGGACAGATGCGGCTGAGCGGGGGGCGCTGCCTGAGGC
>NZ_JBFREV010000148.1:0-775 GCF_052114485.1 Cupriavidus sp. KB_39
GTCACGCACCGGTTGCTGTTGCGCATCGAACAGGCGGGCGAGGATGCCGGGGGCGATGGCGAGCATCGCGCGCTGGCTATCCTGCGTGCTTATTTCGGCACATTGCAATGCGAGCCGCGCTCGGCCCGGGTGTTTTTGGTGGAGATCCGGGGCGTGAGCCGGTTGGTGGACGAGGCGCTGGGCCGGTCCCTGCGCGAATTCGGGGGACTGCTCGCCCGGACGCTGCTGCCGGGTGCGCCCGAGCCCGATCCGATGCTGCTGGCCGGCGTGGCGGGCGGCATCATCCACGTGGCGCTGCACTGGATTCGGCACGAGCATGTGCCGGAGGTGGATACCGTGGCTGCTACCGCGCTGCAGTTGGCGCTGGTACTGCGGGCAGTCGCGCGGGGCTGAATCGGCATTTCTTGATTTATTTGCTTGATTTGCTTGCCTTAAGCAACCAATAATTTGCCTCAGGCAAATAAACCGTCCCCGTCATGTCTCCCAATCCGCAAGTTCTTGCGCGCGCGGAAACCGTGCGCCGCTTCAATCGCTTCTATACCCGCCAGATTGGCCTGTTGCACGAGCATCTGCTGGAAAGCGAGTTTTCTCTCACGGAAGCCCGGATCCTGTACGAGCTGGCCCATCGCACGGGCCTGACCTCGTCCGACCTGTGCCGTGAGCTGGGCCTGAACGCCGGCTACCTGAGCCGGGTGATCGCCGGTTTCGAGAAGCAGGGGCTGGTCGCCAAGACCCGCTCGCAGGCCGATGCCCGCGTCAGCGAGCTGGCGCTGAC
>NZ_JBFREV010000149.1:0-763 GCF_052114485.1 Cupriavidus sp. KB_39
GTGCGTCGCGGTGCGTCGCGATAGTGGCGCAGGCTCGCCGCCAGATGGGCTTCGTCGGCCTTGGGGGCCAGGCGGGGCAGCAGGGCGTCCAGCGTGGCGCCGACATCGCCGACCAGCCCCATGTCCAGCCGCGTGCGGCGCCCGAGGTTTTCCGGGCGAATATCGATCTGCACGACCTGCGCGCCCTCGGGGTAGAACTGGCGATAAGGGAAATCGGTGCCGAGCATCAGCAGCGTGTCGCATTCCTGCATGGCGTGGTAGCCCGAGCTGAAGCCGATCAAGCCGGTCATGCCGACGTCGTACGGATTGTCGTACTCGATGTATTCCTTGCCGCCCAGGGCGTGCACCACGGGTGCCTTCAGCATGGCCGCCAGCTGCACCACCTGGTCGTGCGCGCCGGCGCAACCGCGCCCGCACAGCAGCGTGGTGCGCTGGCTGCCGCGCAGCAGGCTGGCCAGCGCGTCGAGCGAAGCCGTGTCCGGCGTGACCACCGGAGGCCGCAGGGCGATTGCGGCGGGCGCGGACTCGGCGAACGTGCCCTCGCGCAGCGCCACGTCGCCCGGAATCACAATCACGGCCACGCCCCGGCGGCCCACCGCCGCGCGGATTGCGGATTCGAGCACACCGGGCAACTGCTCGATGCTGGTGACGAGTTCGCAGTAGTGGCTGCACTCCCGGAACAACTGCTCGGGATGCGTCTCCTGGAAGTAGCCACGGCCGATTTCGGCGCTCGGGATATGGGCGGCGATGGCCAGCACCGGCA
>NZ_JBFREV010000150.1:0-746 GCF_052114485.1 Cupriavidus sp. KB_39
GCCAACCTGCCGATGGTCCGCGCGGCCGTGAAGTACAAGAAGCACCTGGTGTTCCCGTCGACCTCCGAGGTCTACGGCATGTGCGCCGACGATGAGTTCGACCCGGAAGCGTCCCCGCTGGTCTACGGCCCGATCAACAAGCCGCGCTGGATCTACGCCTGCTCCAAGCAGYTGATGGACCGTGTGATCCACGCCTACGGCATGGAGGAAGGGCTGAACTACACGCTGTTCCGCCCGTTCAACTGGATCGGCGCCGGGCTGGATTCGATCTTCGAGTCGAAGGAAGGCTCCTCGCGCGTGGTGACGCAGTTCCTGGGCCATATCGTCCGGGGCGAGCCGATCAAGCTGGTCGATGGCGGCGCCCAGAAGCGCGCGTTCGCCGATATTTCGGACGGCATCTCGGCCCTGATGCAGATCATCGAGAACAAGAACGGCGTGGCCAGCGGCAAGATCTTCAACATCGGCAACCCGGCCAACATCCACTCGGTGCGCGAACTGGCCGAGATGATGCTCAAGATGGCCGCCGACTACCCCGAGTACGCCGAAGAGGCCCGCAAGACCAAGATCGTGGARACGTCCTCCGGCGAGTTCTACGGCAAGGGCTACCAGGACGTACAGCACCGTGTGCCGAAGATCGACAACACGATGGAAGAACTGGGCTGGCAGCCGAAGCTGAACATGGAACAGGCGCTGCGCCGCATCTTCGAAGCCTACCGCGACAAGGTGGTGGAGGCGCGTACGCTGGT
>NZ_JBFREV010000151.1:0-726 GCF_052114485.1 Cupriavidus sp. KB_39
GCTCAAGATCGCTCAAGCCTTGCAGTGACGCCGGACACGTGGAACTGGCTGGCTGCATCGGCATCCCCGATGCTACGCAGGCTGGCATTGTCTGGTTTGGCTACTCCGACGTGCAATGGACGCGGACCGTCATGGACGCGCACCGAGGAGCCGCCGGCAAGCCGCTGCGGGAACTGCACATGCGTCCGTTTGACGCCGGCGCGTGGGCCAAGGCGCATCAGATCTCCCCGGGCAAGCCGTCCGGCAATGGCCGCGGCAACACGCCCCATGCGGTGCCGATCGACGCCCTGGCCACCACCGTGGCCGACTACGTGCCTGTCGCCAGATCGGCAGCCATCGGCCCGCGCGCCTTCATGCCGCCTTCCGCGCCCAACTTTAGTGGGCGCGCAGGGCGGACCGATGCCACCCAATCAGCTTGCCACCGCCGCAGCCCTGGCATGCAGGCCGCCATCATCGCACTGGACGACCCCGCCGGCGTTGCGCAAGACCTCGCCGCCCTGATCCACTGGCATCAGGAGCGCTTGCTGGACACCTACGTCCCGGCGGGCAAGTACGACAAGAAGAACGGCTATGGCAACTATCCCACCACGCACCGGAATCTGATTGCACTCGATGGCGCCATCAAGTCATTCCGGCAATCCAATGACGAGAAAGTGAAACTCGAGGTGTTCAGTACGGCGAATCACCTTGCGAACTACCTTGAGGGCAGCTACGAGTTTGCGAGGC
>NZ_JBFREV010000152.1:0-718 GCF_052114485.1 Cupriavidus sp. KB_39
AATGCAAAAAAAAGCCATCCCGGAAAACAGGATGGCCAGAAAAGCTCCTAAGCGGAGCACCATTTGCTGATGGGGCGCTGCGGCGCCGTCTAGGCCACGGCTATCGCATTGACTTCCAGTTCCGCGCCATAGTGGATGGTCGGGCACGGGACCACCGTGCGCGCCGGCGCCGGGCCGTCACCGAGGATCTGGGCATAGAGTTCATTCACCCGGGGCCAGTTGGCGATATCGGCGATGAATATCTGCACGTTGACCAGGTTCTGCATCGAACTGCCCGAGGCCAGCAGGATGGCTTTCAGGTTGTCGAACACCTGCCTGACCTGGGCGTCGAGGCCGGCCGGGATTTTCAGGTCATCGCCCAACATAATCGGGAGCTGGCCCGACACGAATATCAAGCCATTCGCCTTGACCGCCTGGGAATAATGGCCGCGCGGCAACGGCGCGCTGGCATGGTTGATGTACTCGATCATGCCTGTTGCCCCCTTTGGCTGGCCTGCCAGAGGCGGTCGAAATCCGTCGCGCGTTTCTCGGTGAAGGCATCCAGCCCTTCCTGCCATTCGGCACGCGGCACGTCGGACACAGAGCGGACCACCCGGCCCCAGTCATAGCCGGCATGGGCGTGGAGGTGGCCCTTTGCCGCCGTCAGCGCGCCCGGCGGGGCGTTGGCGACGATGGATTTCGCCAGCTCGAAGGCCCGGCCCAGCGACGCGCCCTTCTC
>NZ_JBFREV010000153.1:0-716 GCF_052114485.1 Cupriavidus sp. KB_39
ACGGTCAGGATCGAAAAGAAGAGCTTCAAGCGTTTCATGGTCATCCCCAGGGTGCTGGATCGAACCCGCAAGCCTAAACATATCCCGCTAGCCCGGTCCCGCTGTTTCGAAAACGTTTTCGGTACAGTAGGCCCAGCACCCTGGGGAGTCAATATCGATCTATGCGTTATCAGGGAAAATACGGGGGAATAGAATCGATAACGTTTTCGATGTGATGTTTTCCTGCCGCACTGGCTAGCCCTAGTTGCCGGGCGCGTTGCCGGCAGGGTCTTCCAGTTGCAGCAGGATCTTGCGCAGGCTCCTGGCCACCGAAGAGCGCTCCGTAGGGGACAGGCAATCCAGCAACTGGTTGGCTTCCTTGAAATGCGCGGTGAGCACGGCGTCTGCCAGTTCCAGCCCCTGCTCGGTCAGCACCACCAGCGTGCCGCGCCGGTCGCTGGGATCGGGCTCCCGCCTCACCAGCCCGCGCTTTTCCACCCGGTCGATCCGCAGGGTCATGGCGCCGGATGACAGCAGCAGCGCCCGGGACAGCGCGCTGGGGTTCAGCGCATAGGGCGGCCCGGTGCGCCGCAGCGTGGCAATCATGTCGAACATGTCCCAGGTGATGCCGTGAGGCGCCAGCCACCGCTCGGACGCCCTCATCGCCAGATCGCGAATCCGCAGGATGCGGCCCAGCACCAGCACGTGGTCCGTGACGAGATCAGGCCGCACGCGCG
>NZ_JBFREV010000154.1:0-715 GCF_052114485.1 Cupriavidus sp. KB_39
CATCGACATCGAAGAACAGACTGACAAACACCTGGCCCTGGCACTGCGCCGGGTCCCGCTTGAAAACACAGGCCATTACCCGCGCTCGCTGCATCGTTTCTCGTAGCGAAAGTTCGCGCTGTCCATTCGCAGGCATCGGTGCAGGTATCGTAAGGTTGTATGGCATATTGCTCAGGCTCGGATGTACTTCACAATTTGGCTTCGTCGCCTTTAAGCGGATAGTCCGGATGCCCGAGGCCCATCATGGTGACGAACACCTTGACCTCGCCGCCGCGCAGGAAATGGACAGCGAACCGGCCGCCCTCGTCGGGGCCATACCGTGGCACTTCCACGTCGCGCTCCATGGCGTTTTCTCCACCCCAATCGCTCCACCAGACCTTTACCGTCATACCCGGCTTGTAAGCGCGTGGAATGCTTGTACAACAGGTGAATTTTCCGCCGCCACGATGTGCTCCCAAGTACGCACCGCCATACTCGTTGACCCCAAAGCGGTAGATGCTCCTGTCGGTGTGGTTGTAGCCCACCAGATTCAACGTCATCTGGTCTTCGGTGCATCCGGTCAGTGGCAGGCACAGCCCGGCCAATAGGCAAAGACGCCAGACTGACGGGAACCATTTCGTTTCGCGGCGATGACGCGTATTGGCAGGCATGGACGAAGTCTTTGTCACAGTTCGGCATCCTCACCCTTGAGCGGATAGTTGGGATGCCAGTAGCC
>NZ_JBFREV010000155.1:0-711 GCF_052114485.1 Cupriavidus sp. KB_39
GTGATGTCCCCCTTTAGCCATTGGAGGTAGACCGCGGCGCAGCCGTCGATTTGCTGGGTTGTGGCGATGCATCGCTGCAAGGTCTCCGCGTAGGCGTCGCCGCTTAGCGCATTGCTCCCATCGTGCGTGCAGTCGAGCTTGTTGGCGAGCAGGTTGCTCCGCATCCACGCGGCGTGGGCCTTCGCCAGGGGTTCGACGTGCTGGGCCTGGAGCGCGTCAGACTGCGTTTTGAACTCATTGCGCCACGCGCTATGGAGTTCCGGCTTGAAGCGGCGCAGATATTCGCCCCACGATTCATTCTGGGCAGACTGGATCGTCTGCGGCGAAGGATTCCGGATCGCCGCATCCATTTCCTGTTTTCTCTTGACGTCTTCCGGTGTGTCCGGCGGTGCGGCCATTCCCCCGCGCGACGCCGTGTCTTGGCTCGCAACTTCGTAGCTGACCTTGAGGTAGTCCGCAAGGACATCCGCCTTGTGGAACACTTGGAGTTTCACCTTTTCATCATTGGATTGCCGGAATGACTTGATGGCACCATCCAGTGCAGCCAGATTCCGGTGCGTGGTGGGATAGTTGCCGTAGCCGTTTTTCTTGTCGTACTTGCCGGCTGGCACGTACGTGTCCAGCAAGCGCTCCTGATGCCAGTGGATCAGGGCGGCGAGGTCCTGCGCAACGCCGGCCGGGTCGTCCAGTGCGATGATCGCGGCCTGCATG
>NZ_JBFREV010000156.1:0-677 GCF_052114485.1 Cupriavidus sp. KB_39
GGAACCACCCCTTCCCATCCCGAACAGGACCGTGAAACGACTTTGCGCCGATGATAGTGCGGACTACCCGTGTGAAAGTAGGTCATCGCCAGGCTCTTATACCCAGAACCCCCAGCCCCATAAAGGCTGGGGGTTTTGCTTTGTGGGCTCCGATTGGCATTTTCGTGACGAAAACGCTTATGATCTGCGTGCCATGCCCTCTGACGAAGAAGACCTCGCTTGTGCCGAGGCAACGCCCTGGTATCTCTACCTGCTCGAATGCGAAGGCAATTCGATCTACACAGGGATTACCACTGACGTCCAGCGCCGTTATGCCCAGCACCTTGCGGGGATTGGTGCCAAATACACACGCTCCCGCAAACCTACGCGCCTGCTTGGATGGCTTCGCTACGATAACAAGTCAGAAGCGTTGAAAGCCGAGTTGGCCACCAAGCGCATGTCGGCCGTGCAAAAGCGCGCATTCTGCGCGATGCTCGAAACGGAAGACAGCGCATAAAAACAAGCATAAAAACAAAACCGCCGGCAAATTGAACTGACCCCCAGAAGTTGGACGGTTGATGGCTAGGCCGGAAAGGGCTGAGTCCTGTATTGCACAGGACTCAGCCCTTTTAGTTTGAGCTTGATGCGGTCATGATTGTAGTAGTGAATGTATTGGCGCAGTCCATCCTGCAGTTGCT
>NZ_JBFREV010000157.1:0-663 GCF_052114485.1 Cupriavidus sp. KB_39
ACTATACAGCGAGCCAGGGCAATGGCCTGCATCCGAAAAAAAGATCCTGCCCAGTGCGGTGGCCAGATATATGTGAGCCTCTTCTTCGACGGCACGGGCAACAATATGGACTGGGAAGAGCCAGGCCTCGGCACCACTCAGATGGCGGCGGGGAAACATAGCAACATTGCTCGCCTGTACAAAGCGAGTTTTGAAGATCTTAAATCTGGTTTCTTTTCCCAGTACATACCAGGAGTCGGCACCCCTGTCCCTGAGATTCGCGACACTGGTGGCTCGCTTGGCCTTGCGGCGGGGTATATGGGCGCGGACAGGATTAACTGGGCGATACTGAGTATCCTGGATTCGGTACACGAGTACCTGACGGAAACTACCTTGTTCGGCACYGGTCAAGTTGGAACCGTCGCTAACCTAGCGAGCAAGACTGGCTTCGAAACTCGATATCGCCGTAGGGTGATGGACACCTGGGAGAAGCGACTGAAAGCGGTCGTAAAGGACCGCGAGCGCAAGGTCACGCACATCAACATCGCCGTGTTCGGCTTCTCACGCGGCGCGGCCACAGCGCGCGTGTTCGCCAACTGGCTTCTCCAGTGGCTGGAGCAGGAGGATGGCGGCTACCGCCTCGCCGGCATTCCGTTGCGCATCTATTTCATGGGCCTGTTCGAT
>NZ_JBFREV010000158.1:0-653 GCF_052114485.1 Cupriavidus sp. KB_39
GCGCCGACGGGGGTCTCGGCCTCGGTGTTCGTCGGCACCTATGCCACGGTGGAGACCCGGAACGCCGGGGAAGTCGATATCACCGCCACGGCCACACTGGCCAATGGCAGCCGAGCGACCTCGGTCACCCATCTGGTCGTGCAGGCAGCACCGGCGAAGTCGTACACGCTGACGCTGTCGCCGTCGAACCTGACCCTGACCGCTGGCGGGGCGGCGCAGACCGTGATCGCAGCCGTGCGCCGCTCGGATGGGGTCGATGGGATCGCCGACCTGACCAACTGGACTTGGACCACGGGCGACGCCACCTTCCCCGTGACGCAGGCAGCGGACGGCCATTCGGCGCAAGTCAGCAGCCCATCCTCAGCCACGCTGGCCGGCTCCGCCGTGCTGGCAGCCTGCGCCGATGCCCCCACCGGCACCCGCCTATGCGCCAATGCCGCGCTGGCTCGCCCGGCCACGCCGCCGCCGCCCACCTACACCCTGGGTGGCACGGTGTCCGGCCTGGCGGCTGGCAAGAGCCTGCTGCTGGCAGGCCCCAATGGCGATTCGCTGGCGATCAGTGCCGACGGCGCGTTCACGCTGCCCACCGCGCTGGCCGCCGCCTCGGCCTACAGCGTCACGGTGTCCGGCCAGCCTGCCGGCCAGACCTGTGC
>NZ_JBFREV010000159.1:0-647 GCF_052114485.1 Cupriavidus sp. KB_39
CAGTTCATCGCCGTGGGCACGCCGCCGGACGAGGATGGCTCGGCGGACCTGCAATACGTGCTGGCCGCCGCGCGCAATATCGGCCGCCACATGACCGGCCTCAAGGTGGTGGTGGACAAGTCCACRGTCCCWGTGGGCACCGGCGACCGCGTCGCCGCCGTCATCCGCGAGGAACTGGCCGCCCGCGGGCTGGAAGACCTCCAGTTCTCGGTGGTCTCGAACCCCGAGTTCCTGAAGGAAGGCGCCGCCGTGGAAGACTTCATGCGCCCGGACCGCATCGTGCTGGGCTGCTCGCCCGACGTGGCCGGYCGCCATGCCAAGGCCATCATGCGCGAGCTGTACTCGCCGTTCAACCGCAACCACGAGCGCACCTTCTATATGGATGTGCGCTCGGCCGAGTTCACCAARTACGCGGCCAATTCGATGCTGGCGACGCGTATTTCCTTCATGAACGAGCTGGCCAACCTGGCTGACGAGGTSGGYGCGGACATCGAACTGGTCCGACTCGGCATCGGCTCSGACCCGCGCATCGGCTACAGCTTCCTGTACGCCGGCGCCGGCTACGGCGGCTCGTGCTTCCCGAAGGACGTGCAGGCGCTGATGCGCACGGCCACCTCGTACGGCAAGCCGATGCGGGTGCTGGAAGC
>NZ_JBFREV010000160.1:0-644 GCF_052114485.1 Cupriavidus sp. KB_39
TGGCTTTGCTGGAGCGCTTGTTCGAGCAGGCGCTGAGCCGGGGCCATGTCGAGTTGCTGTCCGCTGGCCTTTGGCTGGTCATCGGCGGTGATGAACAACCCCTTGCCGCCCCGGATGGCCCCCCAGCCAGACGTCCTGAGTTCGAACCCCTCCCCCCGCCGCTTCCACTTCCCGTCGACCATATGGCCAAGCGTCAGCTGGGATTTGCCGGAATGCTCGGTGGACAGCTTGACGTGCTCCTGTCCCTCCCAATCCTCGAATTCGAGCTTGTTGTCGCTCTGCGTGCGAATAACGTTGCGGGATAGCCAACGATCCTGATTGGTAATCAGATCCGTCTGGCGACTGTTATGGTGGACGTGGGCGATATACGGCTTATTGGGATTACCGTCCCGAAATGCGATAGCCGCTTCGGTGCCGTCGATCAGCGGAAAGTGAAATCCTGTTTGCAGCGCCCCGGCAAACGGCTTGGCCAATCGCAGCGGCACGCAYTCGCCRCCGCCGGGCCAGTCCTCGAAATCGAAGTCAAAGCGAACCGTGTAATAGCCCTGCTGCGTCAGATAAGCGTATGGATACCGGCTTGGCGAGGTAATGCGCGCACTCAGCGTGCCCTGGATCTTCGGCCAGTTGGCCTCGTCCAGCGGCAG
>NZ_JBFREV010000161.1:0-639 GCF_052114485.1 Cupriavidus sp. KB_39
ACTTCCCGCAGTTGGGCCACGTCGGCGTCCGACACCTGGCCCCGGTCGTTCACCAGCTTCAGCGCGAAGGCCAGCGCGGCGGCCGTCCGGGCATCCTCGGCACGCCCAGCCTGGGCGGCAGCCATCTCCTCAGCGGTGGCGCCGGCCTTGCGGCCCAGCGCCGTATGGGCGGCCAGGCAGTATTCGCAGCGGTTACGGTCGGCAACGGCCACGGCGATCTTCTCGCCGAGTTGCGCCGGAATCACACCGCCACCGAGCGCGCCAAACGCGCCCCACATCGATTGCAGCGCGGCCGGCGAATTGGCCACGGCGCGGAACATCTGCGGGGTCGTGCCGAAGGCGGCCTGGATCTGGGCCAGGGCGGCGGCGCTGCCGGCGGGGGCGTTGCTGGCGTTGGGCAGGGAAACACGTGCGGTCATGATGAACTCCTATATATAGAGCGACAGTGAGAGAGGCTCCCGGGGTGCCGGCTGAATCGCCTGGCGTCCGGGGTCACGCATGGCGCGAGCGCCCTGCCCACCCGGCTGGTGATCGAGGAACCGTCGCTGCTGTTCTATCCGCGCTACGCCGTCCACACCTTCCACAATCCGCCGGTGGAGGGTTCCCAGTTCACCTGCGCCACGCTCGATTTCGATGGCG
>NZ_JBFREV010000162.1:0-636 GCF_052114485.1 Cupriavidus sp. KB_39
CTGCCGGCAGGTATGGTGCGTGTTCGTCTTCGACCGCGAGATCCTCGATCCCCTGCTGGAACGGGGGCTCCAGGCCGACCGTCGTGTCGACTTCATCCTGCGCTCACTGGCCCCGCTGCACGCGGCCCTGAGCCAGTGGGGCGGCGGCCTGATCGTGCGCGATGCCAAGGCCCGCGAGGCGATCCCGCAACTCGCAGCCGCCCTCGAGGCCAAGGCGGTCTTCGCCAACCACGACTACGAACCGGCCGCCAACGCCCGCGATGCCGCCGTGCGCGATGCGCTGGCCGCCGATTCCCGCGTGCTGTTCACCTTCAAGGACCAGGTCATCTTCGAGGCCGACGAGGTCCTGAACGGCCAGGGCGCCCCGTTCGCCGTGTTCACGCCCTACAAGAACGCGTGGCTGCGCACGGTGCAGTCATTCGACCTGCGCCCCTATCCTGTGGATAAGTACCGCCACGCACTGGCGCCGGTACCGGCCCCCTATCGCCGGGACCTGCCCACGCTGGCCGACCTGGGCTTCGCGCCGAGCAACCTGCCCGAGATCGCCATGCCCACCGGCTCGGACGGCGCCCACGCGCTGTTCGACGAATTCCTGGACCGGATCGGCGACTACGGCCAACGCCGCGACTTCCCGGC
>NZ_JBFREV010000163.1:0-626 GCF_052114485.1 Cupriavidus sp. KB_39
TGGATCCAGGTCTTCCATATGGAAGACCAGATGTTCGGCCTCGTTTCGGAATATTTCTACGACACCAACCGCCGGCTGTGGGGCAACCTCAACCAGCCCAACCATCAGGCGACGATCCACGGCTTTGGCCTCGTTGCCGCGATCTGGCTGGCGCGGCGGGCGCGGCTCGGGTTTGCGGCATGGCTTGCGGCCGTGCTGCTGCTCGAGTCGGGCATCGCGCTGACCGGCTCGCGCACCGGTCTTGTCCACGTTGGGCTGGCCGCCATCTATGCCCTGATCGCCGCCGCCATGGCGCGCGGCGAGCGGCGCGGKCCGAATCCGATGGCGCGCCCGCCCGGATTGGTGCTTGCCGCCGTGCTGTTGATCGTCGGCATCGTCGTGCTGCAACCGGTCATCAAGAGCGCCGGGCAGGCGTTTGACTGGCGATTATTCGATACCGTCGCGCAACTCAAGGCCGGCGATCAGGTCTCGGCGCGCGGCGCGCTCTGGGCGCATGCCGTCGCGATGTTCCGGTTGCATCCACTGCTCGGCGTGGGTTACGGGGAGTTCGGCTGGGCGCAGTTCCAGCAGATGGCGCAGGTGCGCGTGACGGCCGAGATGTCCCTGCATGCCCACAACGCCGTGCT
>NZ_JBFREV010000164.1:0-621 GCF_052114485.1 Cupriavidus sp. KB_39
CCGGACCTGCAGCAGCTGTTCATCGGCTCGGAAGGCACGCTGGGGGTGATCGTGCGCGTGCGGCTGAAGCTGCACCGCCTGCCCGACTACGGCCGCGCCATCGCCTATGGCTTCAAGACCTTCGCCATCGGCCTGGAGGCGTGCCGGGAAATCATGCAGCGCGGCGCAAACCCGGCGGCCCTGCGGCTCTATGACGCCCTGGAGAGCGGCGTGCAGTTCGGCCTGCCGGACACCAACGTGCTGCTGGTGGCTGACGAAGGCGCCCGGGATATGGTCGATGCGGTGATGGCGATCGGCGAGCGGGTCTGCGCGGAACTGGGCGACAAGCTCGACGACAAGGCCATCTTCGAACGCTGGCTCGACACGCGCTACCTGACCGGCAAGAGCGCCGAAGGCTTCAAGCGCAGCCCCGGCTTCGTCGCCGATACGCTGGAGATGTCCGGGCCGTGGGCGGACCTGCCCGCGATCTACGACGACGTGGTGGCCGCCATCAACGCGGTGCCCGGCACGCTGGCCGGCTCCGCGCACCAGTCGCACGCCTACGTGGACGGCGCCTGCCTGTACTTTTCGCTGCGCGGCGAGGTCGCCGTGGAAGACCGCCAGAGGTGGTATCGCGCCGCC
>NZ_JBFREV010000165.1:0-606 GCF_052114485.1 Cupriavidus sp. KB_39
GTCTCAACCAGTGCCGGCAGCAGTCGGCCGATCGTCGTGTCATCGCCGGTCACCAGTAGCCAGGGCTGACGGTACCGCCAACGCCGGCCATGGATCCCTTGCAGTTGACTGCGCAAGCGGCTCAATGGCTCGCCAACTTGCGCAACATCCTCGGATGGCGGGCCGAGTTCAGCCGAGCCGACATCGCGCATCGCAGCCTTCCGGCTAGCGCGCCTGACGAGCGTGACCTGTACGAGGACCGCGAGCAGAAAAAAGATCACGAGGCCGCAGATGGCGAGCAGCTGCTGCGCTGAGGTCGTCAGGCCCAGGACTTCGCCCTTGCCGAGCACGAACAGTCCGGCAGCGGCGAGCACCGCGCAGAGGGCTACCAGCGTGTAATTCAATCGCATAAGGGAAACCGGTCTCAAGTTCGTGGGCCGACGACCGCCAGTGTCATGGCGTCAGCGTCGGCGATGCTCAGCAATTGCTTCTGCCCGGAGGCCAGCGCGTGAGCCGAGGCAAGGGCCACGCACAACCATGGCGCAGCCGCGCCCGCTGACCCGATGCGAAGATCGACGTCATGTTGGCCTTTCAGTTCGGGCGTCATGAGCACACCCACCCCTTGGC
>NZ_JBFREV010000166.1:0-603 GCF_052114485.1 Cupriavidus sp. KB_39
GGTAGCAGACCACGCGCTTGCCTTGGGACTTCAGCGTGTCGATGGTGGCCTGCGGGGTGTCGAAGAGGTCGAAATCGAACACGACGGCGTTGTACGACGTGTTGAGCTTGCCCTGAAGCTGGAGTTGCCACGTGTCCGTCACGGCCGGCATCCAGCGCGTTGTGGGGAGTACGCTGGCGCTGGCGGTGGACTTGCTCGTCGTGGCGGCAGCGTCCGAGACGCGGACGACCGAACCGCCGTCGTCATCGCCCCCGCCGCCGCAGGCAGCAAGCGTTGCGACGGCCACCGCCGCGGCCAGGCGCGCGAGGCGGCCCATGCCCTGATTGTTTTCCATCATTGACCCTTCCTGTTGTTATCCCAACTGTATGCGGCACATTATGCGTGCAAGCATGGGCGATCAGGCAAGGGGGTCGGCATCGGCGGCACGGCGCTTGACGCGCGGTCGTTTTGGGGCGCTTGCGGCACGGCGCGCCGGCGGTTCGGCGGGCGCGCCGCCGGGACTCATCTGCTCGAGCCACGCCAGGCCATCGACATAGGACAAGAAACGCTGGAAATAGCCCGGCGATACGTCCTGCATCAGCGCAAGTGCGCCATGCACAAGAT
>NZ_JBFREV010000167.1:0-598 GCF_052114485.1 Cupriavidus sp. KB_39
GCCAAACGCCCGCGCCGTGGCCAGGAAGGTGGGCAGCAGCGGGCAGCAGCAGGTCGTTGTCCTGGATGCGGGCGAGGATTTCCCAGAGCACCGCCAGCGCCAGCAGGATCACCGCCTTGCGCACCCAGCCCTGCTGCCAGAGGCGGCGATGGAAGGGCAGCGGCCGCGACAGCGGCACAGCGGTGAACGGCTCGAGCGCCAGTTCGTATTCAGGGCGGATGGGGGTGTCGAGGGTGGTCATATATATATAGGCGATATCGTGGCTGGGGACGCTGCCCCTCTCCCCCGGCCCCTCTCCCGCAAGCGGGCGAGGGGAGCAAAGCGGCGGTGTTCCTTCCCCTCTCCCGCTTGCGCGAGGGGAGCAAAGCGGCGGTGTTCCTTCCCCTCTCCCGCTTGCGCGACGGGGAGCAAAGCGGCGGTGTTCCTTCCTCTCTCCCGCTTGCGCGACGGGGAGCAAAGCGGCGGTGTTCCTTCCCCTCTCCCGCTTGCGCGACGGGGAGCAAAGCGGCGGTGTTCCTCCCCTCTCCCTCTGGGAGAGGGGCCGGGGGAGAGGGTGGGCGTCTCTACGAAGTCGAAACGCTACGCGTGCGCCCTGCCC
>NZ_JBFREV010000168.1:0-597 GCF_052114485.1 Cupriavidus sp. KB_39
AGCGTAGCAAGCGGGTCGTGTAGCGCGCGCTGCCATGCAGCGTCAGGTCCTGCTTCTGGCCTTTGCCGACGCCGCGGGCGGTGTCTTCGACCTTAGCGTAGCAAGCGGGTCGTGTAGCGCGCGCTGCCATGCAGCGTCAGGTCCTGCTTCTGGCCTTTGCCGACGCCGCGGGCGGTGTCTTCGACCTTCAAGGGCGCGGTAACTGCCGGCAGCCCCATGTCGATGGGCGCGACGGCATAGCGCACGGGCAGGATGAGCAGGCCACGCTTGTCGCAGTAGCCGCATGTCTTTTCGATGGCCATAGACGTCAGGTCCCCAAGGTTCGCGTGTTTGAACTGGCGGCAGGGGCGATGCGACGCCCCGCGCGCTGCACGGTAAACACTTTTCCATGGGGGGAAAACGGCCTTGCCCGACTATTCAGCCGTTTCTTGTCGAAGGTCGACCGTCCCGCAAAAATGAGACTTGTCGCATATGGCTATCGCGTTGCGCGTGCTAGCTACCCCAACAGCCGCCGCAGCTGCACCGCCACGTCCTCGGCGGCAGAAACCGGCAGCAGCGGCACGCCGATGCCGTGGTGCCAGTCGAACAGCGCCTGGC
>NZ_JBFREV010000169.1:0-584 GCF_052114485.1 Cupriavidus sp. KB_39
AGCTGGAAGCGCGCGAGCTGGAAGCGCGCGGCGGTGGCTTCCAGCGTGGCGAGCAGGTGCAGCGCCGTATCGGCGCGGTCCGCGCGGGCGGCCACGCGCGCCATCACCAGTTGGCGGATGAAGCGGTCGCGCTCGCCATCGGGCAAAGGCAGCCCTTGCAGCCACGCGAACGCCACGTCCAGACTCTGCTGCGCGGAGAGATCGATGGCCTGGGCCTCGGTTTCCGCCCAGTCGGTGYTGGCGGATGAGACCGACACCGGCGCGACGGCCTCGCCTCGCTCGACATCGCGCACGGTGGCGTGGCGCGCGATCCACTCGAGCGTGGTGTCGTCGGCGAATGGCGTGCCATCGGCAAAGCTCAGTTGCTCGATGCCGGGCAGCCGCTCCAGCATCAGCGCGCAGTCGGTGGCCAGCAGGTCCCGGACGCGCGCGTAGTCGCCGCCGGCCTGATCCTGCGCCGTGAAGGCGTAGTACTGGAGGTCCAGCCAGAAATGGTTGGCGCCCTCCGCAAAGGCGCGTTCAAGTCGATCGAGCAACTCCGGCCACTGCTTCTGCAACAGCAGGCGCTTGAGCTGGGCGCGTAG
>NZ_JBFREV010000170.1:0-583 GCF_052114485.1 Cupriavidus sp. KB_39
CGCCAAGCCGGTATCCATACGCTTATCTGACGCAGCAGGGCTATTACACGGTTCGCTTTGACTTCGATTTCGAGGACTGGCCCGGCGGCGGCGAGTGCGTGCCGCTGCGATTGGCCAAGCCGTTTGCCGGGGCATTACAGACAGGATTTCACTTTCCGCTGATCGACGGCACCGAAGCGGCTATCGCATTTCGGGACGGTAATCCCAATAAGCCGTATATCGCCCACGTCCACCATAACAGCCGTCAGACGGATCTGATTACCAATCAGGATCGATGGCTATCCCGCAACGTTATTCGCACGCAGAGCGACAACAAGCTCGAATTCGAGGATTGGGAGGGACAGGAGCACGTCAAGCTTTCCACCGAGCATTCCGGCAAATCCCAGCTGACGCTCGGCCATATGGTCGATGGGAAGTGGAAGCGGCGTGGGGAAGGGTTCGAACTCAGGACGTCTGGCTGGGGGGCCATCCGGGGCGGCAAGGGGTTGTTCATCACCGCCGATGACCAGCCAAAGGCCAGCGGACAGCAACTCGACATGGCCCCGGCTCAGCGCCTGCTCGAACAAGCGCTCCAGCAAAGCCA
>NZ_JBFREV010000171.1:0-582 GCF_052114485.1 Cupriavidus sp. KB_39
CTGCTGACCGACAAGGCCAACACGGTAATGGGGCTCGCCATCCGGCTCGGCAACACGCCGCGCCGCTATCTGGAGCTTGGCTTCCCGGACCTTCCGCTGGCCGTGAAGGTCGCCAATGTCGAGAAAATGCTGTTCCGGCACAACGTGCCGCGGCGATTTCTGGAAGGGATATATGGCACCCTGCTGGCACCCAAGGCGATCTTCAGGTCACACACCCGTCCGCATGATGTGAACGCGGTAGTGCTGTCCTTCGACACCATTCATCTGGGCCCGCTCGTTGCCATCCTGCATGCGGACAAGCAAATCGGCCGCGCCCGTTGCAACGAGCTCGCGAGCATCTATGCGAAGGAAGACAGGGATTTCGAGCGCGTGTGGCGCGCGAAGGGGCTACTGCTTTGGGAGGGGGCCAGCGAACGTGGCGACATGCCCACCATGACGGTGGCGCACAAAAGAAAAACCGCCTGAGAGACACGACTGTCCGGCTCTGATTGCCATAAGTGGGACGCCTCTCAAGCGGTGTGGCCAGTATATGACCTTCGCCCCATCATTGCAACGCCAGCGGATCTGCACCGCGTTGCACAC
>NZ_JBFREV010000172.1:0-555 GCF_052114485.1 Cupriavidus sp. KB_39
GCTCATCCACGACGACAAAGCCGCCGCCCGCGTAAGCGAGAAAGATGCCGCGGTCCTGCGTGTCGCCGGCGGTGCCCGCCGTTTCGCGATGCACCTCATCGAACGGATTGAAGGCCAGCACCGGCTGGTCCGCCGGCACGCGCTTCGCCCGGACGCGCTTCCCCGCGAACGTGAACTCCCCCCATGCCGGCGAAATGCCGCTCTGGTTCAGAAACTTCTGAGCGGCGCCGCTGATGCAATCCAGATGGATATGGAGCTGGTCCTGGCTGCGCGAGCCCCGGGAATTCACGGCGAGGCCGATCAGCGTATCGGGCAGGGGCTTGCCGACCGCCTTCGCCACGATCTGGCGTTCTTCCCACCCGAAGGCCCAGCCGTTGGCGCGCGTGCCCGTCCAGACGCGCGCGTGTTCCACACCGCTGACGGCATGATCGGGAATCACGAGGTAGTGCGAGGCGCCGACGTAGTCCTTGTAGAGCACGAGGCCCCGGTCGCGATCGACCACGGCGCAGTCGGCGTGGCGCGGCGCGCCGTCCGTGAGGCAGCGCGCCTGCACGT
>NZ_JBFREV010000173.1:0-555 GCF_052114485.1 Cupriavidus sp. KB_39
GCTCATCCACGACGACAAAGCCGCCGCCCGCGTAAGCGAGAAAGATGCCGCGGTCCTGCGTGTCGCCGGCGGTGCCCGCCGTTTCGCGATGCACCTCATCGAACGGATTGAAGGCCAGCACCGGCTGGTCCGCCGGCACGCGCTTCGCCAGCACACGCTTCCCCGCGAACGTGAACGCCCCCCACGTCGGCGTGATGCCGCTCTGGGTCAGAAACTTCTGAGCGGCACCGCTGATGCAGTCCAGATGGATATGGAGCTGGTCCTGGCTGCGCGAACCCCTCGAATTCACGGCCAGACCGATCAGCGTGTCGGGCACCGGCTTGCCAACCGCCTTCGCTACGATCTGGCGTTCTTCCCAGCCGAAGGCCCAGCCGTTGGCGCGCGTGCCCGTCCAGACGCGCGCGTCTTCCACACCGCTGACGGCATGATCGGGAATCACGAGGTAGTGCGAGGCGCCGACGTAGTCCTTGTAGAGCACGAGGCCCCGGTCGCGATCGACCACGGCGCAGTCGGCGTGGCGCGGCGTGCCGTCCGTGAGGCAGCGCGCCTGCACGT
>NZ_JBFREV010000174.1:0-554 GCF_052114485.1 Cupriavidus sp. KB_39
TACGACGCGCTCGGGCGCAGGCTGGTCAAGTCGTCATCCGCCCACGGCGTCACGCTCTATGGCTGGGACGGCGACCAACTGGCGTGGGAAAGCCGGCCAGACCGCAGCACGCACTATGTCTACGAGCCCGGCACCTTCGTACCGCTGGCCCAGGCGGTGCGCCATGACGCCATCGCCCTGCATCGCGAGCCCGATTACGCGGGCGACTACGATATCGATGACGATCCGCTCTGGACCGAGGACATCGCCCCGCAGCCGTTCGACGCCATCGCCTGGTACCAATGCGATCACCTCGGCACACCGCAGGAGTTGACCGACGAGACCGGCGAGATTGCATGGTCTGCCCAGTACAAGGCATGGGGCGCCGCGCGCGAGGTCATCACCGAAGCGGCGCGCAAGGCAGGCATTGCCAACCCACTGCGCTTCCAGGGCCAGTATTACGACCAGGAAACCGGGCTCCATTACAACCGGCACCGGTACTATGATCCGGTAAGCGGGCGGTATGTCAGCAAGGACCCGATTGGGCTGGAAGGCGGGATTAATGCCTACGCGTA
>NZ_JBFREV010000175.1:0-554 GCF_052114485.1 Cupriavidus sp. KB_39
TACGCGTAGGCATTAATCCCGCCTTCCAGCCCAATCGGGTCCTTGCTGACATACCGCCCGCTTACCGGATCATAGTACCGGTGCCGGTTGTAATGGAGCCCGGTTTCCTGGTCGTAATACTGGCCCTGGAAGCGCAGTGGGTTGGCAATACCTGCCTTGCGCGCCGCTTCGGAGATGACCTCGCGCGCGGCGCCCCATGCCTGGTACTGCGCACTCCAGGCAATCTCGCCGGCTTCATCGGTCAGCTCCTGCGGTGTGCCGAGGTGGTCGCACTGGTACCACGCGATGGCGTCGAACGGCTGCGGGGCGATGTCCTCGGTCCACAGCGGATCCTCATCGATGTCGTAGTCGCCTGCGTAATCGGGCTGGCGATGCAGGGCGATGGCGTCATGGCGTACCGCCTGCGCCAGCGGTACGAAGGTGCCGGGCTCGTAGACATAGTGCGTGCTGCGGTCTGGCCGGCTTTCCCACGCCAGTTGGTCGCCGTCCCAGCCATAGAGCGTGACGCCGTGGGCGGAGGACGACTTGACCAGCCTGCGCCCGAGCGCGTCGTA
>NZ_JBFREV010000176.1:0-552 GCF_052114485.1 Cupriavidus sp. KB_39
TGAGTCAGTGTTGCAGTGTCGTGCCCGGTCCAGGCTTGTCGCATGCCGCGCCAGGCCGTGTCCGCGCCATGCATGCCGAACGCGATACAGCCAGCTTTCGTCACGCCAGTCGGTTCCGGCGCAATGCACAGCACCCCGGCACCCACCATTTCCAGCACGCCGCCGACGATGTCCAGCCCGCCCCATAGGCGGTTGGACATCATCTCCGTAGGACTGATCGAYCGGTGCGCCAGCACCGCCGCCAGTTGCGGCGCGCTCATGACCACGCGCAAGCCGTCCATCTCGTCTGCCTGAGCCATCGGATTCCCCCCATGAAAAGAGAGGCCCGACGCTACCGACCCAGCGCCAGCGCACTATTGAGATGGCGCAACTCCGCTCAGGAACAAGGAAATTGCGATCACCCCCTACCGATACAACACCTGCGGCAGCCACAGACCAATCCCCGGGAAGATATAGAGCAGCGCCAACGCCAGGATCTGGATCGCCATGAACGGCAGCATGCCGGCGAAGATCTGGTTCAGGGTGACGTGGGGTGGGGCCACGCCCTTGAGG
>NZ_JBFREV010000177.1:0-551 GCF_052114485.1 Cupriavidus sp. KB_39
ACCGCCGACGATCCGACGAAACGTTGAACGGCCGCGCCTCCGCTTCAATCCGCCGGCAGTTCGCGACGGGCGCGGCGGGAATAGTAGGCGAACGTCGCTTCGAACCGCTTCTGGGTACTCACCCAGCGTTGCGCTTCACGACCCAGTTCTGGCGGAATCGGCTGAATCTCGCCTGCCGCCATTGCCAGGAGCTGCAGGCGCGCGGCGCGTTCAAACATCACACCCAGCACGCAAGCTTCTTCCACCGACGCACCAGCAACCAGAAGGCCGTGGTGTGACAACAGGATCGCCTTCTTGTCGCCGAGTGCCCTGGAGATGATCTCGCCTTCTTCATTGCCAACCGGGATGCCGGGCCATTTCCCGAGGAATGCCGTCTGGTCGTAGAGGACGCAGGTGTCCATATGGGAGATGGTCAGGGGAACCTCGAGCATGGCAAGCGCAGAGGCATGCGGCGCGTGGGAATGAACGATGCAGTTCAGGTCCGGACGCGCGCGATACAGCCAGGAATGGAAGCGGTTGGCAGGGTTCGGCATGCCGTTTCCGGAAAGCAC
>NZ_JBFREV010000178.1:0-551 GCF_052114485.1 Cupriavidus sp. KB_39
ACCGCCGACGATCCGACGAAACGTTGAACGGCCGCGCCTCCGCTTCAATCCGCCGGCAGTTCGCGACCCGCCGGCAGTTCGCGACGGGCGCGGCGGGAATAGTAGGCGAACGTCGCTTCGAACCGCTTCTGGGTACTCACCCAGCGTTGCGCTTCACGACCCAGTTCCGGYGGAATCGGCTGAATCTCCCCCGCCGCCATCGCCAGGAGCTGCAGGCGCGCAGCACGTTCGAACATCACGCCCAACACGCAAGCTTCTTCCACCGACGCACCAGCAACCAGAAGACCGTGGTGTGACAGCAAGATCGCCTTTTTGTCGCCGAGCGCTTTGGAGATGATTTCGCCTTCTTCATTGCCAACCGGGATACCGGGCCATTTTTCGAGGAATGCCGTCTGGTCGTAGAGGACGCAGGTGTCCATGTGGGAGATGGTCAGGGGAACCTCGAGCATGGCAAGCGCAGAGGCATGCGGCGCGTGGGAATGAACGATGCAGTTCAGGTCCGGACGCGCGCGATACAGCCAGGAATGGAAGCGGTTGGCAGGGTTCGGCAT
>NZ_JBFREV010000179.1:0-551 GCF_052114485.1 Cupriavidus sp. KB_39
CTGGCGAGCGGGGCAGGGCGCACGCGTAGCGTTTCGACTTCGTAGAGACGCCCACCCTCTCCCCCGGCCCCTCTCCCAGAGGGAGAGGGGAGGAACACCGCCGCTTTGCTCCCCGTCGCGCAAGCGGGAGAGGGGAAGGAACACCGCCGGTTTGCTCCCCGTCGCGCAAGCGGGAGAGAGGAAGGAACACCGCCGGTTTGCTCCCCGTCGCGCAAGCGGGAGAGAGGAAGGAACACCGCCGCTTTGCTCCCCTCGCCCGCTTGCGGGAGAGGGGCCGGGGGAGAGGGACAGCGTCCCCAGCCACGATATCGCCTATATATATGACCACCCTCGACACCCCCATCCGCCCTGAATACGAACTGGCGCTCGAGCCGTTCACCGCTGTGCCGCTGTCGCGGCCGTTGCCCTTCCATCGCCGCCTCTGGCAGCAGGGCTGGGTGCGCAAGGCGGTGATCCTGCTGGCGCTGGCGGTGCTCTGGGAAATCCTCGCCCGCATCCAGGACAACGACCTGCTGCTGCCCACCTTCCTGGCCACGGCGCGGGCGTTTGGC
>NZ_JBFREV010000180.1:0-532 GCF_052114485.1 Cupriavidus sp. KB_39
ACGAAATACGATGGCATACGGGCATCGACGCCATACAACCCCAGGAAGTTGGTGCGCACTACGGGCGGGGCGCCGGGGTGGTCCGGGTCACGCTCCACGGCGTCGATCTCGCGCCCCGGAAAGCCGAGCCGGCCGTTCGAGCGGAAGCGCACCGGCTCATTGGCCGGCGAATCGGTCGTGCCGAGCGGCGGGTGGTCCGGCGCCGCCAGTTCGATCAGCTCGCACAGGCGGAAGAAGTTCATGCGTGGGGCATCGGCCAGCAATGCCTCGCTCAGACGGCGGGGTGCCCGGTTGTCCGGCGCGGTCTCCGGCGCGTTCAAAACGGCGCCCCCTGGCCCTTGCTGTCCGGCCACGCCAGCCGCTGGCCGGACGGTTGCGAGACGATCACGAGCCGCGTGTAGAGATTGAGCGTGGCGTACAGCGACAGGAAGCGGTTCAGCATCTCGCCGAACAGTTCGAGGTCGCCCGCGCCGGCAAAGCGCGTGCTGTCCAGCCAGACCTCGATCTCCACGCCGCGCAGCAGGCCGCCGCT
>NZ_JBFREV010000181.1:0-525 GCF_052114485.1 Cupriavidus sp. KB_39
CAGGTCTACCTGCCGGACGGCCAGGTCTACCTGCCGGACGGCTACGTCCAGGCGCTGGCGACGCCCAACGGCGGCACGATCAGCGGGCAGAACGTCAGCCTGGACATCGACGGACAACTGCGYAACAGCGGCCAGATCACGGCTGGGGATCTGCTGCAGGTGAAGGCGGGCAGCCTTGACCTGAGCCCGAACGTGGTGGACATCGGTACGAATGCGTACAAGGCGCAGGGCGGCTGGAATGTGGTGACGGGCACGGTGGTGCAGCCGGGCGGCTTCCTGTCGGCGATGCGCATGGACATCGACGCCGGCATGATCCACGCGGTGAACGACGCCTTCCGCATCACCCGTGCCGACGGCACCGTGGACGAGGAAGCCAGCGCGGCACTGGTGGCGCAACTGAAGGAGAGCCTCGGGCTGAACTACACCGAGGACACGCTCCAGGACGACATCCACACCCGGTTTATCAAGKAAAAGAAGGGCTTCGGCATCATCGGCCAGATCGTGGCGATGGTGGCTGCGGTGGCG
>NZ_JBFREV010000182.1:0-520 GCF_052114485.1 Cupriavidus sp. KB_39
ACGAAATACGATGGCATACGCATACGGGCATCGACGCCATACAACCCCAGGAAGTTGGTGCGCACTACGGGCGGGGCGCCGGGGTGGTCCGGGTCACGCTCCACGGCGTCGATCTCGCGCCCCGGAAAGCCGAGCCGGCCGTTCGAGCGGAAGCGTACCGGCTCATTGGCCGGCGAATCGGTGGTGCCGAGCGGCGGGTGGCCTGGCGCCGCCAGCTCGATCAACTCGCACAGGCGGAAGAAGTTCATGCGTGGGGCATCGGCCAGCAATGCCTCGCTCAGCGGGCGGGGCGCCCGGTTGTCCGGTGCGTTCAAAACGGGGCCCCCTGGCCCTTGCTGTCCGGCCACGCCAGCCGCTGGCCGGACGGTTGCGAGACAATCACGAGCCGCGTGTAGAGATTGAGCGTGGCGTACAGCGACAGGAAGCGGTTCAGCATCTCGCCGAACAGTTCGAGGTCGCCCGCGCCGGCAAAGCGCGTGCTGTCCAGCCAGACCTCGATCTCCACGCCGCGCAGCAGGCC
>NZ_JBFREV010000183.1:0-518 GCF_052114485.1 Cupriavidus sp. KB_39
ATGGGCGCGCGCCCAGCGCATCGCCCTGGTCAACCAGGTCCTCGCACGCCTGGCTTTGCCGCGAGACCTCTCCTGGGCGCAGCRTGCGGCGCAAGCGATGCGCATTGAGCCGGACCTCGCCGTCATGCTGACGCCCGAGGACTACGACCACCTGGCCCAGCGGCACGCGATGATCACCGAGCCCCTGCCGCCAGCCGATACCTCGAACACTCGAACCTTGGGGACCTGACGTCTATGGCCATCGAAAAAACATGCGGCTACTGCGACAAGCGTGGCCTGCTCATCCTGCCCGTGCGCTATGCGATAGCACCCATCGACATGGGGCTACCGGCGGTCACCGCGCCACTGAAGGTGGAAGACACCGCCCGTAGCGTCGGCAAAGGCCAGAAGCAGGACCTGACGCTGCATGGCAGCGCGCGCTACACGACCCGCTTGCTACGCTGCGGCTACCTGTATGTGTATGACGAAAAACGCGATCGAATGGACGCTTACTGGATCTCAGAGGATGGCTACTACAG
>NZ_JBFREV010000184.1:0-516 GCF_052114485.1 Cupriavidus sp. KB_39
CTGTAGTAGCCATCCTCTGAGATCCAGTAAGCGTCCATTCGATCGCGTTTTTCGTCATACACATACAGGTAGCCGCAGCGTAGCAAGCGGGTCGTGTAGCGCGCGCTGCCATGCAGCGTCAGGTCCTGCTTCTGGCCTTTGCCGACGCTGCGGGCGGTGTCTTCGACCTTCAAGGGCGCGGTAACTGCCGGCAGCCCCATGTCGATGGGCGCGACGGCATAGCGCACGGGCAGGATGAGCAGGCCACGCTTGTCGCAGTAGCCGCATGTCTTTTCGATGGCCATAGGTCACGTCCCCAAGGTTCGAGTGTTCGAGGTATCGGCTGGCGGCAGGGGCTCGGTGATCATCGCGTGCCGCTGGGCCAGGCGGTCGTAGTCCTCGGGCGTCAGCATGACGGCGAGGTCCGGCTCAATGCGCATCGCTTGCGCCGCACGCTGCGCCCAGGAGAGGTCTCGCGGCAAAGCCAGGCGTGCGAGGACCTGGTTGACCAGGGCGATGCGCTGGGCGCGCGCCCAT
>NZ_JBFREV010000185.1:0-513 GCF_052114485.1 Cupriavidus sp. KB_39
CACCTCGTGGTCAGCGACGGCGAGCTGCAGGTGGAACTGGGCTTCGGCCGCGCCGCGCTGCGTGACCAGATCGGCAGCTTCGCCAGCCAGCACAGCCAGGCGCTGTTCGACTGGCACCACGGCATCGGCGTGCCGCTGCTGCCGGTTTCCGCCGCCGAGGACGTGGCCGTGCAGCTGCGGCGGCTGCTGGGGTAGGGGAGAGCGGGGAAGAACCCAGGCATATCAAGCCCTGCCGGTTTGCTCCCCTCGCCCGCTTGCGGGAGAGGGGTTGGGGGAGAGGGCCGGGGTGTCTCGATGCGATGGCGCACGTTGAGCCGCCTACCCTCTCCCCCGCCCCTCTCCCAGAGGGAGAGGGGAGAGACTCTACATCCCGTAATACGGCCGATTCGCCTCGATTCGGGCGCGCTCAGACTCGGGGAACGCCCCTTCGGCGAGCAGCCGGATCAGCGCGGCGCGGCCTTGTTCCTGGGCGCCGATGTAGTAGGCGCAGACCGTCAGCTCGTCCAGCGCACG
>NZ_JBFREV010000186.1:0-510 GCF_052114485.1 Cupriavidus sp. KB_39
GATGGATCTGGCGAAGGCGAAGGGGTGCGATGGCATCGACACGGACAATGTCGACGGCTACACCAACAACCCCGGCGTGCCGTTGACGGCCGCGACGCAGCTCGACTACAACCGCTTTCTGGCCACCGAGGCCCACGCGCGCGGGTTGGCCATCGGCCTCAAGAACGATATCGATCAGGTCGCCCAGCTTGCCGGCGATTTCGACTTCGCGGTCAATGAGCAGTGTTTCCAGTACAACGAGTGCGGGGTCTATGCGGCGTTCACCACGCAGGGCAAGGCCGTGTTCAATGTGGAATATGCCGCGAAATGGAAGGACCCCGCGCGGCGGCCTGCGCTCTGCGCCAAGGCGCAGGCGCTGAACCTGCGTACGGTGGTGTTGCCGCTGAAGCTGAACGATAACTTCCGCTACACCTGCGACTAGGCTGTTGCAATTCAGGCCGGGGGAGGCCGGCGAGCCGCCTCAGTCTGGCGTCTTGCCGGTTTTCTCCAGCTCGCGCCACGCCAGGAATA
>NZ_JBFREV010000187.1:0-510 GCF_052114485.1 Cupriavidus sp. KB_39
ACGACGACACGACGATACGACGAGCCCAACGACAATGATCACGCTCTATACCTTCGGCCCTGCCTTTGGCCTGCCCGACGCCAGCCCGTTCGTCATGAAGGCCGAACTGCTGCTGAAGCTGGCAGGGCTGCCGTACCGCACCATGCCGGGCAACCTGCGCCGCGCGCCCAAGGGCAAGCTGCCTTACCTCGACGACATGGGGCGCATCGTCGCGGATTCGACGATGATCCGCTGGCATATCGAGAAGACCTATCACGTGGACTTCGACGCGGGGCTGTCCGAGGCCGAGCGCGGGGTGGCCTGGGCCGTGGAAAAGCTGATGGAAGACAACCTCTACTGGGCCGTGGCCCGCGTGCGCTGGCTCGATGACGCCAATTTCGAGCGCGGCCCGGCCCAGTTCTTCCAGCGCGTGCCGGCACCGGTGCGCGGGATCGTGACCACGCTGGTCAAGCGGCGCGTACGCCAGATGCTCTGGGCGCAGGGCCTCGGCCGGCATTCGGACGAGGAGGC
>NZ_JBFREV010000188.1:0-506 GCF_052114485.1 Cupriavidus sp. KB_39
CAGCCGATCGTGCTCGCGCTCGACGGCGCCCACCTGCCGCAGGGCCGCGTCTTCGCGGAGCAGGTGGCGAACGTGATGCAGACCGAGGTGCTGGCCCCCGAGTTCGCCAGCCGATCGTGCTCGCGCTCGACGGCGCCCACCTGCCGCAGGGCCGCGTCTTCGCGGAGCAGGTGGCGAACGTGATGCAGACCGAGGTGCTGGCCCCCGAGTTCGCGCTGCAACGCCATGCGGACGCGGACGGCAAGCCCGCCATCGACCTGACACAGGCCGGCGGCAACTGGCGGCGCGTGCAGCCCCAGCCAGACCCGTACGCCAACCATCGTTTCGATGTGAACGCGCGCGGGGTGGTCTACCTGCGCCATCCGGGCGGCGGGCGCGAGCGGGTGGACCTGGCCACCTATCTCGGGCCACGGCTCGGGGGCGGCGGCGCCAAGACCGTGTTCGCGCTGGGCCGCGACAAGGCCGTGGGCATCGCCAATGACGAGATGACCGGCTTCATGGTGCAG
>NZ_JBFREV010000189.1:0-506 GCF_052114485.1 Cupriavidus sp. KB_39
AGCCAGATCGCGGCAACGAGGCCAAAGCCGTGGATCGTCGCCTGATGGTTGGGCTGGTTGAGGTTGCCCCACAGCCGGCGGTTGGTGTCGTAGAAATATTCCGAAACGAGGCCGAACATCTGGTCTTCCATATGGAAGACCTGGATCCACTGGGCCAACGTGCCGAGCAGCCCGGCGACGAGGAAGGTGATGGCGACGGCATCGACAATCTCGGCGCGCTCCTCGGTGGACAACCCCTGGCCAAGGCGCCATGCGGCGACCATCATGGCGGCGCCGAGGGCGAGGACGATCCGGGTGGTGAAGCGGCTGCCCGTGATATCGGCCATGCCGGCGGCAGACTGGACGAGCGTCGTCAGAATCAGCCAGAGCGGCAGCAGGACGATCCAAGGGACTTGGGGGGTGTCCGCCGAACGCCGAAAGGCCAGCAGGCAGACCAGCGCGACACCGAGCACGCCGGCCGTCCATTCGCCATAGAAGGTGGCGAGCGGAAGCGTGTGCTTCGAAAC
>NZ_JBFREV010000190.1:0-506 GCF_052114485.1 Cupriavidus sp. KB_39
AGCCAGATCGCGGCAACGAGGCCAAAGCCGTGGATCGTCGCCTGATGGTTGGGCTGGTTGAGGTTGCCCCACAGCCGGCGGTTGGTGTCGTAGAAATATTCCGAAACGAGGCCGAACATCTGGTCTTCCATATGGAAGACCTGGATCCATTGCGCCAGCGTGCCGAGCAGCCCGGCGACGAGGAAGGTGATGGCGATGGCATCGACAATCTCGGCCCGTTCCTCGGTGGAAAACCCCTGCCCGAGACGCCACGCGGCGACCATCATGGCCGCGCCGAGGGCGAGGACGATCTGGGTGGTGGAGCGGCTGCCGGTGATGTCGGGCATGCCGGCGGCGGACTGGATGATTGTCGTCAGGATCAGCCAGAGCGGCAGCAGGACGATCCAAGGGACTTGGGGGGTGTCCGCCGAACGCCGAAAGGCCAGCAGGCAGACCAGCGCGACACCGAGCACGCCGGCCRTCCATTCGCCRTAGAAGGTGGCGAGCGGAAGCGTGTGCTTCGAAAC
>NZ_JBFREV010000191.1:0-505 GCF_052114485.1 Cupriavidus sp. KB_39
CTTCCACGCGACGGTAGTCCTGCCAGAGCGTGGTCAGGATGATGGCCGAGAGCGCGACGAAGGCGATGCCGATGACCATCGGCACCGGCTTGGGGACTCGCCATTTGCCGAAGCCGGACGGCTCCAGCCATCCCAGCAGGAAGCAGAACGGCAGGAAGAAGTAGAGGTAATGGAGCGGGTATTCGAGCATCGAATGCGCGCCGACCATCGCCAGCCAGAGCAGGATCACCACGGTCTGCGGGCGCTCCGCCGACGTCGCGCGCCAGAGGCGACTACGCACCACACGCCCCAGCCACGCCAGCAGCAGCACCCCCACGCCCGCCGTCCCCGTCAAACCCGTCTTCGCCAGCAGATCGAGCACGGCGTTGTGGGCATGCAGGGACATCTCGGCCGTCACGCGCACCTGCGCCATCTGCTGGAACTGCGCCCAGCCGAACTCCCCGTAACCCACGCCGAGCAGTGGATGCAACCGGAACATCGCGACGGCATGCGCCCAGAGCGCGCC
>NZ_JBFREV010000192.1:0-505 GCF_052114485.1 Cupriavidus sp. KB_39
CTGTCATCACGATAGCGCACGACGAGACCAGCCCGGAGGGCATCCAGGATTTGTCCAGCCTCCTTGTAGTCCTCGTTCAGCCCGTGGTTTGCCGAGTTCGTCAGTCCCATGAAACAGTGCTCGATCCCCGCCTTCCGGAACGCCTCCAGCTGCGGCCGCACGTAGTCTCCATCAAGCCCCGCTCCACCCCAGTACAGCGTACCTCGCGGTCGCACCAGGTATTCCTTCATGGCCGGCTTGTCCGCAGTCAAGTGCGCAGCGCCGGCAGCCGGCGTCGTTGCTATTACCCCGCCAGCCCCAATAGCGCCTCGGACTGCGTAATGCGCCAATGCATGGACTTCGATCGAGAAGATGCTCTGCGACGGCAGCACGCGCGGGTGCTCCTTGCACTTGCAGAACACGCGCGCCCCCGAAACCAGAATCTGCTTCCCATGCAGCGAGTATCTTGGATCGCAGTCGTTGTACACCGGCCCGCCGACCTTGCACGCCGGGCAGGTCGCATGGT
>NZ_JBFREV010000193.1:0-491 GCF_052114485.1 Cupriavidus sp. KB_39
TTGCCGGACATGATGGAAACCGCGCTGGAATTGGGGACGGCCTACATTGTAAGGCCATTGGCGGCCACTGTCGGCGCCGCCGGGGACTCGGACATGGGCGCGAACACCCCGCTGCCGACGAAATCGGGATAGAAACGCGCCCGCATCCGCGCCAGATAGGCGGCCAGATTGGCGTGCGCGGACGCCGCCGTACGGATCGGCGTCTCGAACACGGGACTGAGCAGGCTGGCGCTGAACGCGAACAAGGTGGCGTCGGCGCCGCATGGCGCATCGCCCATCAGATAGGGCTTGTCCCCCAGGATATTGGCAATGGCGGTCACGCCGTGGATTGCCATGGCGTCAGCCTCCTCGTCCGAATGCCGGCCGAGGCCCTGCGCCCAGAGCATCTGGCGTACGCGCCGCTTGACCAGCGTGGTCACGATCCCGCGCACCGGTGCCGGCACGCGCTGGAAGAACTGGGCCGGGCCGCGCTCGAAATTGGCGTCATCGAG
>NZ_JBFREV010000194.1:0-491 GCF_052114485.1 Cupriavidus sp. KB_39
TTGCCGGACATGATGGAAACCGCGCTGGAATTGGGGACGGCCTACATTGTAAGGCCATTGGCGGCCACTGTCGGCGCCGCCGGGGATTCGGACATGGGCGCGAACACCCCGCTGCCGACGAAATCGGGATAGAAACGCGCCCGCATCCGTGCCAGATAGGCGGTCAGATTGGCGTGCGCCGACGCCGCCGTACGGATTGGCGTCTCGAACACGGGGCTGAGCAGGCTGGCGCTGAACGCGAACAAGGTGGCGTCGGCGCCGCATGGCGCATCGCCCAGCAGGTAGGGCTTGTCGCCAAGGATGTTGGCGATGGCCGTCACGCCGTGGATCGCCATGGCTGCGGCCTCCTCGTCCGAATGCCGGCCGAGGCCCTGCGCCCAGAGCATCTGGCGTACGCGCCGCTTGACCAGCGTGGTCACGATCCCGCGCACCGGTGCCGGCACGCGCTGGAAGAACTGGGCCGGGCCGCGCTCGAAATTGGCGTCATCGAG
>NZ_JBFREV010000195.1:0-491 GCF_052114485.1 Cupriavidus sp. KB_39
AACGCAAGGATCAAGGATCCGGTCGGCGGCCCCTTCGGATCGTGCTCCGGGCTTACGCGGTACCAGTCCTCGTCATACCAGTCCTGCATCCACTCCCATCCGTTGGCGTTCATGTCATAGAGTCCGAGCGGATTGGGCGGGAAGATCCCGACCGGGAACAGCATGGCTCGTGTCACAGAGGACGGCTCATGGGGGTCGGCGTCAACGACAGGCCGGAGCTTTTGCTTTTGCGCATAGGAAGCCATGTTGCGGCCTTTGTCCATATGCCCGTTGTCCGTCGCCCAGAGGAAGTTCTGGCCACGGCTACGGGCGGCATACTCCCATTGCGCCTCGGTTGGCAAACCGAAGGGCACACCGGTCTGCTTGCCTAGCCACTGGCAATAGTCCTTCGCCTGCTGCCAGTACATGCCGGCCGGTATCAACGGATGGCGGTAGAACCCCGGCGGCAACGGGTGGCCCGGTCTCCGCTCCATCCCGGCCCGGGGCCGGCC
>NZ_JBFREV010000196.1:0-487 GCF_052114485.1 Cupriavidus sp. KB_39
CTGTCATCACGATAGCGCATAGCGCACGACGAGACCAGCCCGGAGGGCATCCAGGATTTGTCCAGCCTCCTTGTAGTCCTCGTTCAGCCCGTGGTTTGCCGAGTTCGTCAGTCCCATGAAACAGTGCTCGATCCCCGCCTTCCGGAACGCCTCCAGTTGTGGCCGCACGTAGTCTCCGTCGAGCCCAGCTCCGCCCCAGTACAACGTCCCGCGCGGCCGCAGAAGGTATTCCTTCGTCGACGGTTTTTCCGCAGCCAAGTGCGTTACACCGGGATTCGGCGTGGCGGCTACCGCGGCTTCCTCCTCCTGCTCTGGCGACCGGTCTACTTCGATCGAAAAGATATGCTGCGACGGCAGCACGCGCGGGTGCTCCTTGCACTTGCAGAACACGCGCGCCCCCGAAACCAGAATCTGCTTCCCATGCAGCGAGTATCTTGGATCGCAGTCGTTGTACACCGGCCCGCCGACCTTGCACGCCGGGCAGGTC
>NZ_JBFREV010000197.1:0-486 GCF_052114485.1 Cupriavidus sp. KB_39
AGCCATTCCTGTGCCCGTTCTGTCTCCTCACGTTCGGCGCGCGACGGGCCGCAGCCCATCAGAAGCGACACGGCCACAGCTGTGAGCAGGCATCGACTGATCGTGAAGGGCTTCATTTACCGGTCCCCACGGTAGAGACGCCGTACCCCTTGCCCAGCGCCGTGACCTCAGGCAGGGCTGGAACGGTGGCGCGCAGGCGCAGGCTKTYGAGRATGGTGCGGAAGCGCGGTTCGCTTTGCGCAAACGGTGGCGGGTCGCTTGGCAGTTCATCCGCCTGGTTKCGCGCGAAGGTGCGCATCTTGAGGCCAAGCCATGGCAGGGCCTGGGAGTTCATCTTGCCGTCAGAGCCGACGTACAGCGTGTACACCTCATAAGGTGGACGATTGAGGATCCGCTCCAGCTGTTCGTCATCGTAGCTTTGATGCGCGTTGTACTTCTCCATCTCGTCGGCACCGTTATTGCGTACGACCACGCCGGTCTCGAATG
>NZ_JBFREV010000198.1:0-484 GCF_052114485.1 Cupriavidus sp. KB_39
TGACCTATGACCTACGGCGCGGGCCACGTGCACGGCGTGATGCTTGATGACCGCGAACTGGTCCATCTTGAGCGCGACGACTTGCACCGGGAGGTGCTTCGCACACAGGGCAATCGGCTCTCCCACGCGCAGGCGTACGATCCGGCGGGGCGGCTGATGGAACAGACGCTGTCTCACGTCGATGGCGCGCGGGCGGGCCATCGTTTGCTGCACCGCCAGTATCAGTACGATGCGGTGGGACAGCTATCGGGCATCCATGACATGCGGCGCGGCGCGCTGCGATATCGCTATGACCCCGTGGGCCGGCTGCTCGCTGCGCACAGCGCACTGGGCAGCGAAACTTTCGCCTTCGACCCGGCCGGCAACCTGCTCGACGATCCCGATACGCGCTGGTATGCGTCCACGCCCGAACATGGACGACGGGCCACCGACAGCCGCCTGACCGGCCACCCCAGGCTGGTGGACAACCTGCTCCGGCAGTACG
>NZ_JBFREV010000199.1:0-484 GCF_052114485.1 Cupriavidus sp. KB_39
TGACCTACGGCGCGGGCCACGTGCACGGCGTGATGCTTGATGACCGCGAACTGGTCCATCTTGAGCGCGACGACTTGCACCGGGAGGTGCTTCGCACACAGGGCAATCGGCTCTCCCACGCGCAGGCGTACGATCCGGCGGGGCGGCTGGTGGAACAGGCGCTGTCCCACATCGAGGGTGCACGGGTGGGCCATCGTTTGCTGCATCGCCAGTATCAGTACGATGCGGTGGGACAGCTATCGGGCATCCATGACATGCGGCGCGGCGCGCTGCGATATCGCTATGACCCGGTCGGGCGGCTGCTCGATGCGCGCAGCGCGCTCGGCAGCGAAACGTTCGCCTTCGACCCGGCCGGCAACCTGCTCGACGATCCCGATACGCGCTGGTATGCGTCCACGCCCGAACATGGACGACGGGCCACCGACAGCCGCCTGACCGGCCACCCCAGGCTGGTGGACAACCTGCTCCGGCAGTACGCGGGCAC
>NZ_JBFREV010000200.1:0-478 GCF_052114485.1 Cupriavidus sp. KB_39
CATTGATCCGCGTGACCTTGCGCTCGCGGTCTGCCACCACTTTCGCCAGTTTGTTCTCCCAGGTCTTGAACGCGAGCTTGCGCATGGGATCATTCGGGTCATAGCTCATGCCTGATACGACGGCTCTCATCACGTGATCTGGGAGCATGCGGGTTCCAGTCAAATTCAAATGAACCGAGTCAAGCACACTGAGAATCGCCCAGTGAATGCGATTCGCGCCCCGAAGTCCCGCCCCCAAACCGAGCGGACCGCCATAGTCGCCAATTTGCTCGAATGGCGTTCCCACGCCGGGAATGTAGTAGCCGAAGATGCCATCCTCCGGGGCCACCACGCGAGCGTCATACAGGCGCGCGACATTGCTGTGCTTATTCGCCTCGGCCTGTGTGCAGCCAAGCCCGGGCTCCTTCCAATCCTTGTTGTTGCCCGTGCCATCGAAGAACAGACTGACAAACACCTGGCCCTGGCACTGCGCCGGGTC
>NZ_JBFREV010000201.1:0-478 GCF_052114485.1 Cupriavidus sp. KB_39
GACCCGGCGCAGTGCCAGGGCCAGGTGTTTGTCAGTCTGTTCTTCGATGGCACGGGCAACAACAAGGATTGGAAGGAGCCCGGGCTTGGCTGCACACAGGCCGAGGCGAATAAGCACAGCAATGTCGCGCGCCTGTATGACGCTCGCGTAGACAAGCCGGAAGAGGGCATCTTCGCCCATTACATTCCGGGCGTCGGCACGCCATTCAAGGAAATCGGCGACTATGGTGGCCCGCTCGGGCTGGGGGCCGGATTTCGCGGTGCCAATCGCATTCACTGGGCGATTCTCAGCGTATTGAATTCGGTGCACTTCTATCTGACACAGGTCGACATGCTCCCAGATCACGTGATGAGAGCCGTCGTATCAGGCATGAGCTATGACCCGAATGATCCCATGCGCAAGCTCGCGTTCAAGACCTGGGAGAACAAACTGGCGAAAGTGGTGGCAGACCGCGAGCGCAAGGTCACGCGGATCAATG
>NZ_JBFREV010000202.1:0-476 GCF_052114485.1 Cupriavidus sp. KB_39
GACAACCAGTCCGTCCGCGCCGGTGACCTGCTGGTGCGCATCGACGACCGCGACTATCGCGCCGCGCTGGCCAAGGCCGAGGGCGCCGTGGCGGCGCAGCAGGCGCTGCTCGCCAACCTCGATGCCACCGCACGCTTGCAGGAGGCGGTGATCGGGCAGGCCAAGGCCGGCATTGCGTCCACCAACGCCGACACCGTGCGGGCCCGCGACGACCAGGCGCGCTACGCCAGCCTGGTGGCCAAGGCGGCGGTCTCTATCCAAAGCTCGCAAAAGGCGGATTCGGATTACAAGCAGGCGCAGGCCAACGGCGAGCGCGCGCGTGCCTCACTGCTCGCCGCGCAGCGCCAACTGGATGTGATCGGCACGCAGAAGCAGCAGGCGCAGGCCGCGCTGGCGCAGGCGATTGCCGAGCGGGACATCGCCAAACTGAACCTGAGCTATACGGAACTGCGCGCGCCCGTGGATGGCACCGTGGG
>NZ_JBFREV010000203.1:0-468 GCF_052114485.1 Cupriavidus sp. KB_39
GAGGCGCGTGGGGCGGCGCGGAAGGTCCAGCGCGCGTAGGCGGCCATCGCCAGCTGGTAGCCCAGCACGATCAACACGGCCACGCCGAGCGGCCACATGAACAACTCACGGCGCGGGCGCCAGCTCAGCGTCTTTTCCTGATGCGGGRTGACGCGGTCCAGCGTGGCGTAGATCGCCGCCAGCGCGTTCTGGTCGGCGCCGAAGAAATAGCGCCCGCCCGTGCTACCGGCGATGCGCTTGAGCATATCCAGATCGACCTTGGCCTCGCCCGTGGCCGCCGGGTCGCCGATCCCCACCGTATGGACCACCACGCCGCGCGTGCGGGCAATCTCGGCGGCCTGCGCCGGCGGCATGCGGCTGGCGGTGTCGTTGCCATCGGTCAGCACGATCATCACCTTCTCCGCGGCGTGGCTGTCGTCGAACAGCTTGATGCCGAGGCCGATGGCATCGCCCAGCGCCGTGCTGGCG
>NZ_JBFREV010000204.1:0-467 GCF_052114485.1 Cupriavidus sp. KB_39
TTCGAGACGGCAGTATCAAGGTGTTCGTGACCATGACGCTGCTTGGTCACCCGGCGTATCCCCTGAAAGGGGACGAGGCGCGCAAGTAACCACAGTTCCAAGAGGAGAGTCATGCCTTACACAGTAGCGCGCCCACGGGCGTGGATAGCCGGCCTGCTGGCAGCATTGTCACTGGCAATGTCCGGTTGCGGCGACGAGCCAATCTCAGTGTCAATGGTTGGATACAACCACACCGATGTAGGCATCTACGCGTTCGAGGTCAATGGCCGGGGTGGCCCGAATATCTGGCCGCACGAGGGCGGTGGCAAGTTCACCTGTTGCGTCACGGTGCCACGGGTCTACAAGCCTGGCATGACGGCGAAGGTCAGGTGGCTCCATCGCATCGACGATGTTCCGCAGGAGCGGATTGTCCCTGTGCCCCCCTACCGCCCTGAAGACGTGGGGCTTCTGACTCTCCATTTTCTTCG
>NZ_JBFREV010000205.1:0-464 GCF_052114485.1 Cupriavidus sp. KB_39
GGCGACCTCGTCTGCATCTTCCCCGAAGGCAAGATCACGGCTACCGGCGACATGATCACGGCTACCGGCGACATCAACCCGTTCAAGGGCGGTGTGCAGCAGATCATCCGCCGCACGCCGGTGCCCGTGGTGCCGATGGCGCTGCGCGGGCTGTGGGGCAGCTTTTTCTCGCGCAAGGGCGGGGTGGCCATGTCGCGTCCGTTCCGGCGCGGCATCCTGAGCCGGCTCGAACTCGTGGTGGGGGAACCCGTGGCGCCCGAGGCCGCGTCACCGGAAGGGCTCCAGCAGATGGTGCTGGCCCTGCGGGGCGACTGGAAATAGGCGCAATACGACGACACGACGACACGACGATACGACGAGCCCAACGACAATGATCACGCTCTATACCTTCGGCCCTGCCTTTGGCCTGCCCGACGCCAGCCCGTTCGTCATGAAGGCCGAACTGCTGCTGAAGCTGGCAGGGC
>NZ_JBFREV010000206.1:0-459 GCF_052114485.1 Cupriavidus sp. KB_39
AGGAGGAACAGGAGGAACGCACAAAGTCGAGGTTCCGTCTTGCAAGCCATGAGGATCTCGGTTTCACCATTCTGACGGACTCAAGTGTCGTTGAAAGGGACTCGCTTCTGCAGAGGCATCGTCAGATCGAGCAGGCGTTGTCGCAGATCAAGGGCGGGCGAACGGTGCGTAAAGGGAAGGTCGCATTGACCGGCGTCGACGCAGAAGAATGGCTGTTGGAAGGCCCAAGACCCACCACGGAAGTGCACGGGCACCTCTTTGCGCTGGAGGGGAACGCGCTCGCGGACGATGTACTGACGCCTTTCGTGCGGCACGAAATGGATACAGCGAATCCGCTTCCGGACTATCGTCCGCTCGAACGTGCATCGCTGACGGACGCCGAGGCCCTCGCGGTCTGGGACGCCATCTCCCGAACCCTGCGGCCCCGACCGAATGCCTTCTGACGGTGGAGTGCATGTG
>NZ_JBFREV010000207.1:0-458 GCF_052114485.1 Cupriavidus sp. KB_39
TGCACGGCAAACCTTCCCAATTCGTCTGGCCGATAGGGAGGCACGGAGACGAATCGCACCTGTGGCACATCGTCAATGCGATTGACCCATCTGACCTTTACCGTCATACCAGGCTCGTGGACCAATGGCACCATGACGCAACACGTACGATTGCCACCGCCCCTATGCGCACCAATATTCGGGCCACCATGGCCGTTGATCTCGAATGCGTAAATCCCCACGTCCGTGTGGTTATAGCCAACCATTGACACCGCGACTGGCTCGTCGCCGCAACCAGACATTGCCAGTGACAATGCTGCCAGCAGGCCAGCTATCCACGCCCGTGGGCGCGCTACTGTGTAAGGCATGACTCTCCTCTTGGAACTGTGGTTACTTGCGCGCCTCGTCCCCTTTCAGGGGATACGCCGGGTGACCAAGCAGCGTCATGGTCACGAACACCTTGATACTGCCGTCTCGAA
>NZ_JBFREV010000208.1:0-456 GCF_052114485.1 Cupriavidus sp. KB_39
GGCGACCTCGTCTGCATCTTCCCCGAAGGCAAGATCACGGCTACCGGCGACATCAACCCGTTCAAGGGCGGTGTGCAGCAGATCATCCGCCGCACGCCGGTGCCCGTGGTGCCGATGGCGCTGCGCGGGCTGTGGGGCAGCTTTTTCTCTCGCAAGGGCGGAGTGGCCATGTCGCGCCCGTTCCGGCGCGGCATCCTGAGCCGGCTCGAACTCGTGGTGGGGGAACCCGTGGCGCCCGAGGCCGCATCGGCGGAAGGGCTCCAGCAGATGGTGCTGGCCTTGCGGGGCGACTGGAAATAGGCGCAATACGACGACACGACGATACGACGAGCCCAACGACAATGATCACGCTCTATACCTTCGGCCCTGCCTTTGGCCTGCCCGACGCCAGCCCGTTCGTCATGAAGGCCGAACTGCTGCTGAAGCTGGCAGGGCTGCCGTACCGCACCATGCCGG
>NZ_JBFREV010000209.1:0-455 GCF_052114485.1 Cupriavidus sp. KB_39
ACGGGATACGGGATTGATGGAGGTGGGCACCGAGGAAGGCGCGTGGGTGGTGCCGCCCTATACGGGCGTGTGGATTCCGGCGCAGAAGCCGCATCGGGTGCGCATGAACGGGGTCAGCACGCGCAGCGTCTACGTGCTGCCGGAGTCGGCGCCGCGCAGTGGTGCGGGCTGCGAGGTGTTGGTGGTTAGTCCGCTGCTGCATGCCTTGCTGCTGGCCTCCGCGGACGTGCCCGCGCACTACACGGCGGACAGCCGCGACGGGGCGCTGATGCAGCTCATCCTGTTCGAACTGCACCGCGCGCCGACCTTGCCGCTGTTTGCGCCGATGCCGCGCGACCCGGCGCTCGCCAGGCTCTGCGCGGCACTGCTGGCGCACCCCGATATCGGCGCATCCGCCGATGACTGGGCGCGGCAGCTCCACTGCAGCCCGCGCACGTTCGCGCGCCTGTTCCAGC
>NZ_JBFREV010000210.1:0-455 GCF_052114485.1 Cupriavidus sp. KB_39
GTTTGATGCTGGAACAGGCGCGCGAACGTGCGCGGGCTGCAGTGGAGCTGCCGCGCCCAGTCTTCGGCGGATGCGCCGATATCGGGGTGCGCCAGCAGTGCCGCGCAGAGCCTGGCGAGCGCCGGGTCGCGCGGCATCGGCGCAAACAGGGGCAAGGTTGGCGCGCGATTCAGTTCGAACAGGATGAGCTGCATCAGCGCCCCGTCGCGGCTGTCCGCCATGTAGTGCGCGGGCACGTCTGCCGAAGCTAACAGCAGGGCATGCAGCAAGGGGCTGACCACCAGCACCTCGCAGCCCGGACTATCACGCGGCGCCGACTCCGGCAGCACGTAGACGCTGCGCGTGCTGACCCCGTTCATGCGCACCCGATGCGGCTTCTGCGCCGGAATCCACACACCCGTATAGGGCGGCACCACCCACGCGCCTTCCTCGGTGCCCACCTCCATCAATCCCGT
>NZ_JBFREV010000211.1:0-455 GCF_052114485.1 Cupriavidus sp. KB_39
TGAGTCAGTGTTGCAGTGTCGTGCCCGGTCCAGGCTTGTCGCATGCCGCGCCAGGCCGTGTCCGCGCCATGCATGCCGAACGCGATACAGCCAGCTTTCGTCACGCCAGTCGGTTCCGGCGCAATGCACAGCACCCCGGCACCCACCATCTCCAACACGCCGCCGACGATGTCCAGCCCGCCCCATAGGCGGTTGGACATCATCTCCGTAGGACTGATCGATCGGTGCGCCAGCACCGCCGCTAGTTGCGGCGCGCTCATGACCACGCGCAAGCCGTCCATCTCGTCTGCCTGAGCCATCGGATTCCCCCCATGAAAAGAGAGGCCCGACGCTACCGACCCAGCGCCAGCGCACTATTGAGATGGCGCAAACCCACGCGGGAACAAGGAAATTTCGAGAGGACTACGATCGCTGACGCCAGCGTATCGCTCCCCTCTCCCCGCCCGGGTTGGAAT
>NZ_JBFREV010000212.1:0-455 GCF_052114485.1 Cupriavidus sp. KB_39
TTCCCAATCGGACATCTGATACTGGAAGCGGAACGCGTGCTGGGGATATTGGCGTCGAAGCCTGAAGGAAAACTGATGCCCGACCAGTTCATGCCGCCGCAGAATCGCCTCGATAATCTCTGGCGCGGTCTGGTGCTGGTAGATGCGGGTGGACCGCGTAAGCCGAAGCCTCGCAACGAGCGGTTCGACGACCATCGCGTAGGCTTGGAAGTCCCGCGTCTGGGCTGTCTTCGAGAAACAGGAAATAAAGCCGGCGAAGATGCGCGGCGGGGAACTATCGCCGGGGTCGATGAGGAAGCTGGCCGGCTTGCCGAGATAATCGGCACGATCCAGTTCGGCAGGGTGCGTGAGTTGAACCGTGACGGCATAGGGTTCGCCTAGCCGCTCCACAGCCTCGAACGACACCACCGACAATGCCCCGGCGCTGGCCGCGCCGGGAACCTTAAGGAAGTACT
>NZ_JBFREV010000213.1:0-452 GCF_052114485.1 Cupriavidus sp. KB_39
GCTGACTTCGATGACTTCGATCTTCAGTTGTTGCTCGATATCCCGGTCATTGACCTTGAGCGGGAGGATTCTCAAGGTGGAGTCGCTGCTCCGGAAGGCGAGATGCCTGCGGTTCGGGCCCAGGCCCGAGACCCTGAAAGGGAGTTGGTTTCCAGCGATGAGCGTGATTTGCGCGCCCATTGCCGCGCCGCTGCGGCGCAATAGTTTTGCCATGTCGGGTCCGATCCAGTGGTGAACCCGCCTGATTCTCCGAACCGCTCCTTGCCTCTGCAATGAGACGAGTCTGAAATTGGGCGCCATTTTTGCCGTGCCCGCGGCACGCCGGCCCCGCCCATCCGCCTGCTACACTCCCGCCATTCCTAGTCACACACCGCACACCTCCATGGCACAGTACGTTTTCACCATGAATCGCGTGGGCAAGATCGTTCCGCCCAAGCGTCACATTCTCAAGG
>NZ_JBFREV010000214.1:0-451 GCF_052114485.1 Cupriavidus sp. KB_39
GCTGACTTCGATCTTCAGTTGTTGCTCGATATCCCGGTCATTGACCTTGAGCGGGAGGATTCTCAAGGTGGAGTCGCTGCTCCGGAAGGCGAGATGCCTGCGGTTCGGGCCCAGGCCCGAGACCCTGAAAGGGAGTTGGTTTCCAGCGAGGAGCGTGATTTGCGCGCCCATTGCCGCGCCGTTGCGACGCAGTAGTTTTGCCATGTCGGGTCCATCAAGTGGTGAACCCGCCCGATTCTCCGAACCGCTCAGTGCCTCAGCAATGAGACGAGTCTGAAATTGGGCGCCATTTTTGCCGCGCTCGCGGCACGCCGGCCCCGCCCATCCGCCTGCTACACTCCCGCCATTCCTAGTCACACACCGCACACCTCCATGGCACAGTACGTTTTCACCATGAATCGCGTGGGCAAGATCGTTCCGCCCAAGCGTCACATTCTCAAGGACATTTCGC
>NZ_JBFREV010000215.1:0-449 GCF_052114485.1 Cupriavidus sp. KB_39
TGCACGGCAAACCTTCCCAATTCGTCTGGCCGATAGGGAGGCACGGAGACGAATCGCACCTGTGGCACATCGTCAATGCGATTGACCCATCTGACCTTTACCGTCATACCAGGCTCGTGGACCAAKGGCACCATGACGCAACACGTACGTTTCCCACCGCCCTTGTGCGCCCCGATATTCGGKCCGCCATGACCGTTGACCTCAAACGCGTAGATGCCYACATCGGTGTGGTTGTAKCCAACCATTGACACTGAGATTGGCTCCTCGCCGCAACCGGACAYTGCCAGTGRCAATGCTGCCAGCAGGCCGGCTAACCACGCCCGTGGGCGCGCTACTGTGTAAGGCATGACTCTCCTCGTGGAACTGTGGTTACTTGCGCGCCTCGTCCCCTTTCAGGGGATACGCCGGGTGACCAAGCAGCGTCATGGTCACGAACACCTTGATACTGC
>NZ_JBFREV010000216.1:0-449 GCF_052114485.1 Cupriavidus sp. KB_39
CGCCATCGAAATCGAGGCGTGGCGCAGGTGAACTGGGAACCCTCCACCGGCGGATTGTGGAAGGTGTGGACGGCGTAGCGCGGATAGAACAGCAGCGACGGTTCCTCGATCACCAGCCGGGTGGGCAGGGCGCTCGCGCCATGCGTGACCTCGGTGCGCCCTTCGCGCAGCACGTGCAGGAAGCCCCGGCCGGCTTCATCGAAGCGCGTGACGCCGCAGAGCGGCCCGGTGTGGAACAGGTGCGCGCGGACGCGGAAGCGTTCGAGCAGCGCGGACAGGCGATCAGGCGGGGATTCCGGCAAAGGCCGGCGCCACCGCTGAGGAGATGGCTGCCGCCCAGGCTGGGCGTGCCGAGGATGCCCGGACGGCCGCCGCGCTGGCCTTCGCGCTGAAGCTGGTGAACGACCGGGGCCAGGTGTCGGACGCCGACGTGGCCCAACTGCGGGAAG
>NZ_JBFREV010000217.1:0-439 GCF_052114485.1 Cupriavidus sp. KB_39
GTCTCGGTCTCGCTCGGCATGCGCGACCGCCTGCATATGGTCTACGTGGAGACCATCCGGGGCCACGACGCCATCGCGTTCCGCCCGGAGATCGGGGCCTCACTGCCGATGCTGACCACGGCGATGGGGCGCGCCTGGCTCGCCCAGGCCCCCGAAGCGGTGCGCGCGCCGGTCATCGCCGGCCTGCGCGAGCAGGCGCCGGACGACTGGCGCGAGCATGCCGAGGCCCTGCCGGAGGCCATCGAACATCTGGCGCGGCTTGGCTTCACGCGCACGCCCGGCGCCTGGCAGCACGATGTGCACGCCGTGGCCGTGCCGATGCGCACGCTGATCGACGGGGAAATCCTGATCTTCAACTGCGGCGTGCTGGCGAGCCGCCTGACGCCCGGCATGCTGGAGGAACGGATGGGCCCGGGCCTGATGGAGATGGTGCACGAGG
>NZ_JBFREV010000218.1:0-439 GCF_052114485.1 Cupriavidus sp. KB_39
TGGCAACTCCGCCGGCAACGCCGGTGTGTGGATGGCCTGATGGATCATGATAGAAGGTCGTCCGATAAAGGGGAGACGAAGTTTGTGGCCGCAGCGGGATGGCATGCGCCTACCCTCTCCCCCGCCCCTCTCCCGGAGGGAGAGGGGAGAAAGAGAGGCATTTCAAATGCTGAATGTGGTCTCCCCTCGCCCGCTTGCGGGAGAGGGGTCGGGGGRGAAGGTGGGCGCGTCAAACACCACGTGCGTCGGCTCTGCCTTCCGCATCACGCGGTCGAGCACCGCCGCCTCCAGTTCCGCAAACGCCGCCGCGCCGCGTTGGCGGGGCCGGGGCAGGTCCACGCGCTGGTCCAGCGCGATGCGGCCGTCCTCGATCAGCACCACGCGGTCGGCCAGCGCAATCGCCTCGGACACATCGTGCGTAACCAGCAGTGCCGTGAAG
>NZ_JBFREV010000219.1:0-438 GCF_052114485.1 Cupriavidus sp. KB_39
CGGCGCGGGTGCCGTCCATGCCGAACGTGCCGACCTTCGCCGAAGCCGGCTTCACGGGCTTCGAGTCGATCGGCTGGATCGGCATGCTCGCCCCGGCTAAAACGCCCGCCCCGCTGGTGCAGCGGCTGTCCGCCGAGATCGCGACCATCGTCAAATCCCCGGCCGGCGCCAAGATGCTGGCCGATAGCGGCATGCTGCCGCGCGGCACCACGGCGCCGGAGTTCGGCGCCCTGCTCAAGCGCGACCAGCAGGTGTGGCAGGCGCTGGTCAGCCAGTCGGGGATCAAGGTGGCGTCGTAAGGCGACGCTGTAAGCCTGCGCCTCCCGATATACTCCCCGGATCGTTTCAGGGAGACCTCGCGTGGATCGATTGCAGGCCATGAAGACCTTTGTCACCGTGGTGGAGAGCGGTGGCTTCACCGCGGCCGCGCGCAAGCTC
>NZ_JBFREV010000220.1:0-435 GCF_052114485.1 Cupriavidus sp. KB_39
GGCACCAGCTCGCCCAGGCAGGCCCGGCGGTTGCGCGGCTGGTGGACCTTGGGCGGGCGCAGCTTCCTCGGCACCCAGAAGCCGGCGTCGATCATGATCCGCCGCACCGTCTCCTTGGCCAGGTCGATCCCATGGCGCTCCCGCAGCTTCTCGGCAGCTAGCGTGGGTCCGAAGTCGGCGTAGCTGTCGCGGATCAGGCCGCGCACGCGGGATTCCAGACCAGGAGGAAGCTGACGATTGCTGCTGCGTCCACGCTTGCGAGAACCCAACCCACAGGGCCCGTCCTCGCGATATCGGAGCGCCAGCCGTTCGATCTGTCGCCGCGACAGGCCAAGCTTCTCGGCCGCGCGCCATATCGGCAGGCCTTGTTCGACCACGGCCTGAATCACCTTGAATCGGTCGAGTTCGCGCATCGTCATCGTGATGGACTCGGGC
>NZ_JBFREV010000221.1:0-435 GCF_052114485.1 Cupriavidus sp. KB_39
CGTCACCGGCGGCAAGGCCGACGACAGCGTGGGCTACTTCATCACGCCAACCGTGCTGGAGGTGGACAACCCGCGCCACACGCTGATGGAAACCGAACTGTTCGGCCCGGTGCTGTCCGTCTACGTCTACGCCGACGCGCACTGGCCCGAGGTGCTCGAACTGGTCGACGGCACCAGCCCCTACGCACTGACGGGCGCGATCTTTGCAAGGGATCGCGCGGCCATCGCCCAGGCTTCCAACGCCCTGCGCTTCGCCGCCGGCAACTTCTATATCAACGACAAGCCGACCGGCGCGGTGGTCGGCCAGCAGCCGTTCGGCGGCGCGCGCCGCAGTGGCACCAACGACAAGGCCGGTTCGCCGCTGAACCTGCTGCGCTGGGTGTCGCCGCGCACGGTCAAGGAAACGTTCGTGCCGCCGGCCGACTACCGGTACGC
>NZ_JBFREV010000222.1:0-430 GCF_052114485.1 Cupriavidus sp. KB_39
ATTCGAGCGATGTCATCAGCGCGATCACCGGCGACTGGCGTGCGTCGGCCATCAGCTTGAGTTGGTCGACGGCGGCAGGGAGCGTCGGCGCAGGCGCCCATTGCAGGCTGTTCATGAAGCCCTGCCAGTGTTCTGCGTAGTCCGCGAAAAACTGTGCGGTCAGGGCGGCCTGCAGGGCATCGGCCGAGCGGCCCGCCGGCTGCTCGGCGTCCTGCGGCTTGCTGTCGGTCAACACCCAATCGCGGGCAATCTCCGTGCGTCTGGCAGCGGCCGCGATGGCGGGGGCGATATGGCCCTCGTACGCCTGTCGGGTGAAGATGCCCGGCACGACGGCCGTCGTGCGGACCAGTCCGCGCGGATCAGTGCCTGTTGTCAACGACGCCAGGGTCTGGTCAGGATACCGGTTGCCGTTGTGGGTGCCGAAGGCGTC
>NZ_JBFREV010000223.1:0-429 GCF_052114485.1 Cupriavidus sp. KB_39
GACGCCTTCGGACGCCTTCGGCACCCACAACGGCAACCGGTATCCTGACCAGACCCTGGCGTCGTTGACAACAGGCACTGATCCGCGCGGACTGGTCCGCACGACGGCCGTCGTGCCGGGCATCTTCACCCGACAGGCGTACKAGGGCCATATCGCCCCGCCATCGCGGCCGCTGCCAAACGCACGGAGATCGCCCGCGACTGGGTGTTGACCGATGGCAAGCCGCAGGACGCCGGGCAGCCGGCGGACCGCTCGGCCGATGCCCTGCAGGCCGCGCTGACCGAACAGTATTTCGCGGACTACGCAGAACACTGGCAGGGCTTCATGAACAGCCTGCAATGGGCGCCTGCGCCGACGCTCCCTGCCGCCGTCGACCAACTCAAGCTGATGGCCGACGCACGCCAGTCGCCGGTGATCGCGCTGATGACA
>NZ_JBFREV010000224.1:0-428 GCF_052114485.1 Cupriavidus sp. KB_39
TTCGCCTTCGACCCGGCCGGCAACCTGCTCGACGATCCCGATACGCGCTGGTATGCGTCCACGCCCGAACATGGACGACGGGCCACCGACAGCCGCCTGACCGGCCACCCCAGGCTGGTGGACAACCTGCTCCGGCAGTACGCGGGCACCCACTATCAATGGGACGAGTGCGGCAACCTCACGGAGCGCCGGATCCATGGCGTGACCGGGTCCTTTACGTGGGATGCCTTCAACCGGCTGGTCGGTTACCGCACTGCGGACCAGTCGGTGCAATACATCTACGACGCGCTCGGGCGCAGGCTGGTCAAGTCGTCATCCGCCCACGGCGTCACGCTCTATGGCTGGGACGGCGACCAACTGGCGTGGGAAAGCCGGCCAGACCGCAGCACGCACTATGTCTACGAGCCCGGCACCTTCGTACCGCTGGC
>NZ_JBFREV010000225.1:0-427 GCF_052114485.1 Cupriavidus sp. KB_39
CAAGCCGGTTCTCCCAGAGGATATGGACTATCTTGCCTTACCTCCCGACCCCGAACGCTCCCGCCGTTATGAGCAAATCGGCAAATTCCTAGACCGCTACGACGGCCAAAACCCCAAGCTCCCCGACATCGACAAAATCGTCCCCCTGCCCCCGGCCAAGCTTCCGCCCTGGGACGGCACCTTCCAGTGGCAGAAGGAACAGGAAGCCGCCGAACCACCGCCAAAACCGTCGGACGACCTGATCCTCCGCGCGTGCAAGGCCAAGAACCTCGACCCCGCCACGGGCCTGGCCATTCCGCCCCCGCCCAAGGCGGCATTGGGCACGCAGGCGAAACCACCCTATATAACCCAAAGTCGTCCAATTCCTACACCGATATCAGCCCTAGCCCGCCTTGGTTGTGCCGCCTGCTGTTCTACCCTGAATCTA
>NZ_JBFREV010000226.1:0-425 GCF_052114485.1 Cupriavidus sp. KB_39
GCGTCGGCCATGCTGTCGAGCAGCCATACAGGCTCCTTCGTCAGTTCAATCTCGCCGTTGAACCGCCGTCTGGGTCGGCGTCGGCCATGCTGTCGAGCAGCCATACAGGCTCCTTCGTCAGTTCAATCTCGCCGTTGAACCGCCGTCTGGGTCGTAATCCAAGCAGATTCGACCCCATCACCCCCGGCACGAAGACCACCGGAATCATCCGGCGCGACACCAGATAGCAGACCGCGACGCTGTCGTCCGGCGGCGTCATGACGGAGCGGTAGCGAACCGTGCCGTCCGGCTGGATTTCGGGTGGGATGATGCGTTCTCTTGCTGCCACAGGTATGTCCTCAGGATTTCAATGCGCAAAGCAGGTCGACGCTCTCGGCGAAGAGGCTCTTCTGCAGCGACGTCTTGCCTTCCGCATCGGCCGCGCC
>NZ_JBFREV010000227.1:0-422 GCF_052114485.1 Cupriavidus sp. KB_39
GAAGACCGCCAGAGGTGGTATCGCGCCGCCTGGGACGCCGCCAACGCCGTGCTGATCCAATACAATGCGGCCCTGAGCCACCATCATGGCATCGGGCTGCTGCGCGCGCCGTACATGGCGCCGTCGCTGGACACGGCGTTCCCGGTGCTGGTGGCGGTCAAGCAGGCACTCGATCCGCAGAAGATCCTCAACCCCGGGAAGCTCGGCCTGAGCGACGTGCTTTCCCACGAAGCGAAGTAACACCATGGACAGGTCCCTCGGCGCCCGCCTGACGCGCCACCCGGTCATCGCCACGCTCTACGGCGCGGAGCAGGTCGATGCGTTTGTCGACAGCGAGGCCGAAGTCTCGATCGTGGCGAACGTGGAGCTGCGCAAGCTGCAGCCCGTGATTGCCACGCTGACCCGCGCCGGCAAGTACGTCA
>NZ_JBFREV010000228.1:0-418 GCF_052114485.1 Cupriavidus sp. KB_39
CAGCCTCCAGCGCTGACAGCAGAGTTGTTGGCTTTGACGGAAGGCAGCATCGAGGAACGCATAGCAAAGCTCAAGCACAAGGTGCTGAAGGACCTGATCCGGGTCGAAGGCGGCAGCTTCATGATGGGGGATTTTGGGCTCGGGTGGACCCCCGAAGGGTTGTACTACACGAGCGGGATCGAAAATAAGCCGCCCTACAAGGTCACGCTGACGGGCTACAACCTTGCCCGGTTCAAGACCACCTATGCYGAGTACGACGTGTTCGCTGATGCGACCGGCCGGCCCCGGGCCGGGATGGAGCGGAGACCGGGCCACCCGTTGCCGCCGGGGTTCTACCGCCATCCGTTGATACCGGCCGGCATGTACTGGCAGCAGGCGAAGGACTATTGCCAGTGGCTAGGCAAGCAGACCGGTGTGC
>NZ_JBFREV010000229.1:0-416 GCF_052114485.1 Cupriavidus sp. KB_39
ACCTCGATGAACTCGTGGGATGACCAGAAGGTGCGCGACGCGCTGGCCGCCAACGGCCGCAAGAAGATCGTCGTGGCCGGCCTGTGGACCGAGGTCTGCAACACGACCTTTGCCCTGAGCGCGATGCTGGAAGGTGACTACGAGATCTATATGGTSGCCGAYGCCTCGGGCGGCACGACCAAGGAAGCGCACGACTACGCCATGCAACGCATGATCCAGGCCGGCGTGGTGCCGGTGACGTGGCAGCAGGTGCTGCTGGAATGGCAGCGTGACTGGAAGAACAAGGAAACGTACGACGCCGTGACCGGCCTGGCCAAGCAACACTCGGGCGCCTACGGCATGGGCATCGACTACGCCTACACGATGGTCCACAAGGCTGCGCAGCGCACGCAGACCCCGCACGCGTCGATCGCGCC
>NZ_JBFREV010000230.1:0-407 GCF_052114485.1 Cupriavidus sp. KB_39
CTCTACAAGACCACGGACACCTGGTACCCCGAGCACGAGCGCTCCCTGCTCTGGCGCGACAGCACGCTCCACATCGACTGGCCGCTCCAGGGCGAGCCATTGCTCGCGGCGAAGGACGCGGGCGGCAAGGCGCTGCGGGAGGCGGAGGTTTTTGCCTGAGGGGGATGCGGTCATACAATGGAGCGAGGCCAACGGCGCCCGTGCTGCGGCGCGCACCGAGGTGTTGGTCGAACCCCAAAGGAGACCCGCATGAGCAGYAAGAACACCATTTGCCTGTGGTACAACCGCGACGCGCTCGATGCCGCCAATTTCTATGCCAAGACCTTCCCCGACAGCGCGGTGGGCGCCGTCCACCGCTCGCCGGGCGACTATCCGGACGGCAAGGAGGGCGATGTCCTCACCGTCGA
>NZ_JBFREV010000231.1:0-404 GCF_052114485.1 Cupriavidus sp. KB_39
AATAATACGAACATGGTGGCGATGACCGAGGTGCCCGGGCACCTGATCGTCATCGGCGGCAGCTATGTGGGACTGGAGTTCGCGCAGGTATTCCGCCGTCTCGGCGCGCAGGTCACGGTGGTGGAGCGCGGCCAGCACCTGATTGCGCGGGAAGATACGGACGTCTCGCTGCAGGTGCGGGAGATCCTGGAAGCGGAAGGCATCCGCATCCGCTGCGGCGCGGAGTGCATCCAACTGCACTCGCATGCCGAAGGTGCGGCGGTGGGCGTCAGCGGCCCGGGCTGCCCGGCCGGCGCGGAGCAGATCGCCGGCACCCACGTGCTGCTGGCCGTGGGCCGGCGGCCGAACACCGACGACCTGGGCCTCGACAAGGCCGGCGTGGCCACCGATGCGCGCGGCTATAT
>NZ_JBFREV010000232.1:0-403 GCF_052114485.1 Cupriavidus sp. KB_39
GGCACCCATCATCTGGACTTCGAGGGCGGCAAGTGGGAGGCGCAGCTACGCCATGAAGCGGCGATGGCCGGCCAGTTGGTGTTCTCGGGCGAGAGCAACGTGCTGGACCTGCGCCCGGCGCGCATCCTGCGCATGGACCTGGCGCTGGCCGAGGCACCGAACGGGCAGGTCATCACCGAGGTCATCCACACCGGCGCGCGCGATGCCGCCTATCGCAACACCTTCAAGGCCATCCCTTCGGACCGGCGCTTCCGGCTGCCGCTGGCCGAAGACCGATGGCCGAGGATCCAGGGCACGCTGTCTGCCCGCGTGACCTCGCCGGGCCAGTACAAGTACGCCTACCTGACGCAGCAGGGGCACTACACGGTCCGCTTCGACCTCGATTTCGACACCTGGCCGAATG
>NZ_JBFREV010000233.1:0-402 GCF_052114485.1 Cupriavidus sp. KB_39
TCGCCGTGCTTTGGCAGCTGGGCGTGGTCTACTGCCAGCAGCAACATCATCCTGAACCAGGTGGTGATCGCGCCGAACTCGGCATCGATCACGCCGCTCGCCAACGGGCCGTTCACGGTGACCGCGCGCTGCACGGCCGGACCCGAGGCGATGCCCGTGTCGATCACGCTGGCCGGCGTGGTGCAGTAAATCGGCTGGACGATGAAACCCGCCGCGCTTCCCGCGCGGCGGGTTTTTCTTTGCTCGTTGCCGATGCAGGATGGCGGCGGGCGTACCCGTTTCTGCGGGCGTCGGGCGGGTCTGGCAGGACGAGCGTACCCGTTTCTGCGTGCAGCGATCCGGGGTCAGAATGCAAAAACGGCGGTCGCAAGGACCGCCGTTCTTTGTCGGGATGGGCTCTGC
>NZ_JBFREV010000234.1:0-401 GCF_052114485.1 Cupriavidus sp. KB_39
GTGATGAAGCCAAGATGAAGCCAATGTAAGGGGAAGGCTGGCCGCGCCTGTGCAGCCCCCGCACAAATCCTGTGCGGCGCATGGCGTTGTAGTGCAGCGTGGCGGTACCTAGACTGGCGCCTCTTTCCTGAGGAGCCTGTTGCATGAACTTCCATCTGCCACGCTATTTGCGCTTCGCTACCGTCGGGGTCTCGCTCGCCGTATCGGCCGCATCGGCCGGCGCCGCCGGGGCGAACCCGCATCCGGGTATCCGCGCGATTCTAGGCGCCCAGCCCATCGACCATCTCGAGGCCAGCACCACCGCGCTGGTCATCATCGACTTCCAGAAGGAATACTTCTCCGGCCGGCTGCCCATCCCGGACGGCCGGCGTGCGCTGGCGCAGGCGCAGCGGCTGGTGGCG
>NZ_JBFREV010000235.1:0-398 GCF_052114485.1 Cupriavidus sp. KB_39
TGATCCGCGAACGCCACCAGCCGCTGCGCCTGCGCCAGCGCACGCCGGCCGTCCGGGATGGGCAGCCGGCCGGAGAAGTATTCCTTCTGGAAGTCGATGATGACCAGCGCGGTGGTGCTGGCCTCGAGATGGTCGATGGGCTGGGCGCCGAGAATCGCGCGGATACTGGGGTGCGGGTTCGGCCCGGCAGCGGCTACCCCGACCGAAACAGCCAGCGAAACCCCGACGGTGGCGAAGCGCAAATAGCGCGGCAGATGGAAGTTCATGCAACAGGCTCCTCAGGAAAGAGGCGCCAGTCTAGGTACCGCCACGCTGCACTACAACGCCATGCGCCGCACAGGATTTGTGCGGGGGCTGCACAGGCGCGGCCAGCCTTCCCCTTACATTGGCTTCATCAC
>NZ_JBFREV010000236.1:0-393 GCF_052114485.1 Cupriavidus sp. KB_39
CGCGTATTCGGCGTGGCACCGCATCTGCGCCGCGTATTCGGCGTGGCACCGCATCTGCGCGGACGAAGGCTGGCATTTCTACGCCGGCGGGCCGCTCGACGTGCATGTGATCGATGCCGCAGGCCGGTTGCACACCCACCACCTCGGCAACCCGCTGCACGACGCGGGCACCGCGTTCCAGGCGGTGGTGCCGGCCGGCTGCTGGTTCGCGGCCGAGCGGGTGGCGGGTTACGCCGGCGGCTATTCGCTGGTGGGCTGCACGGTGGCGCCCGGGTTCGAGTTCAGCGAGTTCGAACTGGCCGATGCGGCCGCCCTGGCCACGCTGGCCGCCGCCCATCCGCATCACGCCGAGGTGATCGCCCGGCTGGCGCCCCGGCTCCCGCAGGGCTGACC
>NZ_JBFREV010000237.1:0-391 GCF_052114485.1 Cupriavidus sp. KB_39
CTCCCCCTCCCCCGGCCCCTCTCCCAGGGGGAGAGGGGAGACCACCGAGGGTTTTCTCCCCTCTCCGAGGGCGATAGGGGAGACCGCCGAGGGTTTTCTCCCCTCTCCGAGGGGGAGAGGGGAGACCGCCGAGGGTTTTCTCCCCTCTCCGAGGGCGATAGGGGAGACCGCCGAGGGTTTTCTCCCCTCTCCGAGGGGGAGAGGGGAGACCACCGAGGGTTTTCTCCCCTCTCCGAGGGGGAGAGGGGAGACCACCGAGGGTTTTCTCCTCTCTCCGAGGGCGATAGGGGAGACCACCGAGGGTTTTCTCCCCTCTCCCTCCGGGAGAGGGGCGGGGGAGAGGGACGGCGCCCCCCTACCGACCACGCCCATCTCAACCATCCCCCCGCAC
>NZ_JBFREV010000238.1:0-390 GCF_052114485.1 Cupriavidus sp. KB_39
GGTCGGCGGTCGGCGGGTGTGCCAAAACGCCGCAGGTAGATCGGCGAGGCAAAGAACGCCAGTTTGACCTGGCCCAGGCGCCGCGCCACCATCGCCTCATCCAGCGAGCCCACGCGCAGCACGACGTCCACGCCTTCCTGCAACAGATCGATCGGCTTGCCGTTGATGGTCAGCTCGAGCTTCAGTTCCGGGTAGGCATTGTAGAAGTCGTGCAGGTGGGGAATCAGCACCATCCGCGCGAGAGCCGCCGTGGTATCTACGCACAGCGTGCCCCGTGGCGAGTTGTTGTGGCGCGTCAGTGACTGCTCGGCTTCCTCCACGTCCGCCAGAATGCGCACGCAGCGTTCGTAATAGGCGGCGCCGTCCGTGGTCACGCTGATGCGCCGCGTG
>NZ_JBFREV010000239.1:0-388 GCF_052114485.1 Cupriavidus sp. KB_39
CCTACCTGGACCCGCCCTACCTGGACCCGCTGAACCACTTGCAGGTCGAACTGCTCAAGCGCTACCGGGCAGGCAAGGACGGCGACGACGTGCGCGTGCGGCGCGGCATCCACCTGACCATCAACGGCGTGGCGGCCGGGCTGCGCAACAGCGGCTGATCGACATCGACATCGACATCGACATCGACATCGACATCTAGCCGACGAAGGCCCCGGGCACGGGGTCTTCGCCGAGCGCCGACAGCAGCACGGCCCAGTGCATCGCCTCATCCCCGAGGATGCTGCCGGCGGCCCGGGTCAGTTCGCGGTTGTGGAAATTCGGCAATACGCCGAGGTAGGCCGCCGTGGCGCCCTTCTCCAGCCCGGCCGCGAAGCGCAGCACATCGGCC
>NZ_JBFREV010000240.1:0-385 GCF_052114485.1 Cupriavidus sp. KB_39
CCGGCGGCAAGCGGTCATGGCAAGCGGTCATTGCGATGATCGTGGGCGCCGCAGTGCTCCTGATGCGTGGTCCGGTCGCCGCGGCGTGGAAGGTGCTGGCCGCCCGATCGGCCCGAGACACGCCGCACCAGCGCGATCCGGCAGCGCGCCGGGGCAGGCGGGAGCCCGGCGATGTGGCACTGAAATCGACGGAATATGACAGGCTCAAGCAAGCGTTGCAGGACCCGGGCGCCCGTCATCTGCCTCGTCTGCTGCTGACGGGCGATGACGCCGTCATTGCCGAGTTGCTGCCGGGCATCGTCAACGACCGCTGGCAGATTACCGAAGAAGCGCTTCTGCTGTGGAATCAGACCGGGCCGGATGGCCAACCAGACCGCGCCTGGCT
>NZ_JBFREV010000241.1:0-385 GCF_052114485.1 Cupriavidus sp. KB_39
GCGGAGTCGATCCAGCCAGGCGCGGTCTGGTTGGCCATCCGGCCCGGTCTGATTCCACAGCAGAAGCGCTTCTTCGGTAATCTGCCAGCGGTCGTTGACGATGCCCGGCAGCAACTCGGCAATGACGGCGTCATCGCCCGTCAGCAGCAAACGGGGGAGATGGGCGGCGCCCGGCTCCTGCAACGCTTGCTTGAGCCGGTCATATTCCGTCGATTCCAGTGCCACGGCGCCGGGCACCCGCCTGCCCCGGCGCGCTGCCGGATCGCGCTGGTGCGGCGTGTCTCGGGCCGATCGGGCGGCCAGCACCTTCCACGCCGCGGCGACCGGACCACGCATCAGGAGCACTGCGGCGCCCACGATCATCGCAATGACCGCTTGCCGCCGG
>NZ_JBFREV010000242.1:0-383 GCF_052114485.1 Cupriavidus sp. KB_39
AGCCGGCGAGCCGGCGCTGGCGGCGGCGCGCTCGGCCAGCGCGCGGAACACCTCGGGCATGGGCGGCCACGGCGCGCCGGAATCGGGGTCGACGGGGTCGTAGCGGTAACCGGTGCGGTCCGAGACCCATCCCGCCTCGCCGCAGTTGGTCATGGCCACCGACATGCGCAGCCCACCGGGGGTGATCAGGTGGCGGAACGGGGCCTGGGCGCTGACCTGGTCCACGGCGGCCAGCAGGCGGGTATCGACATCCCGCGCAAAACCACGCAGCACCACGGCGCCCGGGCCAAGGGGCTCGGTGGCGGACGGGGTGTCGGGGTCGGCGGGCAGGGCGTCGAAGAGATCGAAAGTCATGGTGAGGTGAGGCGGGGCATGCCGATGAT
>NZ_JBFREV010000243.1:0-383 GCF_052114485.1 Cupriavidus sp. KB_39
GTCGGCGATTTCGATGCCGGCCGATGAGGCCGTGCGGCAGGCCACCGCCCTGTTCGGCGACTGGCGGGCGCAGGTGCCGTTCGAGCGCGTGGAGCGCCCGTTCTACGCGATTCCGGCGGCCAGCTTCACGCTGGAGACGCCGGGGAAGGCCAACGCGGTCTATCTGGCGTCGCTGCCGATCGACCTCGTCGACGGTTCGCCCGACTACCCCCTGCTGCTGGTCGCCAGCCGCGTGCTCGGCGGCACCGGCATGCGCAGCCGGCTGGCGGACCGGCTGCGCCAGCAGGACGGCATCAGCTACGGGGCGTCGAGTTCGATCTCGGTGGGCGCGCTGGATCGGGCCGGGCGCTTCGGCCTGTGGGCGGCCTACGCCCCCCAGAACC
>NZ_JBFREV010000244.1:0-382 GCF_052114485.1 Cupriavidus sp. KB_39
CCGCACCGCAATGGCGCTCCGGTCCTGCGCGCGAACTCGACGCCCATTTCCTTGTTGATATAGATGTCCTGCTCGCCCCACACCACGCGTACCGGGGCCTTCAGGCCCGGCAGCCGCGCCTCGAACGCATTCTGATCCCGCGTGAAGTGCGCGTAGTAGTGCGCGAACGCGTCGGCCGACGTCAGCGCCCCGTTCTGCCAGCCACGTGCAAGATCGGCACGATAATCCGCATCCAACGCATAGCGCGCCCCCTCCGGCAATCCACGCGTGAACGCGTTCTGCAGAATCTCGTCGCGCGAGGCATTGAAGGCGCTCCGCACGGCTTCGGCCGATGCGGGTTCCTTGAGCGCCTGCAGGCGTTCCTGCATGTATTGCGGGCGGT
>NZ_JBFREV010000245.1:0-382 GCF_052114485.1 Cupriavidus sp. KB_39
GAGGGCGCGCGTCCATGTTTTCATTGTGAGAGTCCCTGATTGATGTGAGTTGCGAGGTGCTAAAGAGGGCGCGCGTCCATGTTTTCATTGTGAGAGTCCCTGATTGATGTGAGTTGCGAGGTGCTAAAACAGACCCGTGGTAGGTGGGGGCTGATCCTTGAGCAGCCAGGCGCCTACGACGGCGGCTTTCCACTGGCGCGGATTGTGATTCGCCACGGTGCGTGCGTTGCGCCAATGCCGATCAAGGTTGTAGGTGCGATCACACGCCGATGCGCCACCGACGTCGAACAAGTACTCGGCGCTCTTCAGCGCGGCGCCCACGGCGAAGTACTGTGCCTGGGCCACATCGATGGACGCCTGCGTCAGCGAGGCATCGCTGAGG
>NZ_JBFREV010000246.1:0-382 GCF_052114485.1 Cupriavidus sp. KB_39
CCAGATAGGTCAGCGTGTACGCGGTGGCGATGTTCGATTCCATCCGCGTGGTTTCCGCCGCGCCCAGGCCAAGGTGCTTGAGCGCTTCGGCCGCCGTGCCGACCACAGCCGATTCGGTGGCAGCGCCAGCCGCCAGCCCCGCCGCCGTGCCGGGGTCCAGGCCCATCATCCGCGTGGCGGTGAGTACGATGGAGATGACGGCAATCGCCTCGATCAGGGGCAGCACCATGAACCGCAGGCTGGAGCGGTTCAGGTTGGCGAAGAACTGCGGGCCGCCGGAATAGCCCATCGCGAAGATGAACAGCGCGAAGGCCACCTCCTTCAGCTCCCCGTGGAGCTGGCAGCCGGTCTGCCCGATCAACAGCGCCACGATCAGCGTGCC
>NZ_JBFREV010000247.1:0-382 GCF_052114485.1 Cupriavidus sp. KB_39
TTTTTGCCCCTGCAGGAACTATAGCGTTCAACCGGCATGGTTGCCCATTTTTTATGCTAATTTTTAAATTTGTATGTAAATGGGCAGTGTCTAAAAAATTCGACACTGGTTTTGCTCAAATTTTTGTTTGTGAAAAGCAATTATTTTTATTTGGCTCTCATTTGCGTTTTAAGAGCCGATTTAGGTTTTTAGGTATAAAACTATATAAATAACCCTTAATTCTTTAAAATGACCCCTTAAAATTAAAAATAAAGGTATTCTGATTTTGAATAAATGTTTGAACAAAAAATAAAGAGCTACCCTTAAAAATTTTGGTAGCTCTTATATGCACTGTTTTAATATTTAGGTGTTATCAGTGAAAAATAGATCAAGAAAGGAATTT
>NZ_JBFREV010000248.1:0-379 GCF_052114485.1 Cupriavidus sp. KB_39
ATGTGGAAGCCCTATGCGGCGGCCAGCCGCGAGCTTCTCGTCAGTCCGATTCAGCAGGATCTGGAGGATGTGCTCGTCGATCTCTCCCAGATGCCGGTGGATGGGCTCGACGCGCAGGCCAGCCAGTGGGCGCTGGACGGCCATCACACACTCAAGACCTATCTGATGCTGGCCAACCCGGAGCGCGCCGAGCCAGACTTCCTGGCGCCGCAGCTGGTCCGGCACTGGCAGACGGAAGCCCGCATCACGCCGGGCGAGCGGGACGATCTGGCGGAGCGGCTGCTCACGTTCCATGCCGCCCGCGTCAAGGCCCATCCCGACTGGCGCATCGAGGCGAGCCCCGAGCTGGTGGCCGGCGCGCGGCGCACGGTGCTGGCGG
>NZ_JBFREV010000249.1:0-375 GCF_052114485.1 Cupriavidus sp. KB_39
CCTCAGTTCGCTGACCGTGGTGCTCGAGGAGGGCCAGCGCGAGCAGTGGTTCGAGTCGGCGACTATCGTCTACCTCTCCGCGCTGTCGGCCATCGGGCTGGGGATGATGTTCGTCGCCCAGTTCACGGCCAAGACGCCCATCGTGCGGCTGCGCCTGCTGCTGAACAAGAATTACGCGAGCGTGATTCTGATCGTCTCGGTGGTCGGGGCGGGGCTGTACGGCGTGTCCTACCTGCTGCCGCAGTTCCTGGCGACGATTGCCGGCTACAACGCCGAGCAGGCCGGCGGGATCATGCTGCTGTCCGGGCTGCCGGCGTTCCTGATGATGCCGGTGCTGCCGCGCCTGCTCGGCAAGGTGGACAGCCGCTGGCTGGT
>NZ_JBFREV010000250.1:0-375 GCF_052114485.1 Cupriavidus sp. KB_39
CCGCATCGTGCTGGGCTGCTCGCCCGACGTGGCCGGTCGCCATGCCAAGGCCATCATGCGCGAGCTGTACTCGCCGTTCAACCGCAACCACGAGCGCACCTTCTATATGGATGTGCGCTCGGCCGAGTTCACCAAATACGCGGCCAATTCGATGCTGGCGACGCGTATTTCCTTCATGAACGAGCTGGCCAACCTGGCTGACGAGGTCGGTGCGGACATCGAACTTGTCCGACTCGGCATCGGCTCGGACCCGCGCATCGGCTACAGCTTCCTGTACGCCGGCGCCGGCTACGGCGGCTCGTGCTTCCCGAAGGACGTGCAGGCGCTGATGCGCACGGCCACCTCGTACGGCAAGCCGATGCGGGTGCTGGAAGC
>NZ_JBFREV010000251.1:0-370 GCF_052114485.1 Cupriavidus sp. KB_39
GTGGAATGCTGATGCAACAGGTATGTCCCCCGCCGCCGCGGTGTGCTCCCAGGTAGCCACCGCCATATTCGTTGACGCCAAAACTGTAGATGCTCCTGTTGGTATGGTTGTGGCCCACCAGATTCAACGTCATCTGGTCTTCGGTGCATCCTGTCAGTGGCAAGCACAGCCCRGCCAATAGGCAAAGACGCCAGACTGAGGGGAACCATTTCGTTTCGCGGCGATGACGCGTATCGGCAGGCATGGACGAAGTCTTTGTCACAGTTCGGCATCCTCACCCTTGAGCGGATAGTCCGGATGCCCGAGGCCCATCATGGTGACGAACACCTTGACCTCGCCGCCGCGCAGGAAATGGACAGCGAACCGGCCG
>NZ_JBFREV010000252.1:0-370 GCF_052114485.1 Cupriavidus sp. KB_39
TTCAATCGGCGGTCGAGCTCCGCCTGAGCTCCGCCTGCGCGAAAAACGCGCTGGCCAGCTTCAGGATCTCATTCGCCTTGCGCAGTTCCTTGACTTCACGCTCCAGCGACTTGATACGCTGCTGCTCGCTCGTGCCAGGACCTTCCCGCTGCCCCGTATCTCGCTCATGCTGGCGCACCCAATTCAACAGCGTTTGCGGCGTGCATCCGATCTTGGAGGCTATGGATTCTACGGCTGCCCACTGGGACGGATGATCGCCTCGCGACTCGGCGACCATGCGCACAGCTCGCTCGCGAACCTCCGGGGAAAACTTGACTGGTTTCTTCATCGTGGCTCCATTCTCTCAAGAAGTGGAGCCTCCACTAAACCC
>NZ_JBFREV010000253.1:0-370 GCF_052114485.1 Cupriavidus sp. KB_39
TATGACCAGATCGGCCTGTTCGCGCCGCTGCTGATCGTGGTGGCCCGGCTCATGCAGGGCTTCTCCGCCGGCGGCGAGATGGGCGGCGCCACCGCCTTCCTGACCGAATACGCGCCGGAGAACCAGCGCGCCTATTATTCGAGCTGGATCCAGGCCAGCATCGGCGTGGCCGTGCTGCTCGGCGCCGCCGTGGGCACCTTCGTCACGGCTTCCCTGAGCACCGAGGCCCTCAATAGCTGGGGCTGGCGCCTGCCGTTCCTGCTCGGCATGGTGATTGGCCCGGTGGGCTACTACATCCGCCATCACCTGGAGGAAACGCCCACCTTCCGCGAGACCACCGACAAGACCGACTCGCCGCTGACCGAGGTGC
>NZ_JBFREV010000254.1:0-367 GCF_052114485.1 Cupriavidus sp. KB_39
ATGATGGGCTACTGGCATCCCAACTATCCGCTCAAGGGTGAGGATGCCGAACTGTGACAAAGACTTCGTCCATGCCTGCCAATACGCGTCATCGCCGCGAAACGAAATGGTTCCCGTCAGTCTGGCGTCTTTGCCTATTGGCCGGGCTGCGAATCCGCTTAAAGGCGACGAAGCCAAATTGTGAAGTACATCCGAGCCTGAGCAATATGCCATACAACCCTTACGATACCTGCACCGATGCCTGCGAATGGACAGCGCGAACTTTCGCTACGAGAAACGATGCAGCGAGCGCGGGTAATGGCCTGTGTTTTCAAGCGGGACCCGGCGCAGTGCCAGGGCCAGGTGTTTGTCAGTCTGTTCTTCGATG
>NZ_JBFREV010000255.1:0-366 GCF_052114485.1 Cupriavidus sp. KB_39
CGCCCTGCTGTTGGGCGGATCGCCCTGCTGTTGGGCGGATGCGCGGCGGACGAATCCAACGAGGCACCGGCAGTGCCCACGGCGCCCACGGTGCCGGCAACCCCCGGCCCGTACGCCATCGGCGGCACCCTCGCCGGCCTCGCCGCCGGCAGCCAGCTGGTGCTTCAAAACAACGGGCGGGATGCGCTGACGCTGACCGCCGACGGCAGCTTTACCTTCGCCACGCCCGTGGCCCACAACGGCGGCTACGCGGTCACCATCGCCCAGCAGCCGGCCGGACAGGTCTGCTCGGTGGCAGGCGGCGCCGGGGCCGGTGTGACCGCAGCGGTCACAAATATCGCCGTGGTCTGTGCCACCACTCGCTTC
>NZ_JBFREV010000256.1:0-366 GCF_052114485.1 Cupriavidus sp. KB_39
ACCTCGTCTTCAAGGACCCGACCGAAGCCTGGCGCGCCATGCACGAGATTCGCCATGACTCGCTGGCCATCGGCGTGCACCTGTACTACAAGGGCAAGACCGGCGATGCCGCCGAGGYGGCGCTGGACGTCGAYGCCCATCGCGCGCACTGACTCGGRTCKCCCCGGGCCTTGTCTTAGGGGCTTACTCCGGGGCCTCCACGCGGCAGGYCATSGCSGGCTTGCCCGGTAGCTCAAGCTGCGCCTCGGGGCCCTTGTCCCAGAACATCGCCTCGCCGGCGTCGGTCGTGGCCGCATAGCGGGCACCCGACGCCGCGCGCGTCTGCGACAACAGCAGCTTCTTGTCCAGCCACGTCAGGTAGGCGTA
>NZ_JBFREV010000257.1:0-365 GCF_052114485.1 Cupriavidus sp. KB_39
TAGATCTCGTAGTCACCTTCCAGCATCGCGCTCAGGGCAAAGGTCGTGTTGCAGACCTCGGTCCACAGGCCGGCCACGACGATCTTCTTGCGGCCGTTGGCGGCCAGCGCGTCGCGCACCTTCTGGTCATCCCACGAGTTCATCGAGGTGCGTTCCAGCGTCTGCTGGCCCGGGAAGACGTCGAGGATTTCGGGGTAGGTGTAACCGGAGAACGACTCGGACTCCACCGTGGTGATCGTCGTCGGCACATCGAAAATCTTGGCCGCCTTGGCCAGGCCCACCACATTGTTCTTCATGGTCTGGCGGTCCATCGACTGCACACCGAAGGCCATCTGCGGCTGGTGGTCGATGATGATCAGCTGGCT
>NZ_JBFREV010000258.1:0-365 GCF_052114485.1 Cupriavidus sp. KB_39
GTGGGGTAGAGCGAGGGCGCGTGGGGTAGAGCGAGGGCGCGCCGCACGCGCCGCCAAAGTTGATCTTGATATCGCGATGCTGGCCGCGCGCGAGGATGGCCGAGATGCGCTGATGGATGCCGACGTATTGCGCCGGGTCAGGCAGGCCGGCGGCCGGTTCCTCGATCTGCGCCAGCGCCGGGYGCGACGGCGCGCGCACGAAGTAGCCCGAGCGCGGCCGCGCTTCGAGCAGGCCCGCGGTTTCCAGCTCCCGGCACGCCTGGAGCGCCGTGGACAGGCTCACCTCATGCAGCCCCATCAGCGACCGCACCGACGGCATGCGGTCCCCCACGGCCAGCGTGCCGGCGGCGATGGCCTGCCGGTAG
>NZ_JBFREV010000259.1:0-361 GCF_052114485.1 Cupriavidus sp. KB_39
GGCGTTCTCGGGCGCACGGGGCGAGATCTACCAGCGCATCCGCGAGGAAGGGGTGATTGCCATGGTGGGCGACCGCAGTCCGGACATCGCCGGGGTCTCCGCGCCGGTATTCGGCCCGGCCGGGGAACTGAAGGGGGCGCTGACGCTGACCTGCCCGACGCCGCGTTTCTCCGAAGCCTTCCGCGATCAGGTGCTCGCGGCCGCGCGCCAGCTTACGGCGGCGCTTGGCGGCACCTTCCCGGAAGTGCAGCCGGCCCGCGCCCCGGCGGTGCCCGCAGGGCAGAACGTCCCATCTGACGAAGACTGATCCGCACGGATTTCCGTAGTAATTTCAAAACGTTGCGTGCGCGCTAACCCGGCT
>NZ_JBFREV010000260.1:0-360 GCF_052114485.1 Cupriavidus sp. KB_39
GAAGGGCGACGAGGCGCGCAAGTAACCACAGTTCCAAGAGGAGAGTCATGCCTTACACAGTAGCGCGCCCACGGGCGTGGATAGCCGGCCTGCTAGCAGCATTGYCACTGGCAGTGTCCGGTTGCGGCGAGGAGCCAATCTCAGTGTCAATGGTTGGATACAACCACACCGATGTGGGCATCTACGCGTTCGAGGTCAATGGCCGTGGTGGCCCGAATATCTGGCCGCACGAAGGCGGTGGCAGTTTTACGTGCTGCGTCACGGTGCCACGGATCCACAAGCCTGGCATGACGGCGAAGGTCAGATGGGTCCATCGCATCGACGATGTGCCGCAGGAGCGGATCGTGCCGGTACCTCCTT
>NZ_JBFREV010000261.1:0-360 GCF_052114485.1 Cupriavidus sp. KB_39
GTCCGACTCGGCATCGGCTCGGACCCGCGCATCGGCTACAGCTTCCTGTACGCCGGCGCCGGCTACGGCGGCTCGTGCTTCCCGAAGGACGTGCAGGCGCTGATGCGCACGGCCACCTCGTACGGCAAGCCGATGCGGGTGCTGGAAGCCGTGGAGGCCGTCAACGACGCCCAGAAGCAGGTCTTGGCCAACAAGGTCATCAAGCGCTTTGGGGAAGACCTGACGGGCAAGACCTTCGCAATCTGGGGCCTCGCCTTCAAGCCGAATACCGATGACATGCGGGAAGCSCCGTCGCGGGTGCTGGCGCGCGARCTGGTGTCGCGCGGCGCCGCGCTGCGCGTGCACGACCCGGTGGCGATG
>NZ_JBFREV010000262.1:0-360 GCF_052114485.1 Cupriavidus sp. KB_39
TGGAAGCCCGACTACGTGTCCATCCGCAAACGCGAAAACCTGCAAGCCCCCACCCGCGAGGAATTCGCCGCCGGCGAACCGCTGGTCGTGCTGACCGCCGCCAAACTGGGCGCGACGCGGTTGATCGATAACCTCGAGATTTGAGGTTTTAGCGTCTCGCTGCAAAAAGCCCGTCGCTGCGCGGGCTTTTTTTCGGCCCGTCGGTAATGCATTTGCATTGCTCAGGTAATGCACTTGCATTACCATCACGGCATTGTGTTGAGGAGTTCCACCATGCCGCTCGTGTACCACGCGCCCGAGGAGGCCGTTGTCGAGGCGGAATCGTCGCTGACCGACCGATTCCAGACCACCGTGCCCGAC
>NZ_JBFREV010000263.1:0-358 GCF_052114485.1 Cupriavidus sp. KB_39
GAGAGCTTGACGTGCTGCCGCGTGTTCTGGAATTCGCCGGCCACGCACGCGAAGTAGCGCTTGTCCATGCCCGTGCCACGCATCTGCTCGTGAAGGTGCACCAGCGCCGAACGCTTCTTCGCCAGGATCAGGATGCCGGACGTCTCCCGATCCAGCCGGTGTACCAGTTCCAGGAACTTCGCCTCGGGCCGCGCGCGGCGCAACTGCTCGATCACCCCGAACGCCACGCCCGAGCCGCCATGGACGGCCACGCCGGCCGGCTTGTCGATAATCAGCAGCCAGGCGTCCTCGAACAGGATTGGGAATTCCGAGGACGGCACGAAAGCATCGGCATCCTGTGCCTTTTCCGCCACCCGCA
>NZ_JBFREV010000264.1:0-352 GCF_052114485.1 Cupriavidus sp. KB_39
CCGCCCACCTTGAGGCGCTCGGTCATGATGCCGAGCTGGCGGCGCTGCGCGTCGGCCATCGCCACGGTATCGGCCAGCTGGGCGCGCAGCCCGGCTTCGCGGATGGCGGCGGTCACCACATTGGCGGCCAGCGAGAGCCGCGCGGCCTCGAGTTCGTAGCGCTGGTAATCGACAGCCGCCTGCAGGCCTTCGAGTTCGCGCCGCTGCCCGCCGAAGAGGTCCAGCGCGTAGGAGACCTGCACGCTCGCGTTGTAGAGCGTGAACGGGCCGGGGCTGGGAAACTGGGTGATGCCGACCGAGGTCAGGTCCACCTGCTGGCGCGTGGCGTTGAGCGAGGCATCGACAGTGGGAA
>NZ_JBFREV010000265.1:0-351 GCF_052114485.1 Cupriavidus sp. KB_39
GCCCCGGCGCCCCGGCTCCCGCCTCCGCCCAGTAACCCGTTACCCGAGGATTTTCCCCATGGAAAAGAAGCACGAACTGTCCGCACGTACCCATAGCGCCGCCGATAGCGCCGCCGCTGCCGCCGTCCTCGACGCACCGGGCAAGAGCGTCTATGAGGCGCTCTGCGAGAAGATCAACCTGTCGCCGGTCCGCAGCACGCGGCCGGTGGAGTCGTTCCAGAGCGCCGATGCGTTGTCCGAATCGTCGCTCGACGAGCGCGTGGCGCAGGCCATGCACGTGTTCCTGAAGATGATTCAGGACTCGTCACAGCAGGTGGACCGGCTCGACAAGAGCCTGCTCGACTTCCACAT
>NZ_JBFREV010000266.1:0-350 GCF_052114485.1 Cupriavidus sp. KB_39
CGCCTTGGGCGCCTTGGGAGGAATTGCCCCCCGATTTGCCGGTGATCGGCCCGTACGACAGCGATCCGGGCTATGACCCGAGCTTCGGCGGCTACGACAGCGGTTTCGAGTCGGACTCGTTCGAACCCGCGCCGCGCGCCAGCCGCGCCGCACCACAGTCGAAGCCGGCGCGCCGGCCGGAACCGGAGGCCGCCGCACAGCCCGCTCAGCCGGCTGTGCAACTGGCGCCTGCGATTCCGCCCGTGGCGCCGAGTGCCGCCGATGACGGCACGCCGCCCGTGTTCACCGACGACTGGCCGACGCTGGCCGCCACGCTGCCGCTCAAGGGCTTGGCCCAGCAGTTGGCGTTC
>NZ_JBFREV010000267.1:0-320 GCF_052114485.1 Cupriavidus sp. KB_39
GCTGACGACGGCACGCTTCCCTTCCTCATCAAGCTCGGCATGCGCTATCCCGATGCACTTGGCGTGACCTACACCTTCGACATGGGGTATCTCACCCCTGACACCGAAGGCGGCGGCCCACTGTTTGACTCGCTGGGCGTGGCCGCCATCGGCATCACCGGCTTGCCCGCTAACACGACCCTGCTGCAACGCATTGCCCGCAAGGCCGTCATCGACAGCCGCGAGACATTCGAGACCGGCGTGGTCGTACGCAATAACGGTGCCGACGAGATGGAGAAGTACAACGCGCATCAAAGCTACGATGACGAACAGCTGGAGCG
>NZ_JBFREV010000268.1:0-301 GCF_052114485.1 Cupriavidus sp. KB_39
ATCAGCCAGAGCGGCAGCAGGACGATCCAAGGGACTTGGGGGGTGTCCGCCGAACGCCGAAAGGCCAGCAGGCAGACCAGCGCGACACCGAGCACGCCGGCCRTCCATTCGCCRTAGAAGGTGGCGAGCGGAAGCGTGTGCTTCGAAACCAGCAGCGGGAGGGTAAAGGCGGCGATGATCGCCGACCCCGGAAGCAAAGCCCTGGATGGCGGCATGCGGGCGCGAGGGGAAGGAAAGGCGCCATGATAGCTTGGCGGCTTGGGGAAGCAGGAAAAGAAAAAGCGCCCGAAGGCGCTTTTTC